>CAYZVH010000059.1:0-15977 GCA_964481755.1 uncultured Bacteroides sp. | reverse complement strand
AAGCATAATAGCTTTTCTCAACAATTGTTTCATCGTGTATCCTTTTTTGTTTTTTACGCTGCAAAGGTCGGCCGGCAGCGTTTCTACTGCATAACAGAGGGGATAAGTTTCAGTTACGATGATGTTGCAGAACTGTTACACCCCAACTGGACTGTCTCTTGGCGAGGCTTTTGTCCGATTGGGGTGTATACCTATATAATATATGTATGGATTGCTAGGCGGCGACCTTAGAACCGCGTCATAAATTCGATGACGAACTTGTCCTGCTCTGAGGTCTTGGCGATGGAGCTGTGCGCATAGAAGTATTTCTCGTAGTTGATGCGGATGTCGGAGATGAACGGCTTGGCGATGCTGAGTGTCACACCTCCTGTGACGCGTTGCCGACGATAGTCGTTGGTTGTGAGCGAACCGCCTTCGGTGACCTCCTTGCCGTCGGTGTAGCACTTGCCGTCGCTGTGGTCGCCCATGTAGTCGTAACGGGCCAGGACGGACACCTTGCTGAAGAATTTCTTGTGGAGCTGAAAGTCGTAGCAGACGAACCCGTCGAAGGCATTCACGTCGTGGAAGGAGTGTTGGCTGTAGTGCTTGAGCAAGTACTCTGCCTCGATGTGCCATCCGCGGCTGTGGTAGTAGACACCGCCATCGTACATCATCACCGAGTAGAGGTTCGGCTTAATCTTCTGTGCACTGAGGGTGATGTTGAATCCTTGGGGTAGGAACATCTGCATCTTGGCGGAGAAGTTGATGCCTTTGGTCCAGAAGTTCTTCTGTCCCGTCAAGCCCGAACCGTTGAAGAGGCCTGCCTCCAACACCATTGGCAGGCTGCCGTTGATTTTGTAGCCGAGCGTGGCACCCACGTCGCGCACGTTGCCCACCTGCTTGGCAATGAACGAGCGGTTGGCAAAATACTGTTGGTGGGGTGAGCGGTGAGCGTCGATGGTGAACGGCACACGCATCTGTCCGATGGTGAAGTTGAAGTGATTGTCGGGCGTGAGTCGTGTGTAGGCGTCGAGCATCTTGATGTTGCCCTCGTCGGAGAGGTCAATCTCGGCCTTGTAGGAGACTACCGGGGCTACCTTGCCGGTGAGGCTGAAGCGTGCGTTGCGCACCTCGAAGCGTCCGGCGCCCATGTCCGGTTGGTACTCATATTTACCACGGATGGTTCCGTGAATCTCTGCTGCGTATTTAGGACTGTCGGCATCGGTCTGTGCATCAGTGGCCACCGCGCATGCGAGAACCAGTCCTGTTGTGAAGATATATCTGATATTCATAGTTTGTTTGCTATTTGCTTATACATTACTACATATACAGAAAACGCGGATGGGTCTTAAGCTGTGGTTGCGCCAAAGTCCCAGTCCGCGCTCCTTATGGATTTGAAAAGAATGTACTATCTAGGTTGAGGCACGTCTCTGAAGTTGCGGATGGCACGGAGCAGGTGGCGCAGCAGCGCTATCAACTCCTGCGACTCCTGCAGGGTACTCAGGTAGACGTAGGACACGGCGAAGTTGTCGTGGTCGTCCTGCATGCGGTTCATCTGTTCCTTACGTACACGGGAGAAGGACTCCTTTAGCTTGTCGCACTCTGCACGAACCTCGTCCACCTCGGTGAAGTTTCCGTTGTTGATGAGAGTCTTGGTGCGGTTGAGCAGGTAGATGAGTGTGTCGCGCAAGGGGACGAACTCCTTCACACGGTCTTGGTTGATGGGCGAGAAGTTGTTGTCCACATGCTCCTCGCACGAGTTGCAGATACGTACCAGGCAGTAGAGCATCTGCTCGGTGCTGTTGCTTGCTAGGTGGAACCATGTGTTCTTCTCGATAGCCAGGTCGCGGTCGATGCGGCGCATACCGATGAGCTCGCGGCGACGTAGCTTCTTCAGCTCCTGCTTTTTGCTCTTCATGGTGGAGTCCGCGCGGCGTAGGCTCTTCAGGTCCTCGTTGATGAAGCCGTCCGTTATCTGTTGGTAGACATCCATCACGTAGGTCATGTAGTCTGCCTGGTTCTGTGCCATGTGGGCTTTAAGCAGTTCGTAAGTCTCGGCCTTGTCCTTCGATGCGATCATCTTGTGGAACAGGTCGTCCGACTTCTCGTTCTTCAGTTTCTTAGAGTATTGGATGTTGCTGCGGATGAGCATCACGATGGCGAGTACCACCAGGGCGATGGTGACTATCATGCCTCCGTAGTACATGGCCAGCACCACTACGAAGCAGAGCAGGAAGGCTGCGCCGGCGGTGATGAACCAACCACCGATGACGGAGAGCACACCCGTGATGCGGAACACCGCACTCTCGCGGCTCCATGCACGGTCGGCCAGTGAGGAACCCATGGCCACCATGAAGGCTACGTAGGTGGTGGAGAGAGGCAACTTCAGCGAAGTCCCCAAGGCGATGAGCAGACCGGCCAGCACCAGGTTCACTGCGGCGCGCACCATATCGAAGGCCGCGCCTTCCTCGATGATGGCATCCTCCTTGTCGAACCGCGTGTTGATCCAGCGCTTGGTGCTGTCGGGTATGATGTTGAGGATGAAGCGTGAGGTGCTGTTGGCCGAGCGTACCAAGCTGCGGGCCATACGTGACGAACCGAACATCTCGTCGCCCTCGTCCTGACGGGAGAGGTCCACGGAGGTCTTCACCACGTTGTAGGCTTTCTTGGAGGTCATCAGCGAGTAGACCATCACCGCACCGGCGATAACCAGGAAGATGACCGGTGTGCGGGCGGGGGAGTTGAGCGAGTCCATGAGGAACGCGCCCGGATTGCCGTTGCCGTTAGCTATGTAATCCATATAAGAGGAGTAACCTGCCAAAGGCACACCGATGAAGTTTACCAGGTCGTTGCCGGCGAATGCCATAGCCAACGCGAAGGTACCCATGAGTACGATGATCTTGAACACGTTCACCTTGCACATGTGCAGAATCTGCATCAGTATGGTGAAGAAGACGAAGCATCCACCCATGATTACAGCGGTATTGTCGTGGATGAGGGCCTTCAGGTCGTCGTTCATGAACGAGAGGTCCTTGATGCCCTTTATCAACATGAAGTATACGATGGCCGTGGCGGCTACACCACCAAACAGACCTATTTTCCATTTCAGTTTCGAACGATAGTTGAACGTGAACAGCAAACGTGACAGGAACTGTACCACCACTCCGAAGAAGAAGGCGATGGCTACCGACACGAATATGGCCATGATGACGGACAGGGCCTTCTCGGTGTTCATCAGGTCGGCGATGCTCAGCGAACTGTCGGCCACAATCTTGGGAAGTGTAAGCGCGAACGTCGCACCCAGCAACTCGAACACCATCGAAACGGTGGTGGAGGTCGGCATACCTAGTGAGTTGAAGACATCCAGCAACACGATATCCGTCACCATGACGGCTAGGAAGATGTACATCAGCTCGTTGAAGTAGAACTGCTCGGGACGGAAGATGCCGTGACGGGCTATCTCCATCATACCATTACTCATGGCCGCACCACAGAACACTCCCACGGCGGCAATGATGATGATTGTCTTGAACGTGGCTGCTTTGGCTCCTATGGCGGAGTTGAGGAAGTTCACCGCGTCGTTGCTCACTCCCACGGAGAGGTCGAACACGGCCAGCACGAACAGGAAAATGACAAAACCTAAATAAATTGTTTCCATTTGTTGTAGCGTTAATTATTTTGGCTGCAAAGGTCCGAAGGCTATGTTATAATGTGGTGTCATAGATGTTACAATCTTGTTACAAAAGCCGTCGGAAGCCTCTCTACTACAGCGCGTAATGCGGGTAACAATCTCGTATCACACATCGGCATAATTTAGAACGGATTTTCATTTTGGAAAACTTTTCTGCGAGTTCGAACTCGTAAGGTGTTGGGTATCAATGACTGCTTGCTCGGTTTTGGAAAACTTTACATTCTAAATCACGTTCTCGGTGTCATTATTTTGCAGGTCTCGTTTGGTAGTGAACAAAACTTAGCTACCTTTGCAAACACTAACCAGAACCCCTTCTGTGTATCCCCGTAGGGATAGGAATCCTATGGTGGAATGGTGTAAATGTAACATATAATAGTAGATATTTTAGTGAATAACAACAACTATGAGTAGTGCAGAAACTATCATTGTGAAGCGTGACGGGAAACGTAGACTGTTTTCTGTCGAGAAGATAAAGAATGCCATACGCAAGGCTTTCTTGTCCGTAGGAGCGTTCGCTACCGAGGAGGACTTGACGAACATCTTGTCGCATCTGCGTATCAACAACGGCATGAGTGTAGAAGAGATTCAGAACCAGGTGGAGGCAGCACTGATGTCAGAGCGCTACTTCGCCGTGGCGAAGTCATACATGCTCTATCGTCAAAGCCACACCGAGGACCGCGAGATACGCGACCGCCTCGACTTCCTGATAAGCTACTGCAAGGCTGAGAACCCTGCCACCGGTAGTAAGTACGACTCCAACGCCAATGTGGAGCGCAAGAACATCGCAACGCTGATAGGCGAGCTGCCTAAGTCCGGCTTCATCCGTCTGAACCGTCGCTTGCTCACCGACCGCATGAAAGAGATGTATGGCAAGGAGTTCTCCGACAAGTACATGCGTATGCTCAACAATCACTTCGTCTACAAGAACGACGAGACGAGCCTGGCCAACTATTGCGCCAGCATCACCATGTACCCATGGTTGCTCAACGGCACCCTCTCGATAGGCGGTAACTCGTCCCGCCCGACCAATCTGAAGTCCTTCTGCGGCGGGTTCGTCAACCTGGTGTTCATCGTCTCCAGTATGCTGAGTGGCGCCTGTGCCACACCGGAGTTCCTGATGTACATGAACTACTTCATCGGTAAGGAGTATGGCAACGACTACTACAAACGCGCCGACGAGGTGGTGGACCTCTCGCTGAAACACCGCACGATAGACAAGGTCATCACCGACTGCTTCGAGCAGATTGTATACTCCATCAACCAACCTACGGGAGCACGCAACTTCCAGGCCGTGTTCTGGAACATCTCCTACTACGACCGTCCATACTTCGAGAGCCTCTTTGGCGAGTTCGTCTTCCCCGACGGCGAGAAGCCCGACTGGGAATCCTTGTCGTGGTTGCAGAAGCGCTTCATGAAGTGGTTCAATGCCGAGCGGCTGAAGACTCCGTTGACCTTCCCCGTGGAGACTATGGCCCTGCTGACCGAGAACAACGACGTGAAGGACGAGGAGTGGGGCGATTTCACTGCCGAGATGTATGCCGAGGGCCACTCCTTCTTTACTTATATGAGCGACAACGCAGACTCGCTGGCATCCTGCTGCCGTCTGCGCAACGAGATACAGGACAACGGGTTCAGCTACACCTTGGGTGCCGGAGGCGTGTCCACTGGATCGAAGAGTGTGCTCACCATCAATCTGAACCGCTGTGTGCAGTATGCCGTCAACAACGGAATGGACTATATGTCGTTCCTCACCGAAGTGGTGGACCTCGTGCACAAAGTGCAGTTGGCTTACGACGAGAACCTGAAGAGACTGCAGCGCAACGGCATGTTGCCTCTGTTCGATGCCGGCTACATCAACATCGGCCGTCAGTACCTGACGGTGGGCATCAACGGACTGGTGGAGTCCGCCGAATTCCTGGGCATCGAGATCAGCGACAATCCCAAGTATGTGGAGTATGTGCAGCAGGTGCTGGGTTTGATAGAAGAGTATAACAGACGGTATCGCACCAAGGATACCTTGTTCAACTGCGAGATGATTCCGGCCGAGAACGTGGGCGTGAAACATGCGAAGTGGGACAAGGAGGACGGATATGTCGTGCCCCGCGACTGCTACAACAGCTACTTCTACATTGTGGAGGACCACTCGAAGAACATCATCGATAAGTTCCGCCTCCATGGCCGTAAATATATCGAGCACCTGACAGGTGGCTCGGCGCTCCACCTCAACTTGGAGGAGCACTTGTCCAAGAAACAATATCGCCAGTTGCTGCGTGTGGCTGCTGTGGAAGGTTGCAACTACTTCACCTTCAACATACCCAACACCATCTGCAACGACTGCGGACACATCACGAAGCAATACTTGCACAAGTGTCCGAAGTGCGGTGGCGAGAACCTCGATTACCTGACGCGAATCATCGGCTACATGAAACGTATCAGCAACTTCTCCGCTGCTCGTCAGCAAGAGGCTGCCCGCCGCTACTACGCCAAGGAACATGGAGAGATAAAATGCTAAAATGCTATAGTTACGACATCGTCTGTCAGGAGATACCCGATGAGGTGACGTTGGCCCTCAACATCTCTAATTGTCCCATTCACTGCAAGGGCTGCCATAGCCCCTGGCTGTGGGAGGACAAGGGAGAGGAGGTCACGGACAGTTTCCTGACAGACCTTGTTCGTACATATGTCCCCGCCATCACCTGTGTCTGTTTCATGGGTGGCGATGGCGAACCCGAGGAGGTGGGCAGACTCGCACGGCTCCTTCATCAACAATTCCTCGATGTGAAGGTAGCCTGGTACTCCGGCAAGCAATCCCTTCCACAAAACTTCCGGGCCGATTGGCTCGACTATCTGAAACTCGGCCCCTACATCGAACAGCTGGGTGGTCTCGCTTCCCCCGCTACCAACCAACGCCTCTACCGCATAGAGGACGGCACGCTCGTACCCATCACACTGCTGAAAAAGAAGCCACTGTAAACTCCCGCACTAGTGTACGCTGGCATAATTATGCACGTTTTCGTGCATAATTCCATTGTTTTGTCTACCTTTGTATTCAGATAAAACTGAAGGCGAAAATGAATAAGGGTAGAATAGGTACATTGATGATGTCGCTGATACTGTTGGGCATCGTTGCCGGCTGTCAGTCGAAGTCGTCATCAAAAGATGATATAAGAAAGGCCTGGTATGGTTTCTCCAATCCGCAAGACTCCGCACGCACCAAGGTTTGGTGGTTCCACGGAGAGACGGAAAGCACCGCCGAAGGCATCACGGCTGACTTGGAAGCTTTCAAGAAGGCAGGTGTAGGCGGAGTGGTATACTATGACCAAGTGCACGGAAGCGCTGAAAAGGCGTGCGACGCCTTTTCGCCCGAGTGGTGGCGCGCCTTGCTCTTTGCCTCGAAGGAGGCCAAACGCCTTGGACTGACTTTCGAGGTGCATATCTCCAACGGATACGTTGCCGGTGGCCCGTGGATAACCCCCGACCTAGGGATGCAACGCCTCGCCTGTGTGGACACGTTGGTGTCCGGCGGTGAATCGCTCGACATCCCCTTGCCTTCCGTCGACGCCGAACATTACCACGATGTGGCCTTGATAGCTCTTCCATATACCAAAGAGACGGGCGAAGACAGTAGGAGAGTGCCGCCTGTCGTCTCCTGCAACGTGAAGGGATTCGACGCGGGTGTATGCTTCGTGAATAGCGCGAAGCTGCCTGTCATACCTCAGCAACAGGACGATGGCCCCATCACCATTACCCTCGATTTCGGTGAGGAGTTTACGGCACGCAGCATCACCTATAGCACTCGTCCGCGTGGAAAGGCTACCACAAGTGCTACCAATGTGCCCGCTCCTCCGTCGGACACCTTTGTGGGTACGGGCTATCGCGTGTTGCCAGACTTGGGCGAACTGGAAGTCTCTGACGATGGAGTCCATTACCGCACGGTGTGTCAATTGAAGCCTGTATACAAGGCACACTCCAGTTGGAAACAGAAAACCCTGGCATTCCCTACCGTGAAAGGACGCTATTATCGCCTTCATTTTCACGACTGGCTCGAGGCGGACGAGGCTCGGCGCGACTTGCAGATAGGCAACATCGTGCTGTCGGCCCGTGCCTGCGTGGACCAATGGGAAGAGAAGGCTGGGCTCTACTCCGAATACATAGAGAAAGACCGCACGCCCCTATATAATATGGAAGAACTGATTGACGCCAAGCGACTCGTTGATTTGTCCGCTTGCGTGGACACGGTCAACGGTAAACTTCGTTGGCAGGCACCCGCCGGCCAGTGGCTGGTGATGCGTTTCGTGCACATGCCCATTGGCACCCGTACCAAACACGGACGGCAGAATCTGCTGGGACTGGAGTGTGACAAACTCTCCGCCGAAGCTGCCAAGGTGCAGTGGAACCACTATGCCGCCGTGATAGCCGACTCCATCAAGGCTCACGGGGGTGTGTTGCATGGCGTGGCTATGGACAGCAACGAGGCCGGCTCGCAGAATTGGACCCCGGGCTTCGAGCGGAGCTTCGCCCGTCTGCGTGGGTACGACCTTCTGAAATGGTTGCCGGTGATGGCTGGCTATGTGGTCAACACGACGGAACAGTCCGATGGGGTGCTGTACGATGTGCGCCGTACCATAGCCGACCTGGTGGCGGACAACCACTATGCGGTGTTCGACAGTCTCTGTCGCAGCCGCGGGCTGACCTTCACGGCACAAGCCACAGGCAATGCCCTCTGCATGGTGGCCGACCAGCTGCAGGCAAAGGGACGGGTGATGAAACCTCAAGGCGAGTTTTGGGCCATGCATCCCGATGGCAACTACGACATCAAGGAGAGTTCCTCGGCGGCTCACGTCTATGGCAAGTCCATCGCTTCCGGCGAGGCGTTCACCGATGCCAAGTATAGCCACTCGTTGGCCTACATGAAACAACTGGCCGACTATGCCTACTGCTATGGACTGAACGAGTTTGTGGTATGCGCCTCCGCTGCCCAGCCATGGACTGACCGCCTACCGGGCAACACGGCCGGCGGACGTCATTACTGTCTCAACCGCAACAACACCCTTTGGCCCTACAGTCGTGACTTCTGGGACTATCAGTCGCGATGCTCCTATCTGATGCGTCAAGGAGCGCCGGTGGTGGACCTCTGTGTATACTTAGGCGAGAATGCCCCGGTGAAGATCTTGACCCACCGCTTGCCGTCGATACCTGCGGGGTATGACTACGATGTGTTTACCTCCGATGCTCTGCTGACTCGCATGCGGATGAAGCATGGCAGAGTAACCCTGCCCGGTGGACTTACCTATGAGTTGATGATACTGCCGGCCAACGGAGAGATGACGCTGGAGGCCTTGCGCAAGATAGCTGATATGGTGGAGGATGGACTGGCGATATACGGTCCTCGCCCTCTTTGGTCCGGACCGCTGAAGGATAAGGCTTGCAAGGAGGAGTTCCGTCAGTTGGCGGATGACCTATGGGGAACCGAGCCCGCTGACTCGGGCATAAATACCCATGGAAAAGGAAAGGTCTTTTGGGGAATGTCCTTGAAGGAAACCTTTGTAGAGATTGGTCTGTTGCCCGATGTGGATATGCCTGCGGACCGCAAGTGCTTCTTCGCCCATCGGCAGCTTCGGGATGGCGATATCTACTTCGTCGACAACCACGAGGATACACCGCTCACCCATACCTTCCGGTTCCGCACTACCAAGGACATGGCCGAATTGTGGAATCCTGTGACAGGGAAGCGGTACATTATCCCGGCCACCCGAACGCCGGACGGCCGGCTTGCCGTGGAGCTTCGCATGCAACCTCGCGAGTCCTACGTCATCGTGATGCACAATCACGACGTGCTTGCCGAGACGCTTCCTTTGCTCATCTGGGATGCCCCAAAGAGGCAGCAAGAGTTGGCTGGCGAGTGGTTTATCGATTACTCCACTGCCTTGGGAGGCCCCGGACGGGTGATGACGACGGAGCTGACGGACTGGTCGCAGTCGGCCGATGCTCGCATACGTTATTATTCGGGTACGGCGGTTTACCGGCATACTTTCTGTGCTGACTCGCTGTCCCAGTCGAAACGTCAGTTCCTGCAGTTTAGTCGTCTGGAGTCTGTCGCCCGTGTCACGTTGAATGGCAAGCTTGTCGGCACCGTATGGTGTTCGCCCTGGTGCCTTGAGTTGACCGGATACTTGCAGCAAGGCAACAACATCCTGCAGATTGAAGTAGCCAACTCGTTGACGAACCGCATGATTGGCGATGCCGCCCTGCCCGAGTCGCAGCGCGTCACCTACGCCTATCCCGTCATCGCCAAGCCTGATGATCCCTTGGTCCCCTCCGGCATTATCGGCCCTGTGTATCTGGTTGAGGAGTAGAATTCTTAAGTTCAGATTGCTGTCACTATCTTGGTATGTGACCAAATTTCCTAAGATATATACTGGATAGATGTCTGTTTATACCAATGATTGACACCGTTTGAAAACCTTGTAGAATACAGATGCTATGGTGCGAAAATATCGTGTCATTCGGTGCGTGACAATTGTCAAACGTGTGTTTGGCAATTGCCGTACACGTGTTTGACAACTGCCGTACACGTGTTTGACAACTGCCGTACACGTGTTTGGCAATTGCCAAACATCTTCTGATGCCATACTTTTGCATAATAAAATGCAATCCTTTACACTATAATATATATAGGTATTGGATTGCATCAATAGTTTTCAGAAGAGGATGCTTGCAATAGGAAGCGTTTTGTCTGAGACAGAAAACGCAAGGCTTTCTCTTTTTGTAGACCTATCAATATTTCCTTATTTTCTTGTTCCATATCTAGAGGATGTTGATGCCATCACGCTTCACGTTCTCGTAGAATGGCGTAAATGAATAGGACTCCCACTCTTTCTTTGTGTAGAGAATTGGATTGATTTCAGCACCAAGGTCGCATCCCAATAATACAAATGGATAGCTCACTGTGTCGTAATCCGATTGCGTTAGGTTGTCCTTGTCCAGAAGAATCAGTATATCCCAATCTGAATTCATCCTAGCGTCTCCTCTGGCTCTAGAACCATATAGGATGGCCTGGCTTCCTGTTGGAACAGAAGATTTGGCAACATCTATAATCTTTGCGATAGTCTTATTGTCTGCGTTCATCATATCCATGCTTCTTTATACAAAGGTACTGCATTATTTCGATATTGATGCGAGATACACCTATAATTATTTTCTTCGCAGCGCTCAACCTTTCGCTTCGCTCTGAAATCTATCGGATAGTGACCATCGTGGCACCGAAACCATATTCCCGGAAGGAGGCGTCCTGGTAGGTGTACTCTTTGTACTTGTACTTCAGCTCCTTTATGATGGCATTGCGGAGCACGCCGTCTCCTTTGCCATGGATGAAGACGATGCGCTGACCTTTCTTGGCCTTGTACTGGTCCAACGTTTTGCGGAAGACGTCCAACTGATAGTTGAGCATATCGCCGTTGCTCATCCCTGTGGTGTTGTCGAGCAACTCGCCGATGTGAAGGTCTATCTCTATTATACCATCCGTTCGCGGGAGCTTCTCCGCAGGCTTCGGGCGTACAGCGTCGGAGCTCTTCTTCTGCAGCAATGCCTGTTGCAATGACTCTGCATCAACGAACATCTGCCGGGCGGGCACGTCGTCCTTCACAATGTCGTAGCGCAGCGAAGGCTCCTCGAAGAAGTCCGACTCCGTGAAGGTGTGCAACTTGTAGAACTTCACTGTGTCTATGCGCAATTCCACGCTGACGGCGGGCTTCAGCTGGAAAGCGCGGCCTTCTTTGTAGGCTATCAGTTGCACCGCCACATGCTCCAGACTATTGAGCGCCTCCTTGCCGAACTCCTCCAGGAAGAGTTTCGTGTTCGGCTCTATGATGCCTGTGGCCCGCACCTGCCAACTCTTGTTCTCCGCGCTCATATAAGTATAGCTAAGGAAGTAGTTACTGTCGTTCACCAGATAGGTGTCGAAGTCAGTGGTGGAGATGGCCTTCACATCCTGCGGCACATAAGCCAGCACGACGTTCAGCTTCTCTCCCTCTTTGGTCTCGGCCGGGCGATAGGTAATCTCCGGCTCGTCATTCTCTTCAATGACCGCGGGCTTGCGTAGCTTGTTGCTTTGCTGTGGGGTGGTCTCCTTCGGCTGAGGGGCCTGTGGCTTGCGTTGGATGTTGTAGTCGTCGGTGTCGATCACCACGCATTCACGCATCAGCATGGGGATTTCGAATCCGTCTTCGTCCTCCACCAACACGGTGTCCTTACCTTGAAAACCTTTCACGATGCCGCCTCCCTTTTCACTGAGGAAGCGTACTTTATCTCCTATTCTCATATACTATCTTCTATTTTAGTTACTCTTTCGTTCCGCAAATATCGGCATTCTTATGGGAAGTGTCAGCAATTTGACGTATAACCTTTTAATCGGACTCTTCTCCTCATTGTCCCTCTCCGTCGTGAGCATAGGGGGCTACCGAGGCTTCAGTTGGACTTTAGAATAGTCTCAACTGGCCCGTCATTTCGTCGATGAGGTCGCTGTCGCTCTTGCCGGCGTCGGGGTCTTCGTTCACAGGCTCACTGGATGGGGTGTTGTCGGTGGCGGGAGGCTCCGGCATGCGGGTGGGCTCCAGCTCGGTAATCTCGCTTACCTCGAATGTGGTGATGCGCTTGCCTTTGGCCTTGAAACTCTTCACGCCGATGAACTCTTCCACCTCTATCTGCAGGGGCTCGCGGAAACTGTCCTTGCCTCCGAAGGTAACTTGTATGCGTGGGTACACTTGACAAGTGAGCAAGATGAGTCGATTGTCCTTGTTCTCGCCCAAGAAGCTCTGCTTGCGGTTGGTGTTCTCGAACATGAAACGCTTCAGATAGGGATATCCCTGTTGGTCGGCATCGTAGAGGGCTACGGACCATACCTTGTTGGCATCGAACTTCTCGATAAGCTGCACACCCGGCTCATAGTGGTTGTTGAGGTCGAAGTCCGTGGTGTAGAAGTCCCCGTTGTCCATGATGACCAGTATGGTGTCCTCGCTTTGGAACTCGCCCAAGTACTCCCCACGGCCGTCGTAGTTGAGGCGGAGCACATCGCGGTCGAACCAAACCTGACGGCCTCCCAAGGTGGAACCGCCACGCTGCTTCAGACTGATCTTGTGCACATCGTTCTTCGTCAGGATGTTGCCCATGGACTGACGTCCCTTGATGGCAATCTCGCTGAAGTCCTTCTCCATGGTGATGTGTTTCAATCGTGGGTTGGGTTTCAGGGTCACCTTTATCACCTCCGCCTCTCCGTTGGGGTTGGCGGTGAAGTAGACTACCTTCGAGCCAGGCTTGCCTTGCGTCAGGTCGTACTCCTTGTCGCGTGTGATTCCCGTCACGGCAAAGCGTTTCAGGTAGTGGATGCCATCCTTGCCGTCGCGGTACACTACATTATATATAGTACGCTTGTCGTTCTTCTTAAATATATTGATGTACATCACATTCTTCCCGACGAACATCTTCTCGCTGATGCGCACTATCTTGTACTTACCGTCGCGGTAGAACAGGATGACGTCGTCGATGTCCGAACAGTTGGCCACGAATTCGTCTTTCTTCAGGCTCGTGCCGATGAATCCCTCCTCGCGGTTGATGTAGAGTTTCTCGTTGGCCTCGGCCACCTTCGTAGCCTCTATGGTGTCGAAGTTGCGGAGCTCCGTCAAGCGCGGGTGGTCCTTGCCGTATTTCTCCTTCAGCATCTGGAACCACTCGGTGGTGACGCGTACCATATCGTTGAGGTCGCGGTTGATTCTCTCTATCTCCTCGTTCATGCGGGCGATGGCTTCGTTTGCCTTATCCTTGTTGAACTTCAGGATGCGGGCCATCTTTATCTCCATCAACCGCAGGATGTCGTCCTTGGTCACCTCGCGGATGAACATCGGGTAGAAGGGTGTCAACCGTTCGTCGATGTGCTCGCAGGCGGCGTCCATGTTGGGGGCTTGCTCAAACTCTTGGTCCTTGTAGATGCGCTCCTCGATGAAGATTTTCTCCAGTGAGGCGAAGTGTAGACTCTCCTCCAACTCGTGCTTGTGTATCTGCAATTCCTTGCGGAGCAAGTCCATGGTATTGTCTACCGACTTCCGCAGTACATCGCTGATGGTGAGGAAGTGTGGCTTTTGGTCATCGATGACGCAACAGTTTGGCGAGATGCTTGTCTCGCAGTCCGTGAAGGCATAGAGGGCGTCCAACGTCTTGTCCGATGAGACCCCCGGTGCCAAGTGCACCAGGATTTCTACCTTGGCTGAGGTGTTGTCGTCCACCTTGCGTATCTTTATCTTACCCTTCTCGGCCGCTTTCAGAATGGAGTCTATCAGCGTGGAGGTTGTCTTTCCGTATGGAATCTCCGTGATGGCCAGGGTCTTGTTGTCTACCTTCGATATCTTTGCGCGTACCTTCACCGTGCCGCCCCGTTCGCCATCGTTGTACTTCGACACGTCGATGGAGCCTCCCGTCAGGAAGTCGGGGTAGAGCTTGAACGGCTCGTCGTGTAGATAAGCCACGGCGGCATCGCACAGCTCATTGAAGTTGTGGGGCAGAATCTTGGCGGAAAGACCTACAGCAATACCTTCCACACCCTGTGCCAACAGCAACGGGAACTTCACGGGTAGCGTGATGGGCTCCTTGTTGCGTCCGTCGTACGACAATTTCCAGTCTGTGGTCTTCGGGTTGAACACCACATCGAGTGCGAACTTCGAAAGACGGGCTTCGATGTAACGAGGCGCGGCCGCGCTGTCGCCGGTGAGTATGTTTCCCCAGTTTCCCTGGCAGTCCACCAACAGCTCCTTCTGGCCTAGCTGCACCAGCGCGTCGCCGATGGAAGCGTCGCCATGGGGGTGAAACTGCATGGTGTGGCCCACGATGTTCGCCACCTTGTTGTAGCGTCCGTCGTCCATCCGCTTCATGGAGTGGAGGATGCGTCGCTGCACGGGCTTCAGTCCGTCGTTGATATGCGGCACGGCACGCTCCAGTATCACGTAGGAGGCATAGTCGAGAAACCAGTTCTGGTACATGCCGCTCAGTTGGTGCTTCACCGATTCGTCGGAGGTGTCAGCCGGTTTATAGTCGGAGTGTTCGTTACTCAATTCATCTTTGTCGAAGGTATCGTCATTCATAGTAAATATTGTCGTTTCGTTGTGAGTCGTGCAAAATTAGTGCTTTTTGGGGAAATGACGGGCAGCCGGAGACTCAAATTTGGTGCTATAGGCCATTTAATGTTTGTGAAAAGGCTTATATATGGGCATTACATAAGGGTCCTTCGGATGGTGTAAAGGCACCCGAAATATCGATTCGAAGAGCCAATTTGGCCTAAAAGAGGGGCTATTTATAATTATTAAGCACACGTTTTGTTCTCGTTGCGGATAAATATCTATCTTTGTAGCTCCTTTATGAAGTAAAAATATAAAATAGATAATAAAATGGCACAAGAAGATGTATTTAAGAAAATCGTATCCCACTGCAAGGAGTACGGTTTCGTTTTCCCGTCTAGTGATATCTACGATGGACTGGGAGCAGTGTATGATTATGGTCAGAACGGTGTAGAGCTCAAGAACAACATCAAGCAGTATTGGTGGCAGAGCATGGTGCTCCTGCACGACAATATTGTGGGTATCGACTCCGCCATCTTCATGCACCCCACCATTTGGAAGGCTTCGGGACATGTGGACGCATTCAACGATCCCTTGATTGATAACAAGGACTCCAAGAAGAGATACCGCGCCGACGTGCTGATAGAGGACCAGATCGCTAAGTACGACGAGAAGATTGACAAGGAAGTGGCCAAGGCCGCCAAACGTTTCGGCGACAGCTTCGATGAGGCCAAGTTCCGCTCTACCAACCCCCGCGTACTGGAGCATCAGGCTAAGCGCGACGCTTTGCACGAGCGCTACTCCAAGGCTATGAACGCCAACGACCTCGAGGAGTTGCGTCAGATCATCCTCGATGAGGAGATTGTTTGTCCTATCTCGGGCACAAAGAACTGGACCGAGGTTCGTCAGTTCAACCTGATGTTCTCTACCGAGATGGGTTCCACAGCCGATGGTTCCATGAAGGTTTACCTTCGTCCGGAGACGGCGCAGGGCATCTTCGTCAACTACCTGAACGTGCAGAAGACCGGACGTATGAAGGTGCCTTTCGGTATCGCACAGATCGGTAAGGCTTTCCGTAACGAGATTGTTGCCCGTCAGTTCATCTTCCGCATGCGTGAGTTCGAGCAGATGGAGATGCAGTTCTTCGTGAAGCCGGGCACCGAGCTGGAGTGGTTCCCCAAGTGGAAAGAGATTCGTTTGAAGTG
>CAYZVH010000058.1:0-16464 GCA_964481755.1 uncultured Bacteroides sp. | reverse complement strand
TTATAATCCGTTTATTCTCATTAAATCGAATAAAAGCCAATCGTTTCGTACCGTGGTTAAGGGCGCTAGTGAAAAGAAACCTGATATTAAAATCCATATAAAATATTTTGAGGATTCTGCGGAGGATTCTGAAACCTATTATATGGAGAAAGATGTTCAGTATTAGGTACGCTGTTAGGTCTTTACAAGCATATGACAGGAGATACAAAGTATGTATGAGACAATTGAAAGTGTGATAGGTCCTATTAAGATAGGACTCTTGGCAGTGATAATTTGTTTCGCTTTTGTCAGTTGGCTAGGATTCTCATCAGACTTTTTGCAGATATCTCTTATGCTCGCGTCTGTTTCAACGCTCGGATTCTTGAGTATTTGGAATAGAAAAGACTTTCATGTGAATTGGGTAGATTATATTGAATCTATAACTAAGGATAAAGAATTTGTAAACAGATATTTGAAGGATGCTTTTGTTTCGCCATCTTGTAAGACATCTCTTCTTATTTATTATTATTACGATTTATAGGAAACTTATTATCTATTTCTATGTCCTCAGATAGGAAGAACAGGGATACATCTTACGACTTCCCAAAGTTGGCACTAGCTTTTGAGCAATTTGAGGCAGCGATGAAGATGTATAGCAAGGCTAATTATGTCAAATCTACCGAAAACGAAACTGAAATTAAATTTGTGCGTTGGATAATGAGATATGATTTCTGAAACCTATCAGTCATTATGAAAGAGTTGTTGATAATACTTGTTGTGTTCCTTTGCATTGGCTCTGTAGCCAAGTCGCAAGAAAGGATTTCTCGGATGTCAATTTCTGAACGGGATAGCATATTAGTAGAGATTGCCCAAAAGGTGTTGAAAGATTGTTATCCGAAACAATACAGAAAAGACGGAATTAATCCCGTTATCGAAAAATGTGTCTTTGAACATGAGGCATCTTATTACAAAAACAATCCGACACCTGTCCCTATTCAAGTTACGCAAGCCCGAATACGATTGGTTTGGTGGCCTATAGGTCTCCTATCAACGGGCATATAGGTCAATGGCACTTGAGTATATAGGTTATTAAACCGTCTCTTTATACTTGCAGAATATTACCTCAACGCTTGCCGTAGGAAATTGGCTGCAGCCAAGCGGTCTGCTTCGATGCGGGGAGTTACCTCCCCATAGGAGATGTCGTGGAGAAGCTTGTCTGTAGACATGTCCGATAAGGTTTCGGGACTAACCAAACGGTCTGACAGACCGTAATGACTTAGTAGGGAGTGGATGCGCGAGATACCTCCGGATTGGTTCTCCAACACCACGAACGGCTTGTCGAACAACAGGGCGAACACGGTGCCGTGGAACGAGTCCGTCACGATGAACGATGCCTGTCGGATGCCCTCAACCCAGCGGTCGGGTGTAGGGTAGTGCGTGAAGTTGAACTTGCCGATGGACAACTCAAAGTCCGCATTTACGGTGCGGGGCGTTAGCTGGAGCCGCTCTGCCAGTCCGTCAATCAACGGCCACCATTGTCGTTTGTTCCCTAGCAGATAATAGAATAGGGTGGGTGCTGTTGCCTTGTGAGGCTTCTCTATTAACCCCTCGTAGAAGGTGTGGTCGAAGAGTAGGGTAGGGTCCGACACTTGTACCGCCTTCACACCGAATGCCTCTTGACAAAGACGCACACCGTCCTGCTCACGGACGGAGATGGCCGTGAAGCCTTTCAGACAATCGGCCACATCGTGGGTGAGCGCTGCCGGAGCGTCCCAATGGCCGATGCCGAAGGAAGCGGCGTAGGCAATGCGCCGACAGGGAGAATCTACGAAATCGAGGAAATAGTTGCGCTCTACCTTATTTATATAGTCCAGTCGCCACACCTGGTCGCTGCCCACAATCACGGCATCCAGTCCGGAGGCGGCCTTGCGTAAGGACTCTTCCGAACGGAGGACTGAGGTCTGATGAATGTGAGCATGGATGAACTGTTGCAGGTTGTGGTGCATCAACTCTTGGCTCACGAAGTTGAAGAGGCGCGATCCGAGGTTCTCGTCGGTGGCGTTGCGCTGGCGGTTGAGCACCGTCACCTCATGACCTTCTCGTGTCAAGAACTCCTGCAAGGCATAGGCTTGCAGAATGCCTCCGTAGTTGCAGCGGAGCGGTAGTGTGAGTATCCCTATTCTCATTTTCTGAATCTATTGGTAAATCCTTTAATGCCCAATGCCTTCAGCAGTGGGGTGAAGAATGTCTCGGTCCGTTTCTGGAGCGACGGGCGGGTGTAGAGGTCTATCAGACTGATGAGTGACTCTCCCGTGCGCCAACGGCGGAAGAACTCTGCCCGCTGGGGATGCGGTGTGGCGCAATGGAGGATAGCGGGGTTCTTCTTCTCCAGCGTGCGGTAACTGATGTGGGCGCTGTGTAGCTTGTCTGCCACCTCTTTCAGAGCCAGCTCTCCTTTGGCGGAGTGCACAAAGACAACGTTCATCCCTTTATCGTCGTTGCACTCGGGCAGCACGTGGTGTTGCTCGATGCCCCAGCAGTCGCCCGTGGTGAGGTCGCTACCGCAACCGAAACGGCGGAACGGGCAGTGGTGGCACGAGGGGCGGAGGTAGAGGTTGGCGAAGTAGCCCTTCATATAGTGGTTGTCGGCCTGGCTGACGAAGACTTCCTTGTCCGTGAAGTCGAGCTGGAACCCGTATGCCTTCCATCCGTTGCGTTTGTCGCGGAAGTCCACGTCTCGCAGACGCTCCATCTTCTCGTCGGTCTGTACGATGCACTGCTGCAGGTAACTCTTCCACACGGCTGGACTGGCTACACCATGGCAGAGAATGTCCAAGGTGAGCAGCTCTTCGTAGGGTCGGCCTAGGCAGGCTCTCAGTCCGGCTATCTGGCAACCTGTGCCGCTGAACAGCACCTTTCGCCCTGTCCGTAGGAATTCCTTCGCTTTGCGGAAACTCTCTCCCAAGTTACTCTGCACATATTTCGAGCCTCGGAAAGCCGCTAGCCCTTCTATGGTATCAGTGTAACTGTGCACCAACTGGAACCGCTCGTCGAAGCGGGCACCGAACACTATGCCTCCCTGGCGGATAGTCTCCTCGGCCAAGGCGGTGAAAAGCCCTCCCGAAGAGCTTTCCAGACGTATCTCCGCATCGGTATGCGCGGTGGCAAGGGTGTCCGCCGGCTCGCGCTCCTCTTGGGGACGGATGGTGGGACAAACCTCTTCGCAGCGTCCGCAACTGACGCACTGCTCATGGTCGATGCGCGGATAGAGGAATCCTTCGTCGTCTGCCTTCAGCTGGATGCAGTGATGGGGACAGACGGCTGCACAGGCGGTGCAACCACAACAGAGTTCTTTGGGGGCAAGTGTAATCATGACTGTTAACTTTTACGTAACATGTGACAAGGTATGTTGGTCAGCTCCGCCGCCAGCTGCGAGTAGGTGCTACGATGTGAGCCGATGATTTCTCGGGTGCGCGACAAGACCCACAGCTCCACCACCGCGGCTTGCATGCCTTGGAGCGACCCGCGGGTGAGCGGACAGTCGTAGGTGAGGATGCGGTTGCCGTAGCGCTCCCGCAAGTGTCGCTTGTCCTCCTCGGAGTCGGTGGCGAGATAGAAGTTGGCGTTGGCATTCTGGGCTATCTCGCTCTCGATGGTCTGTTCGAATAGGTAGAGCGGACTCTCCTGCAAGGAGAAGGTGTGGTCGGTGCGGCGCAGGTGGATGCCGATGGTCTGTGGGGTGAACTCCGCCGTCACCTCGTCGATGCGCTGCCGCAGTTCGCTTGTGGGGCGGAACAGACTCCGACAGGCATCGTCCGGATAGGGGAAGAAGCGGCGGAAGCTGGCTATGTAGCAGCGACTGTTGCCTACCCACTGCGGAAAGTCGAAGCGGTTGTCCATCAGGAGCCGCTCGTCATTCTCGTACATCCTGCGGCTGAAGGCAATGTCTTGCCATAGTGTGGGCAGCCAGAAGTTCTTCCGGCGCGGACGGTCGTAGAACCACTGCGGGGCACCGGCTTCTATCAATGTGACCCCTTCGTGGATGATAGGCTGGAATAGTTGGTCGAAGCGGCAGTTGAGTCCCGCATCGCGGAACCAGTAGATGCGCAAGGGCATGTGGCAATGGTCTGCCAAGGCCACCGCCGAGGCGATGCTCCACAGACGGTTGGAGAGTCCGCCTACCGGAACCAGTGTGATATTTCCTTCCGATGAATGCATGGCGATTTATCGTTTGAATTGTTTCTTCAAGAATTGGATGCTCTCCCGCAACACCACGGCGTGGCAGAGGTAGAGTACCCCAATGTAGATGGCTGCCGTCACCGCTATCTTTAGGATGAAGCGGAGATAGAGGTTATCGATGCTTGTCACCAACAGCCAACTGATACTGATGCCTGCCAGGGTGATGGCGAGGAACGGCAGTATGTCGCGCAGCAACGTGAGGAGGCTCACTGGCACGTAGCGGCGCATGAGTGTGTACCACACGAAGAACCACAGCAGGTTGACGCAAACGTAGATGCGTACCATCTGTATCAGTCCGTAGGGGTGCGCCAGGATGATGACCGCCAGCTGTACAATGTCCAGGGCGATGGTGGCTCCCATGTATTTGCCTGACTGCCCGTGGCTGATGATGGCGTTGGCGCAGAGGTTGTTCAGCGGAGTGATGGCTCCCCAGACGCAGAATAGCTGCATGTAGGGCACGCTCTCCGCCCACTTGTCCGTGACGGTGATGGTGATGAACTCCGGCGCTACGAAGGCCAGTCCCAACAGACCGGGGAAGACGATGAACGAGACGAAGCGTATCAGTTTACGGAAGGCGGGCATTTGGCGTTGTGGGTCACCCACGAGCTGTGCCAACACGGGTTGCGACACGTTGTGAATCATGCCCCATACCACCGAGTAGGTCATGTAGCCCCACTTGTAGCCTTGGCCATAGCGTCCTGCCTCAGCCGGCGAGTAGTATTTGCCTATCAGCGGGCCGAGAATGTGAGCGTTGAGCGCATTGAAGAGTCCCGTTATCAGCAACTTCACGCTGAAGGGAAAGAAGACTTTCAATGGAGCAACGCTGAAGGTGAGCCGTGGCTTCCATGGTGAGAAGTACCAACGCAACAGGGTGGCTACGAAACCTTGGAGCACCATCTGCACGAACAAGCTCCAGTAGGCCATGCCGTTGAAGGCCATCACCACGGCGGTGACGCCTCCCGCCAGGAAAGCGGTAATCTCTATCTTCGCCTTCTCTTTCAGCATCATCCGCTTCACCAGGATGGCGTTGTGCACCGTGCCGGTGCTGCAGAAGAGGAACCATAGGAAGAGGAAGCGCGCCGGGGTCGTCAGTTGGGGTACGCCCAACCATCCGGTGATGTAGGGAGTGGCTAGGAAGAGCAGTACGTAGAGCCCCACGCCCATGGCGCAGCTGAACCAAAACACGGCGTTGTAGTCCGCGTCGGTAGTCTCCTTCTTGTTGATGAGGGCGGTGGTGAAGCCGCTGTCCAGCAACAGGTTGGCCATGGTGGTGAAGATGAGCAGCATCGTGAACATACCATAGTCCGCCTGCGAGAGGGTGCGTGCAAGGATGATGCCGAACACCAGACTTAGCATCTGTTGCAGTCCGTTGCTCACGCCTCCCCAGAACAACCCTTTGGCGGTCTTCTCTTTAAGCGATGCTTCTCCCATTCGTGGTGGTTGAAAAACCGGGATACTTCCCCTTTAGAGAGAGGCAAGTATCCCGGTCGTTATCTGTTTGTTATTACTTCACTTCGCTACCTGGCTTCACTTCGTTGAGTAGGGTGGTGACTGCCAGTTTACCGTCGTAGTTCTCGGCACTCAGTATCATGCCTTCGCTCACCAGCCCGTTCTTGAACTGACGTGGGGCGAGGTTGGCGATGAAGAGCACCTGCTTGCCTACCAACTCCTCCGGCTTGTAGTGCTGGGCGATGCCGCTCACGATGGTGCGGTTCTCCAGTCCGTCGGCAATCTTGAACTTCAGCAGCTTCTTCATCTTGGGCACTTGCTCACACTCCAACACTGTGCCTACGCGGATGTCTAGCTTCTCGAAGTCCTCGTAGCTGATGACGGGCTTCACCGGGTTGGCCTTGTAGTTGGCCTCTTCGTTGGCACGCTTTGTGGCAAGGAGTTTCTCCACCTGAGCCTCGATGGCGGCATCGTCTATCTTCTCGAACAGCAGTTCGGGCTTGTTCAGCTGATGGCCTTCTTCCAAGAGGTCGGTGTGTCCCAGACGTTCCCAGTCGAACGCTTCCATATTGAGCATCTTGCGCAGCTTCTCGGAACTGAAGGGCAGGAACGGCTCGAAGGCGATGGCGAGGTTGGCTACCAGTTGCAACGAGATGTTCAGGATGGTGGCTACGCGGGCCATGTCGGTCTTCGCCAGCTTCCAAGGCTCTGTGTCGGCCAGGTATTTGTTGCCGATGCGGGCCAGGTTCATCGCCTCCTTCTGGGCGTCGCGGAACTTGAAGACATCGAGTAGCTTCTCTACCTCTGCCTTCACGTCGGCAAACTCTTTCAGTGTCTCTCTATCGTAGTCGGTCAGTTCGCCGCAAGCGGGCACTTTGCCGTCGAAATACTTCTGTGTGAGCACCATGGCCCGGTTCACGAAGTTACCGTAGATGGCTACCAGCTCGTTGTTGTTGCGTGCCTGGAAATCCTTCCAAGTGAAGTCGTTGTCCTTCGTCTCCGGAGCGTTGGCGGTGAGCACGTAGCGCAGCACGTCCTGCTTGCCGGGGAAGTCGGCCAGATATTCGTGTAACCACACAGCCCAGTTGCGTGAGGTAGATATTTTGTCGCCCTCCAGGTTGAGGAACTCGTTGGCGGGCACGTTGTCCGGCAGGATGTAGCTGCCTTCGGCCTTCAGCATGCTGGGGAACACGATGCAGTGGAACACGATGTTGTCCTTGCCGATGAAGTGGATGAGTCGGGTCTCGGGGTCTTTCCACCACTTCTCCCAGCTGTCGGGCAGCAACTCCTTGGTGTTGGAGATGTAGCCGATGGGGGCATCGAACCACACGTAGAGCACTTTGCCCTCCGTTCCCTCCACGGGTAGGGGGATACCCCAGTCGAGGTCGCGGCTCACAGCGCGGGGTTGCAGACCCATGTCGAGCCAGCTCTTGCACTGTCCGTAGACGTTCGGTCGCCACTCTTTGTGCTCCTCCAGAATCCACTTGCGCAGCCAAGGCTCGTGCTTGTCCAGAGGCAGATACCAGTGTTTGGTCTCGCGCATTTCCAGTTTGCTGCCGCTGATGGCGCTCTTCGGGTTGATGAGTTCCGTCGGCGAGAGGGTAGCGCCGCACTTCTCACACTGGTCGCCATAGGCGCGCTCGTTGTGGCAGTGGGGACATTCGCCCACGATGTAGCGGTCGGCCAGGAAGGTCTTCGCCTCCTCGTCGTAGTACTGCATGGAGGTCTTCTCGATGAACTCTCCCTTGTCGTACAGCGTACGGAAGAAGTCGGAAGCCATCTTGTGGTGCGTTTCCGATGTTGTGCGTGAGTAGATGTCGAACGAGATGCCGAACTCCTCGAACGAATCCTTTATCAACTTGTGGTAGCGGTCCACGATGTCCTGCGGGGTGACGCCCTCCTTGCGGGCCCGTATGGTGATAGGCACTCCATGCTCATCGGAGCCTCCGATGAAGAGCACATCCTCTTTCTTCAGGCGCAGGTAGCGCACGTAAATGTCCGCTGGCACGTAGACACCGGCCAGGTGACCGATGTGCACGGGCCCGTTGGCGTAGGGCAGAGCGGACGTGACGGTTGTTCTTTTGAATTTCTTTTCCATCAATGCTATGTCTTTATTGTTTTGTTACTTCTCTAGTCATCGCGGACGAACTCCCTAGTTAGGAAAATATATTTCTCTGACTGGGGACTTATCGTGACGCCCGTCCGTAATTTCGTGCAAACTTAGCAAAAATCTATGGAATACACGAACGGAAAGCTATTCTTCCCACTCATACCCCTCTTTTTTCAGTATCGCAAGTGTTTTCACTTTATCTCAGAAGAGTAATAGTAAGGAAGAAATTCTATTGAAGAAGGAGACTTTGCAGAACGGCATTCTTCATGCCCGATACACTATTAACTTCGGATTTATGCCAAAGTCGACACTTTTCCGAACTTATTTGGTGCAAAGATAGGTCTACTTAGGCGCATCACCAAATCTGTTTCACAGAAAGTTGTCCTTAAAAGTGTGTCTGTGGTGCAATCAGTCCGGTTCGGAAAGAGATTGTCCCTCCTTCGTCGGGTAGAAGACGATGAGCTCGGTGGGCTCGTTGCCGCGGTTCTCGCCATAGTGGACTGTTTTCACGGTCTCGGCCACAGCATCGCCAGCGTGCAGCGTGACCTCCTTGCCGTCGGAGGCACGGACGAGGGTAAGTTCACCTTTTATGATGTAGCCGTAGGACATGATGTCGTGGTGGTGCTGAGGCAGAACGGCGTGAGGCGGAAGGATGACCTTCAGTATCTTCACCAGGGGTTTACCTTTCGGATAGGCAGGCAGTTGCGCTCCGTCCCAACTCTGTGAGGTGGACAGTAGCTCAATGGATTGTACTTTTGCTTCCGCACTCTTCTCCGCTGCATCGGCGACGTTCTGTCCGGCAACCTTCAACGAGTCTGGCTCGTACATCACTGTCGCTGGAGACTGCATACTTGTTCGCGCCTCCGCGCCCGAGCAGAACGGATTGGCGCACAACATCAGTATGGCCGCTACCGGAGCCGCCAGACGACTGATCTTATTGTTCTTTCTTATCATAGACTGCATCGATTACTTTACTGAATAAGTTTGTGGCAAAGGTATGCAATATATTTTGTATCACAAATGTTGGGGAACTATGTGCGGGCAAAAAGGAAGCCCTCACACGTTTAGGTATGAGGGCTTGGTTATGAATCTGAGTGAAGCTTGTGTCAGTATTCGGGATTCTCGTCGATGAGCGTACGGAACGAGAAGATACCTAGGTGGTTGGCATCGAGTTGCGAGGCCTCGTTGAGGTAGCGCAGGGCATGGGTGCTGTCGCCTAGTCCGTAGAAACCCAGTGCAAGCATGTATTTGCAGTGTATCTGGTTCTGCAGGTTGAGGTCGCCCTCCCATATCTGCAGGTCGGGAAGCGACACTGCGAAGTAGTCCATCACCACATGGTCGAACAGGTGGTCCTTACCATAGTTCGTGAGCCGATAGAAACGTCCGTTGGCTTCGTCGCGGCGGCCCAACTTCAGCAGGGCAAGTCCTTGATAGAAGATTTTGTCGGGCTTGGCATCGTTGTAGTACATAGCTGCAGCCGGTTCCTGCGGGCCCTTTGTGGCCTGCTCCCAACATTGGCGAGCCTGCTCGTCGTTGCCTAGGGCTTGGTGGCAGATGCCCAGGAAGTAGTAGAAGTCATTCTCTTGTGCTCCATAGAGCTTGCCTTCGCCCAGGTTGTGCGGATACTCAAGGCACTGTTGCAACAGCGGTAGGGCCTCGGCATATTTCGACTCGGCGATGAGGTGCTTGGCCAGTTCCACACGGGCTAACTGATACTGAGCGGGAATCTTGCCTTCGCCTCCCTCCCATGGATGGAAGATGTGTCCGTCAATCAGCTGCATAGCCTTGCGGTGTTGACCGAGAAGGTTGAGCAGGGTAATCTGTTCGAGCAAAAGGTCGTCCCGTTGGGCGATGAGGTCGGCATGCTTCTCAAGCAGAGCCAGACGCTCGGCATGGTCGCGGCCCAGTCGCTTGTAGAGTTGGTCGAGCTCCATCAGGATGCGGGCATCGCTCTCGTCGAGGCTGAAGGCTCGCTCCATGCACGCTACGGCCTTGTCCGTGTCGTGATGTTTGTTGAAGTAGACCAGCGCCAAGTTGCGCCACGTGGTGGGGAACTTGTCATCCAGACGTGCGCTCTGCTCCCAGGCTTCTACGGCCACGTCGTACTGGCGCTTGTCGTAGTAGAGACATCCCAGGTAGTAATATGCCTTTGCTCCGGAGGGGTTCTGGCTGATGGCCCGACGGAGGGCCAGCACCGCGTCGAGGCTGTTGGGGAAGCAGTAACGGCTGTCCGCAGTTTCAGCTTCAGTATAGTTACCTATATAATAATAGGTCATGGGTGTGGTAGCCTGGTGCTCGATGGCCAGTTGCCAGATGGCCTCGGCCTCTTCGGTACACCCTGCGGCTTGATAGTCGAGGGCCAGCTCGTCGTAGTTGTTGGCCATGCCGTGCATCATCTGGCACATCGTGTCGAGCAATGTCGTGTCGGCAGTCATCAGGTACTGCTCGTATCGGCATCCGTAGTTGAAGAGGTCTATCTTCAGTGTATCGCTACACAACCGGAGGGCTTCTTCGGTGCGGCCCATCTTACGTAGCACGGTAGCCTTCAGTGCCAAAGCCTTTTGGTTGTGCATGCCATAGACGAGGGCGCGGTCGAGTTCGTCGAGTGCATCGTCGAGCCGTCCGTTCGCTACGCTCAGTTTGGCAGCCTCGAAGTAGGCCGCGTCGGCAAGGCCTTTTGTCCATGTGGCTTTCCAAAATAGTTTGTAGGCTTCTGCCGATTGGCCTTGATACTTCAGACAGATAGCCAAGTTGTAGATTGTCTCACTGTTGTAGGGGTTGGGGTTTCGTTTGGTAATGAGGGATACCGCTTTGCGCAGGTAGGGTTCGGCCTTGTCGAAGCGGGCGCGGCGGATGTACCACAGTCCCATGGCGTTCAGACAACGAACGTCGTTCGGGTCGCGGCGCAAAGCCTCCTGGTAATAGTCGGTAGCAACGTATGTGGCGTGGCGATATTGTTCGATGTGCTGGCCGGTGAGGAACAGCTGCTCGCAGGTTTTTACCTCCTCGGGCAACAGGGCAGCTTCGGCGGCCGGTGGTGTGGGGCGTATCTCGTCGGGCTCGGGGCTCCAGCTGAGCACCTCCCGCTCGCGGCCATACAGCTCTTTGGTGATGGAGACTCTGTCTACGGGCTTCGATGTGGCTATGTGCAGCACCTGCTCCGGACAGACGTCGTACCACTCGTCGTTGACAACGATGCCTTCGGAGCGCAGCGTGATGTGCACGTGCTGGCGGCTCGTAGCAAACAGTATGAACTCATCCTGGGTGACGTTGATGACGAGGTCTTTGCTGGCATTCTTCACAATGCCCAGCTCGCGGTAGGGCATGAAGTATTGCGTGAACTGCTTCTCCTCGTAGGGCATGAGCCACGAGAAGTCGGGCTGGTTCTCGGTATATACGCCAGCCATCAGCTCGATGTACGGACCATCGGTGTCGGTCAGGTTGCGGTCCCAGGCACGGCCGAAGTCGCCGTTGCCCCAGGTCCATTGTTTCTTTCCGGGAGAGTAGTGGTTGCTTGCCACGTGGAGCATGCCGGCCTGTGTGTCGTTCTCGTAGCCTCCCTCGAAGTTGAACTTCGAGTTCACGGCCATGTAGGATGTGGGCACAAAGATGTTCTTGTAGTTGGAGATGTCGACGCCTGCCGAGTAGTCCATCTTGTAGTATGTGCCCGTGGCGATGGGGAAGGAGCTTACGGCCCGTTTGCCATGGTCGAACACGGCATTGACATCCTGCGGGAACACGCTCTGGTAGGCATCGTTCACGGCCACGGCCGGGTTGGCCCACCACAGGAAGGTCTGCGGCACATCGGTGCGGTTGTAGAGTCGGCCCTTTATCTCCAGGTAGGCACAGCCGGGACGCAGGGTGAAGCCTGCCATACCCTTCTGGTGGAACATCTTCTCCGTCTCGCTCACCCATACGGTCACCGATCCGTCGGCATTCTCCTCTATCGTGGAGTCGATGGGCAGATAGGTCGACGGGCGGTGGTGCTGAGGCCAGTTGAACTCGATGCCACCGGATATCCATGGCCCGGTGAGGCCCACCAGGGCAGGCTTTATCACGTGGTTGTAGTAGACGAAGTGGCGCTGCTTGATCTTGTCGTAAGCCATCTGCACACGTCCGCCAAGTTCGGGCAGAATCATCACCTTGATGTATTCGTTCTCCAGCCAGATGGCCTGCCAGTCGTGAGGTGTGGGTGTGTCGGATATCTTCTCTATCACAGGATAGGGATAGACCACGCCACTCGATCCTTGATAGACTCGCTTCTCGAGAAAGATAGGATTCTTTTCGGGTTCTCCTATTTCATAGGTCGGTATGGACACCGACTCTCTCCATGCTTTTACCATAAATGTTGTCTATATGATAGTTGTTACTTATTTTACCAATTCTTTTTCGAGTTCCTCCAGCCGCTTGCCTTTGGTCTCGGGCAGCAGCGAAAGGATGAAGACAAACCCTAGCAGACACACGGCGCTGTATATCCAGAAGGTGCCGTAGCTGCCCAACGAGCGGTTGAGGAAGGGGAAGGTGTAGGTGAGCGTAGAGCATCCGGTCCAAAGGGCGAAGGTGCTCACACCCATTGCAACGGCACGCACTCGGTTGGGAAATATCTCGGCCAAGAGCACCCATGTGCAGGGGCCCAGCGTCATGGCGTAGCAGGCGATGGCCGCCACCACCAGCACAATCATGAAGAAGCCCGTGATGTGGAAATAGTAGCAGGCTCCGAGTATGGCGTAGATGGCGCAGAGACCGCCCGCACCAATCAGCATCAGCGTCTTGCGGCCCAAGCGGTCGATGGTGTAGATGGCCACAAACGTGAACACCACATTGGCTATGCCCGTTATGACGATGTTGAACAGTACGTCGCCGACCGAATAACCTGCCGATTGGAATATCTCCTGTGCATAGTTGAATATGACATTGGTACCGCACCATTGCTGGAACACGGCAATCACCACACCCAGCAGCAGCACCTTGTGCATGGGACGGGAGAAGAGCATGCGCAGTCCGCCCTCGTTGGCGCTCTGCTGGCAGGACGACTCGAAGGAGGCGAGCTCCTCACGGGCATAGTCGGTGCCACCGATGCGGCTGAGTATCTCTGAAGCTTGTTGGTGACATCCCTTCATGGCAAGCCAACGGGGACTCTCGGGGATGAAGAAGGCCAACACGAAGAACAGTATCGACGGCATAGCGCAGGCCCAAAACATCCAGCGCCACGCCATCTGTCCGTTCCACGAGGCGGCGATGTCGGCCGGAGTGAAGTCCGCGGGGATAGCGTCGGCTATCTGCCAGTTCACTATTTGTGCGAACAGTATGCCGAATACGATGGTGAGCTGGTTGAGCGACACCAAGCGGCCACGGATGGCGGAGGGAGCCACCTCGGCGATGTACATGGGCGAGAGTCCCGATGCGATGCCGATGCCCACGCCTCCGAAGAAGCGGGCTACCAGGAATAGTTCAAACTGATTGAACCATCCCGTTGCCACCGATGACACAAAGAATACCAGTGCCGACACGATGAGTAGCCGTTTGCGGCCGATGCGGTCGGCCAGCCATCCGCAGGTGCAGGCACCGATAAGGCAACCGATGAGGGCCATAGTCATGGCCAATCCTTGCAGGGCTGCCGAGTCGGCAATGCCGAAATAGAGTTCGTAGAACGGTTTCGCGCCGCCTATCACTACCCAATCGTAACCGAAGAGTAATCCGCCCATGGCTGACACGAGGCAGATGAAGTACGTGAAGGTCTTATTGAACTGTTTCATGGATTTGTATAGATTAAGCTTGTTTCTTTCTGTTGCAAAGATGCACCATAAACGGGAAGAGCAGGATGGATTTTCTTATTTCAGATAATGGACAATATCTTTTCGTGTAAAGATGGCTCGTTACTATATATAAATATGTATCTTTACATCGTTAATCTAATTCTGCACGGAACATGTTACACCAAAAGGACGGATTTATGGGCGAACGCTCGGTGGTGTTGCCTCAAGTGGCCATAGAGATGCAAATGGCAGACCCGCTCGTATCGAGCCTCTACATCACCGACATAGGTTACTACCCACATGCTACGAACCACTTCCGCGAGCGCAAGGAGCCCATCAAGCAGAATGTGCTCATCTACTGTGTCCGAGGCAAGGGACATTACCGCATCGGCGACGACCCGCAGACCTTCGACATGGATGCCGAGCAGTACGTCATCCTGCCCGCCGGCAAGCGTCATGTCTACTGGAGCGACGAAGCCGACCCCTGGACCATCTATTGGATACACTTCGGTGGAGTGCAGGCCGACTTCTACACCCAGGGGGCTTCCCTCCCGCTGAATGTGAAACCGGGCATGACCTCACGCATCACGGACCGCAACAACATCTTCGAGGAGATATTCTTTACCATCAACGATGGCTACAGCATCGAGAACATGCGTTACGCCTCGTGCCTGTTGCACTTCTACCTGGGCTCCATGCGGTTCATCCAGCAGTTCCGCAAGGCCGACAACCATAGCGAGAAGTTCTCGCCCGACGCGCTGGTGGATGTGGCCATACACTACATGAGGGAGAATATCGAGCAGCGGTTGCAGCTCGACAATCTGGCCAAGTTTATGGGATACAGCGTGAGTCACTTCTCGTCGGTGTTCAAGAAGGCCACAGGTGAGAGCCCGATACATTACTTCAACCGCCTGAAGATAGAGCGTGCCTGTTCGTTGCTCTCCCACACCACCATGCAGATTAACCAAGTCTGCCATAAGGTGGGTATAGAAGATTGTTACTATTTCTCGCGCCTCTTCAGTAAACAGGTCGGTATGTCGCCCAAAGAGTATCGTACGCTGCACCATTCCGCTGCTTCGGAATAACTGCCACTTCCTTCCTTATTTTGCCAAATCGCCCTCGGAAGTACCAGATTTGGCAGAATAAGTGCTCCTTATTTTGCCAAATCGGGTACTTTTATTATGTTTGCGGCAGAATTAAATATCGATGTCTTATGCAGAAGATTATAGGACGCACATCAGAACAGGCTGAGTTAAAGTCTATTTACGAGTCAGGCAAGCCCGAACTCGTGGTTGTGTACGGTCGTCGTCGTGTGGGGAAGACCTTTCTTATCCGTGAATACTTCGACGGACAGTTTGCATTTTACCATACAGGTCTATCCCAGCAAGAGATAGATGTGAACAATCAAAAGGCGGGACAGCTTCACAACTTTGCCTCTTCCCTCCGCTATTATGGGAATGCCGGACAAAAGGTCCCCGCTGACTGGCTGACGGCTTTTGACGATTTGCGCAGCCTGTTGGAGAGGAAGATGCAGGCGGCTCCCGGGCAGAGGCAAGTAGTGTTTATGGACGAATTGCCTTGGATGGATACCCCTCGCTCTGGATTCCTTTCGGCATTGGAGCATTTTTGGAATGGATGGGGAGCTGGGCAACCTTCTCTGCTGCTGATTGTGTGCGGTTCTGCCACGTCGTGGATAGCGGACAACCTGCTGCATAACAAAGGCGGACTCTATGACCGTAAGACTAGAGAGATCAAACTGCATCCGTTTACTTTGCACGAAGCGGAACTCTATTATCAGGAGCAAGGAATAGCGTTGGACCGGTATGCTCAGATGCAACTTTACATGATGTTGGGAGGTATACCTTATTATATGTCATACGTGTGCAAGGGCGACAGTGTAGAGCAGACCATAGACAATCTGTTTATACGTCGGAATGCTAAACTTGCCGAAGAACTGGAGCAGTTGTTCAAGTCCCTGTTCACCAATCACCAGGATTGCATGAATATCGTTCGTTTTCTGTCCGGCAGGAAGACCGGGTATACACGCAAGGAAATAGCCGACAAGACGGGCGTGCCTTATGGAGGCGGACTTACCAAGACATTGAAGTCGTTGGAGGAGAGCGATTTCATTCAGAAGTATGTCTATTATGGCGTGCCTGCGAAGGAAGAACGGTATAGGTTGGTGGACTTCTATTCATTGTTTGTCCTGACGGTCGTCAACAAACAGACAGCTCCCGATTCGGATGTATGGAAAGGACCGCTTGACAAACGTACGATGGATGTTTGGTTTGGCTTTGCCTTCGAGTCCTTGTGCTGGAACCATATTCCTCAAATAAAGCAAGCGTTGGGTATACCCTCTGTGCACACTGTTGAATATTCCTGGCGGGTGGAGAAGAACGATGAACATCCCGGTGTGCAGATAGACTTGCTGATACGTCGAGCTGACAGAATCATCAACCTCTGTGAGATGAAGTTCTGCATCGGTGAATATGTGTTGGACAATGCGGAGCTTGCTAGAATCCGTAACAAGATAGCTGTATATCAACAGCTTACCCGCTGTAAGGAGACGATACATCCAACGATAGTCACCACGTACGGTTTAGCCGACAACATGTATAGCCGTGCCATTCAGCGGGTGATAACGATGGACGACTTGTTCGCTTAAGCTGTCACCACGTCCACTACATGGCTGCCGGCTCCTAGGAGGTCGGGGCGCTCGGAAACTCGCTTTTGGAAGTCGATGAAGCGGGCAAAGGTCTCGTCGCTCATCTGATTGAGTCGGGTGCGCATATAGTCGGCCGGGCCGTCGGGCGAGAAGATGGTGACGCGCTGGAGTCCCGCCAATTGGTTGAGCCGATCGATGTCGCTCAGACGTACATAGTCGTAGAGCTCGTCGGGAAAGGCTTGTATGTGAAAGTCCTCGTCCACGGC
>CAYZVH010000057.1:0-16528 GCA_964481755.1 uncultured Bacteroides sp. | reverse complement strand
TAATTTTTATTTTAAACAATAGAGTTTAGTATAGGCATGAAGAAAATCACTTACCTCGTCGCTTCCCTTCTGTTGATGGGAACGACACCGTTGCTCACCGGCTGTATCGACACAGACGAGCCGAAGAGCATTGAAGAACTCCGTAGCGCGAAAGCTGAACTGCTGACCGCTAAGGCAGCAGTAGAGAAAGCCAAAGTGGCTACCGAGGAGGCTAACGCCGCTTACCGTAACGCTGAGGCAGAGTACGTGAAGGCACAGGCCGCACGCGAGAAGGCTGAGGCCGCCATCAAGGAGGCTGAGGCTGACAAGCTGAAGGCTGAGACCGAGACCGAGTGGCTGAACGCCGAGATTGCCAAGGCAAAGGCCGAGCAAGAGCTGGCTGAGGCAAAGGCAGCTGCCGAGCAGGCCACAAAGGAGTGGGAGCTCAAGTACAAAGAGGCTGAGGCAAACTATGAGGCCCTGATGGTGCAGCTGACTATCCAGACCACAGAAGACCTGGAGGCCGCTTTGTCCGAGGAGAAGAGCAACCTCTATGCAGCCAAAGTAAAACTGCAGACACGCCAAGAGGAGCTGACCGCTGCTCAGCGTGAGTACAACAGCGCATATTCGGCAATGACGGCCGATGCTGCCGTTGACGAACCCATCCTGACACGCAAGGTGGAACTGGCAAAGAACGCTGTGGAAGTGCAAGAGGCACTGTTGAAGCAGGCGAAGGCCGATTACGAAGCAGCTCAGAAGCTCACACTCGCTGAAGTGGCAGAGGTGTATGCCGAGTTACAGAAGAATAAGGCCGAGGCCGAAGAGGAATATATCAACACTTTGGGCATTTATAGTGCCTTGCAGGCGAATCTCACCCAAACTAAAGAACCTGAGCTCACAAAACAGGCTAATAAGATTGAAACATTGTCGGCCGCAACCCAGACACTGCCGGCATATAGTTTCACGACAAGCGTTGTGCTGCCCTATGGCTATAAAGCTTCTGCCAACTCTAACGCCGCAACCGTGTCTTACAACGACATGTCTGCCATCGACAACCGCCTCGCTGGCTTGAACGACATCCTCAACGAGCTCTATTCTTATGTACGCACTGACGGCGATGACGCAACGGATGCAGCTAAACTCAACACGCTGGCAACTAATCGCGACAAGTATAAGCAAATTTATGATTATATCTCTGAATTGTGGGCGGCGACAGTCAATCAGTATAAAGAGTTTGGAGACTATGACATCTCTTCGTATTTTAGCTCTACAACAGCAGCTCCTACGAATGCTTACACCGAACTGATGGCCGCTGTTGACGCGCTCAACCAACAGATTGATCTCTACAACGACATTCAAGGTACTATTGACACGAACACAGAGACCGTGGAGAACGCTACTGCCAAGAAAGAAGCTGCCGAGAAGGTTGCTGACGAAGCGTACGAGAAAGCTGTGAAGGAAGCAGAGTCTACAAAGACCAAAGCTTATGCCATCGCTACTCAGTCCGCTAAGGAGCTCTACGCGTCTTACCAGACAAAGGCCGCTAACGACAAGGAGACTTATCAGAAGGCTTGGGAGACTTACAAGGACAACCAAACCGATGCGAACGCTAAAGCGTCAGCTGCAGCCTTTACTGCTTGGCAGGAGTCTTTGAAGGACGCTAGCAAGACCGAAGCTGACATCCAACTGGAGTTGATGGACGAGGCAGACGCTGCTTACGAGACAGCGGTGGCAGCAGCATCGGCAGCCAAGACGACCGCCTACGAAAGTGCACAGACTACTTACACCACCGAGGCAGCGACTGCGGAAGCATATTTGCGCGACGCTGATTCTAAGCTTGCCGGAAAGCTGAGAGATGTCAATGCGGCCCAGAAGGTGGTTTGCGACTACGATGGCACGAACTTATCGGGTAAGTATAAAGATTTTCTGGATGCAGTAAAGAAACTGCCGGTAAAGAGTGTTGTACCTGCAAGTAAAATCTTCTACACCTTAGAAGGTAATCGTCAGGTTATAGCAACCACAATTAATTCTGACACTTACTTCCAGTACCAAGCTTACTTCGTAGTGCTCTTCGCCTCTGAGTTGCAGGGCAAGATGCTCAACCGCGTGAGAATCGAAGAGGTGGCAGCCCTCAACCGCGCTGACTTGAAAGTTGCCATCGGCAGCTATGCTAACAGACTGTTCGGTAGAGTGCTCGACAGTGAAAACACCCTCCGTACTGAAGCGATCACTCCAGAGCAGATGCACGCTTACCTCAAGGATAAGATCTTCAATGAGGTGTGGGGCGAGTCTGACGAGAACGGTAAGTTCCTCTATAACATCGACAATATGTCAGACTATGCCGATGCGCTCTCAGACTTCGGCTACCTCGGACAGTGGCAGTATTATCTCAAGGCTTACAGCTTCTTGAACGATATCGCTGGAGCAGACAATCGTAAAGCTATGGAAAATGATATCGCTACAATCCAAGCTCAGATTAAAACTACCAATACGTTCAAGGCTGCGATAGTCAAACCTGTAGAAGAGGCCATCGAGGCATACAACAAAACAGCCGCTGATTATCGCAAGGATATGGAAGGATATCAGGCCGAAATTCAAATAGCTAAGGACAAGCTATCGTTGACAACAGCTTATTTGGACGTTGTGTCGAATGCCCTCGACTCTTACAAGTCTACTTATAGTCCCGAGGATACCGAGTACTACACCTTCTCGCAGACTGAGCTCGACAACTACGTGGCTACCTGCAAGAACCAGGTGGAGGAGATTACCACCGCTCTGGCAGAGGCTCAGTCAGCTTTGGAAAGCGCACAGCAGGCTCTTACTAACCTGAAGAACAACCAAGGCAACGCCCGCTATGACCTCGCTAAGCAGAACCTGGAGGATGCTCAGACACGTTACAACAACGCACAGAAAGTGTATGACGTAGCTCTGCTCGCTCTGCAGACTAAGATGGAGAAACTCAACGTTAGTTCTAATATTGTAGGATTGAAATGAGAAGAATACTATACTCAATGCTATTGCTGTTCGCGGTTGTTGCGCCTTCCTTGGCGCAACAACGTGGCGGCGGCAAGGGTAAGGATGGTGTAGTGTATGCTCCCCGGAAAGGTCAGTGGCAGGTGTCGTTGATGTTGGGCAACAGCCGACAGGCGTATGGCAGCGACTACACGGCACTGCTCAGCTCCAAGGTGACCAACACCAGCGGCTCAATAGGTCTTCCCAACGGAAGCACCGCCACGTCGGGTCAGCTCGGCAGCTACTTGAACATTTCCGGTATGACCGACAACAGTCTGACCAACATGCTCGGCGTACAGCTGAAGTACTTCGTTTCCGACAAATGGAGTCTCAACTTGTCGCTGGGTATGGACATCGATATCACTCCCAGCAAGGATTATGTGGAGGGCGACTACGAATCAGTGGCCGACATGATAATCCCCGAGCAGAAGTATATCAATGCACAGACCTCCAACAATTGGTTTGTGAACGTGGGTACGGACCGTTATTTCCGCACGAGCAATCCGCGCATACATCCTTATCTAGGTTTGGCCGCAGGTTTCCAGATGGCGCGTGTCGACACGAAGGAACCCTACGTAGGCACCTATGCCGATGGTGAGGACGACTTTGGCGACGAGTCCATCGACGGACTCGACAAGCACGTCTACTATGCCGCAGGCAATGTGGGCGAGATGTTCGCTATCAAGGGCGGTCTGGTGGCCGGTGTGGAGTACAGCCTTAGCAAAGGCCTCATCCTGGCGCTGGAGTGCCAGCCGGTGGTCTACCGCTACGACGTCATCCAGATCTGTCCGCAAGGCTTCGACAAGTACCAGGCTTCGCACCACAACATCAAACTCATAGAGATGCCCGTGCTGAAGCTCGGCTTCAGATTCTAATGTAGTCCGCACACGACTATTACTCATACAGAAAAGCGATTCGACCCTCGTATGTTCGGGGCGAATCGCTTTTCTTGTTCTCTCTAGCAGGGGCAGCGTCAGATGACGGTGGTGGGCAGCACGTCGTCGTTCTCCGCGTCGTCCACGCTCTTCAGCAGGGTACCGTCGGTGGCGTAGTAGAGCTTGTGGTCGGGCTTCCCCGCGGTCTCCACCTCTATCAAGTAGAAGGTCTCGTTCGGCCGCTCATACTTGTCGATGTCCTCCACGGTCCAGGTCTTGTAGTCGCTGCTCTCGAATGCCGCCTTCACCTCAGTCGGCAGGGCGCTCTTGTCTCTGCCAAGGTCCGTCTCCGTCATGCACCACACACCTGCGGTGGTGAACCATGCGTCCGTCTCCATCCCGTTGGTCCGGAACTCCGCCACATAGTAGCCCGACTTCTGTTCCCACTCTTCGCCGGTCACCGTGGGGTATTTCGCCTCGAGGGCACTCTGTATCGCTTCGGACACGTTTGTCGGGTTGTTGTCGTCGCTGCAACTCTGCAAAGCCATCGCGCCGCAAAGGGCCAATGAGCATACGTATAAATTCAGTTTCATAATCTTGATGTATTTAGGGTGGTTTGTTATCTGTCTATCTCCGTCACGTTGAAGTTCTTGTCGAATGTCACTTCCCATCCGTTGGAAAGCTTCACCTCGTAGCCTCGCTTCTCCTTCTCTATCCTCAGCACCTTGGCGTCGGGATATTGCTTCTTCACGTAGTCGCGTATGGCTGTCGGTACGATGGCCGTCGGCACTTGGCTGTATTTGCAGTTCACTTCCGTCCACTCTCCCGCCTTGTCGAATTCCGCCTTGTCGCCGTTGGTGAAGATGATGTCGTAGCTTTTGCTCAGGAAATCACTCTCCATCTTGGCCAGGGCAATGGAACTGTCGGGGAAATGCTGTTTGATGAAGCGTTGGGCCTGTTGGGGCATCTGCTCCAGCTTGATGGGCTTGTCGTCGTCCGCCAACACCGCGGTATGCAGGGCGAACAGGCTGACGAGCATGAGGGCTAACTGTTTCATAATAGATTCTCAATTAAGTGGTTTGTTACTATGATTTATTGTTTCTGATGCAAAGATGAGGCGGGAATCTGAAATGATTCTGGAATCCGCGGATAATCTTCATTTTTTTCTGATGACAAACACGTGTCTCTCGTCTATATATGAATAGGAGAGGAGCAGACCGTATTGTCGGCAGATGGAGGAGGCGATGGCCAGGCCCAGTCCGGTGGAGCCCTTCTTGCGGCCGCCCTGGTAGAAGCGTTCGAACACCCGCTTCCCGTCCAGAGGCTTCTTCTCACCGCTGTTGCTGAAGGAGATTTGCCGGGCCGTCAGTGTGACGATAATGTCCCCGCCGTCCACGTTGTGCACGTAGGCGTTCTTCAGTAGGTTGGTCATCAGTATGGTGGCCAGCGACTCGTTGATCTCCTGCTGGAACTGTCCCTCCTCGCGAATGTCGAGCGCGATGCCCCGGTAGGCGTAGACCTCGCGGTAGTCGTCGGCGTGTCGCTTCAGCACGTCGTTGAGGCAGACGGTGGTGGTGTCGGCAAATTGGCTGTTGTCTATCTTGGAGAGTAGCAGCAACGACTTGTTCAGCTTGGTGGCGTGGTCCAGTGTCTGCAGTGTCTTCAGCAGCTCTCCCATCTGTGCTTCGGTCAGGCTCTCGTCCTCCAGCAACATCTCCAATCTGTTCTGGCAGATGGCCAGTGGGGTCTGCATCTCGTGCGAGGCATTGCCGATGAACTGCTTCTGCTGCTCATACATCTCCTCGCTGCGTGCCGCATAGCGCAGGGCCGCCTCGTTCAGCTTGCGAAACTCCGTGATGCGCGTCGCGTTGCCGAGCGGCGCGTTCTTCTTCCCCAGGCGGTAATGGTCCAGCCAGTGGAGCAGTACGTAGAGGGGCTTCAGACTCTGGCGAAACACCCATACGTTGATGAGGATGATGGTGAGCAACAAGGCGACGTAGAGGAAGATGATCAGGTGAAGCATGGCGCTCTGGAGGTCCTCCTTCTCGATGGTGGGTGTGTAGACGGTCAGCTTGTAACATGTGCCCTCGTCGTTGCGGAACAGGGTCGTCAGTATGCGGGCCGGCTCCGTCTCGCGCTTCTCGGGGATGTAGACCATGGAGTCCTGGTAGCTGATGTTCTCGTGCCTGCGGAGGTATTCCTCGTCCACCTCCGTCAGGAAGTATTGGTTGTTCGAACCGTTGTCTTTCGACGGCAGCTTCTCTCCCGCCAGCGAACGGATGATGATGAGCTCCGAGTAATCCTCCAGACTGTCGTCCACCTCGTCGTTTATCTCGTCGATGATGGCGGCGTAGAAGAACACGGCCCAGACCGTCAGTATCACGATGATGCCTACTGACAGGCGGAACAGCACGTGGTAGAACAGTTTCATGGAGTCGTGGTTGTGGGTTATTCGACAATCATTTTGTATCCGAAGCCATATACGGCCTTTATCTCCACGTTGGCCCCGGCGTCCTTCAGCTTCTTGCGCAGGTTCTTTATCTGCGTGTAGATGAAGTCGAAGTTGTCCACCTGGTCTATGTGGTCTCCCCACACCGACTCGGCCAGTGTGTTCTTGTTGATCATCCGGTTAGGTCGGTTCATGAAGTAATATAGGATGTCATACTCCTTGCGGTTGAGCTCTATCTCGCGGTCGTTGACGGCCACGACGAACGAGTCGGGCTGCATGCGTATGTTCCCCAGGCACAGGTGCCGCTCTCCGTCGTGGTGGTTGCGCCGGATGACGCTCTTTATCCTCGCCGTCAGTTCGGCCAGATGGAAGGGTTTGGGCAGATAGTCGTCCGCGCCCAGTTCAAGTCCGCTCACCTTGTCCTCTATGGAATCCTTGGCGGACAGGATGATGACGTTCTCCCGCTTGTGCAGCTCTTTCAGCCGCTCCAGCACCTTCAGTCCGCTCCCGTCCGGCAGCATGATGTCGAGCAACACACAGTCGTAGTCGTAGACCTCAATCTTCTGCAGGGCAGTCCTGCAGTCGCTCGCGGTCTCCGTCACATAGCGTTCCTTCTCCAGCGAACGCTGAACCAGTTCCCTTAACGAGGGCTCGTCTTCCACGATGAGTATCTTCATAAGTCCTTACTTTATGCGTTGTTTCCGATGCAAAGGTCCGTTCCCTTTCTGAAATAAATCTGAAATGGTCGGCCCTTTTGTGTGGTAGTCCGCCCCAGCGCCTATGCTCAGATGGTGGACAGGCTGTTGCCGTTTATCTTGCGATAGAGGTCGATGGCGAACACGTCCGTCATGCCCGATATGTAGTCGAGCACAGCCTGCACCTTGCCGTAGAGGGTGGGCGAGAACATGTCGTACTGTTCCGACACGCGGTCGATAAGCAGGCGCGAATAGGCGTGGTCCGGTGCCAACACCGCCTCTATCATAAGGTCGATGAGGCTGCTGATGACGCGGAAGCCGGCCAGCTCTATGTCCAGCACGTAGCGCGAACGGTAGATTCGTTGGAACGAAACCTCGGCGCAGTGGTCGTAGGCCTCCTTCACCGCGGGCGACATCCCTTTGATGAGCGACCCTTCGTAGGTGCCGTCGAGTATCGCCTCCTCGTTGTCGATGAAGGTCTGTGTGCACTCCCGGGTCAGCCGACCGATGGCGCCGGACCGCAGGTAGGCTATCTGCTCGTTCACGTCGTGCACCATGTTGCATATCTCTTGCGCGTGGGCCCGCTTCTCCTCGTCGAAGAATCCCAGCAGCAACTGCTTCGTCTCTTCCGTGGTGAGTATCTTCAGTTTGTGCGCGTCCTCCAGGTCCATTATCTGGTAACAGATGTCGTCCGCCGCCTCCACCAGGTACACCAGCGGATGGCGTGCGAACTGCAGCGGCTCCCCCTCCTTACTGATGCGTTTGATGCCCAGCTCCTGGGCTATCTTCAGGTATCCGTCCTGGTCGCTCAGGAAGAAGCCGAACTTCCCCTTCTCCTGTGCCAGTTGGGATGAGTAGGGGTACTTCACGATGGAGGCCAGTGTGGAGTAGGTCATGGCGAAGCCTCCCTTGCGTCGGCCGTTGAACTGGTGCGTCAGCAGGCGGAAGGCGTTGGCGTTCCCCTCGAAGTGGATGAAGTCCGCCCACTCCTCATCCTTCAGCTGAGGCTTCAGCTTCAGTCCCTTTCCCTCGGAGAAATAGGTGTCGATGGCCTTCTCGCCCGAGTGGCCGAAGGGTGGGTTGCCCAGGTCGTGCGCCAGGCATGCGGCGGACACAATGGCTCCTATCTCCTGCACGTAGGGACACTCCTGCTGCAGTTCGGGGTGCTTCGCCAATAACTGCTTCGACACGTCGTTGCCCAGCGAGCGTCCCACACACGACACCTCCAGGCTGTGCGTCAGTCTGTTGTGGACAAAGATGCTGCCCGGCAGCGGGAACACCTGTGTCTTGTTCTGCAGCCGTCGGAACGGGGCGGAGAATATCAGTCGGTCATAGTCGCGCTGAAACTCGGTGCGGTCGTCCTTACGTACCGCGTGCAGTTCCTCCATGCCGAACCGTTTGTTAGAGAGGAGTTCTGTCCAATTCATAGTCATCAGTAGTTTTGTTGTTGCAAAGATAATGTTATTTCCCGTACCTCCCGTAAAGCTCGGCCGAACAATGTGTCGTTATGTTTGCGACGAGCTATAGGTCTTTGGCAACCGAACTACTCCTCATTTACCATTGAACTATTCCGATATCTCTGTTCAAAGTCTTTGAACACACGTTCAGTGTCTTTGAACAAGTGTTCAGAGTCTTTGAACACACGTTCAGTGACTCTGTACAGAGATATCGTTCTAGTTCATTGGGCATTTCCCTTTCTTTCGATGGTAGAACAATTTAGTAGAAATGTATCTTCTTCAACATCAGCGCAGACAAAAGCTAAAGGCGAAATTTGTACTCTCCTCAAATGTACGTATATTTGCAACGTGACTTCCATGAACAAACAGAACGGAGGACAAATCTATGGGACTGACAGACGACCGCTACATCAGCTTACTGACCGACTTCGGCTTCAAACGCATCTTTGGCACGAAGCCGAACAAGGACTTGCTCATCAACTTCCTCAACTCCCTCTTCGACGGAGCCGAGGTCATCAAGGACGTGAAATACCTCAACAGCGAACACATGGGCGACGGCTTCACCGAACGGAAAGCCATCTTCGATGTCTACTGTGAGAACGAACGCGGCGAGAAGTTCATTGTGGAGATGCAGAACGCCTTCCAGAAATACTTTAAGGACCGCTCGCTCTTCTACGCCACGTTCCCCATACGCGAACAAGCCCCCAAGGGAACCGTATGGGACTTCCGGCTCGACCGCGTCTACACGGTGGCTATTGTCAATTTCGACCTCAACGACGAGGCCTTCGACCCGCAGGACATCAACCACGACGTAGGTCTGCTCGACAAGAAGACCCATCGTGTGTTCAACGACAAGCTCTCATTTAAGTACGTGGAGGTGGCTAAGTTCAACAAGACGGAAGATGAGTTGGTGACGATGTACGACAAGTGGATGTACGTGCTGAAGAACCTCTCGAGGCTCGACAAACGTCCCGCCGCTCTGAAGGAGAAAATCTTCACCCACCTCTTCGAGGAGGCTGAGATAGCTCGCTTCACCAAGACCGAACGCCGCGAGTACGAAGATAGTGTGAAAGTATATCGCGACTTGAAGAACTCCCTCGATACCGCTTTGGAGCAAGGTATGGAGAAAGGTCTGGAGCAAGGCCGTGCCCAAGGACTAGCCGAAGGACAAGCGAAGGAAAGACTCAATATCGCTCGAAAGATGATAGAAATGGGAATGGACGTTCAACAGATTGCCTCTGCAACTGGGTTAGCCGATAAGGAAATCCGTGACTTGATGGATTAGCAGGCTGGTATTAGCCTGCTTAGCGAATCGGTTGGGACATGTGGTTAGTGTGGTTATGTAGTGACTTCCGAAGATAGTTATAAAGTAGAAATATTATAAAGTAGGATTATAATCTTTCATGGGAAGGCTTGCGCGGTCCGCTAAAACGTTGTACCTTTGCCATATAACTCAATTGCGATATGGAATTTAAAAGTTTGGGAGGAATACAATTATGGCAACAACAACATTGAATCCGGTTCAAGTACATCTTTTGCGAATGTTTCAAGTGGATAGTTCGCAAAAGGGTTTGGATGAACTCAAGGACTTACTCTTCTCGTACTACTCCAAGAAGATGGATGAGGCCTTGGACGAGTTATGGGACTCCGGCGTGCTCGACCAGAAGCGGTTGGATGAAATCAACGAGATGGATTTACACCAATTGAAGTAATCATGAACCGATTGGTGTTAGATACCAACTGCTTAATCCAGATTGTTTCTCCTCGAAGTCAATACCATCCTTTATGGAATAGTTTTGTTAGAGGAGAGAATATTCTTTGTGTCTCCAATGAAATCATAGAAGAGTATTTGGAGATTTTGCAGCGTTTTGTGGGTTATACGGTGTCGGAGTATATCATAAAGACCCTTTTGAACAGTAAGTTCACCAAGGTGGTAACACCTTATTATAACTTCCATCTCATTGAAGCGGATAAAGACGATAATAAGTTTGTGGATTGTGCTATAGCCGCAAACGCTAAATGCATCGTAACGAACGACCATCATTACGATGTCCTGAAGACCATTTCTTTCCCGAAGGTGGAAGTCGTCAACCTTCAACACTACTTCGCAATAGCGGGTCTGTAGGCCCCCGCGGCAATATTGAACGATATACCAAAGGATTTGAAACATCGGGAAGGAGAACCTTCCGATGCAATCGACTATTTTTGTCGCCAATAATAACCATAACTGAGGAGGCTGTGTACTTGAAGTCGAAGAGAGCCGCGGCCTCTGTTGTATAACCCTTAACCTAAATAATAATGAACGGTAAACTATTATGGGCCTCGTTGCTGATGGCATTGCAACCGGCAATGGGCATGGCGCAAAAAGCGACTATCAATGTGGACGTGAATCACCCGACTCATGCCATATCTCCTACACTATTCGGTATATTCCTCGAAGACATCAACCTCTCCGTGGACGGCGGACTCTATCCCGAGCAGGTGCGAAACCTCTCGTTTGAGGATGCCGACACACTCTGCTACTGGACGTTCGCATCACCCCGGGGCACAGCGGCGGTGACGAAGGCCGACCTGCAGAACCCGAAGGAACCGATGCCTCCATTGAATCCCGTGAACCGCCAGTTCCTGTTGGTGTCGGCTGACGGCAGCTTCGAGGTAGGCAACGAAGGCTATTGGGGAGTGAACCTCCAGCAAGGTGAACGCTATGACTTCAGTGTGGCCCTGCGCACACCCGACTCCCGCCCTTACGAGGGCAACCTGAAGGTGGCGCTGGTGGACGAGAACAACCGGACGCTGGCCGAGGCAGCCCTGCCGGCAGTGACCAACGTATGGAAATATGCCCGGCTGACGCTCACCCCTTCCGGCACGAGCCATAAAGCCCGATTGCTGCTCACGGGTGATGGACGGGGCGACCTCTGCCTGGATATGGTAAGCCTGATGCCTCAGACGCGGTGGGGCAAGAGCGGCGTGCGCCCCGACTTGGGCAAGGCGCTCGATGAGTTGCATCCTACCTTCTTCCGCTTCCCCGGCGGCTGTTGGGTGGAGGGCGACGTGATAGCCCAGCGCTATCAGTGGAAGAACACGGTCGGACCGATGGAGTCGCGTATCCCCTTGTGGAATATATGGGCCTACAACGCTACCCACGGTCTGGGCTATCACGAGTATCTGCAGTTGGCGGAGGACTTGGGAGCTGAGCCCCTGTTCTGCATCAATGCCGGTGTGTCGCACAAGGAGACCATCCCTAGCGACCAGCTCGACCAGTACATACAGGATGCGTTGGATGCCATCGAGTACGCCAATGGTCCGGTGACCAGCGTATGGGGAGCCGCCCGTGCCCGCAACGGACATCCCGAGCCCTTCAACATGAAGTATATAGAAATAGGTAACGAGAACTATGGCAGTGGATACTTCAAGAACTTCGAGCTCATCTCCAATGCCATACGGGCCCGCTATCCCGAGATGAAGATTGTGGCCAACGACTGGAGCGGCTCGCATCCAACAGACCCCACGCCGGCTCTGGTGGATGAGCACTACTACAACAACCCGGACTGGTTTGTGATGAATGCCAACAAGTATGACAAGCGCCAGCGCGGTGACTCCCGTGTGTTTATCGGCGAGTATGCCGTCACCAGCAACACCGGCCGGGGCAACCTGCGGGGTGCCATCGGCGAGGCTGCCTTCATGACGGGACTGGAGCGCAACTCCGACCTGGTGGAGATGGCCGCCTACGCGCCGCTGTTCTGCAACGTGAAGCACCAACGCTGGCCCATCAACCTCATCAACTACGACAATCACCGCTGGTACGGACTGCCTAGCTACTACGTGCAGCAGATGTTCGCCGAGAACCAAGGAACCGAGTGTCTGCCCATAGAGGTCATCGGTGGCCCCGTGATGAGCGTAGAAGCTCCCAAGGGTGGCATCGGTCTGGGTACCTGGAAGAACAGTGCCGAGTTCAAGGACTTGAAGGTGACGACACCCAAAGGCAAGTTGCTCTACCAGAACGACTTTGCCCGGGGCATCGACAATTGGGAGCACGTGGGCGATGGCGACTGGAGTGTGAAAGACGGCGTTCTGCGTCAGTCCTCCTTTGCCACAGGCGTGACGGCCTTCGTGGGCGACGATAACTGGAAGGAGTACGTCATCACCCTGAAGGCCCGCAAGACGGCTGGCGAGAATGGTTTCCAGATATTCTTCCACCATCAGAAGGGCATCAACAACCGTCTGCGTTGGGACATCGGTGGCTACACCAACTCCATCAACGAGATGAAGACCAGCATGGACTCGGAGAGCATAAACTACTCCATAGAGGAAGGCCGCTGGTACGACATCCGGTTGGAAGTGTCCGCACTCGCAGTGAAAGGCTATCTGGACGGCAAACTGGTGCAACAGGTATCCCTTGACGACAAGAACCGCCAGAACATCTGCGCCAGTGCCGCACGCGATGCGAAGAGCGGCGACATCATCGTGAAGGTGGTGAATGCCAGCAACCGGGCCGTCAGCACAACCCTCAACCTGAACGGGGCCGAAGGCTTGGCGACTGTGGCAGATGCCATCGTGCTGACCTCTGCGAGCGAACTCGACGAGAACAGTCTGGACGAACCTACCAAGGTCTCTCCCAAGAATGAGGAAGTGAAGGTGACGGGCAACCGTGTGAAACTCCACTTGGCAGCCAATTCGCTGACGGTGCTGAGGGTTCACAGTAAATAGGGGAGAGGCGACTATGGTGAAGACTGGATTTACTAAAAGCATAGTAGGACTGTTGTGCCTCTGCGGATTCCTTCTGGTGCATACCTCTTTGGATGCTCAGAACCGGAAGCTCCCGGAGACCATCCAACCCTATTTCGCCGCTGCCGGTGAGCAGTCGATGAGTCCGGACGTGGATGGCTTCATTCAGCGCTGGCTGTTGCTGGAGCCCATCTCCATGCCCATCAAAGGCAACACGGTGTTTACCGACTCCTATCTGAAAGAGAAATTCAACGCACCCTACTTCCCAGGGCAACAAGACGTGTTGCCCAAGGATGGCGCTACCGTGAAGGTGGGTAAGGAGAAGCTGAGATGGCACGCGTTGGACAGCAAACTCTATAATGTGAAGCTCTTTCGCTTTGCCACCTCGTTGGACAAGACTCGCTACGGTGTGCTCTTCTGGGCGGTCACCATCATCGACAGCCCAAGGGAGATGACGGATGTACGTTTGTCTGTCGGTTCAAACAGCGCGTCCATGTGGTGGCTCAATGGTGAGGAGGCTGTGATGCTGGAGGGCGACCGACGTATGGTGCGCGACGATGTGGTGTCGCGGAAGCTCACACTGAAGAAGGGACGGAACGTCCTGCGCGGAGCGGTCATAAATGGCCCCGGCATGAGCGATTTCTGCGTCAGATTCATTGACGGACAGGGCAACCCCGTCCGCGACATAACCATTCATGTAAAGTAAAACGATGAAGAAGTATACCTTATTATATATAAGCGCTCTGAGCGCTTTGCTCTCCGCCCCTGCTCATGAGGCGAAGGCCCAGGTGGGGGAGCCTTTCATCCACGACCCCTCCACCATTGCCGAGTGCGATGGCAAATACTATACCTTTGGAACCGGTGAGGGCGGACTGTGGTCGGCCGACGGATGGACTTGGCAGAGCGGAGCCGTGCGCCCCGGTCGTGGCGCTGCCCCCGATGTGTTGAAGATAGGCAATCGCTACCTGGTGGCCTATAGCGCTACGGGTGGCGGATTGGGTGGTAGTCACCGGGGCGAGGTGCTGACCATGTGGAACAAGACGCTCGACCCCAACTCGCCCGACTTCAAATATACCGACCCCGTAGTGGTAGCCTCTTCACTGGACGACGAGGATTGCGATGCCATCGATGCCGGTCTCTTGCTCGACCCGACGACCGGTCGGCTTTGGCTGAGCTATGGCACCTATTTCGGTTTCATCCGTCTGGTGGAGCTCGACCCGACGACCGGCGAGAGGATGCCTGGCAATGAGCCTGTCAACATAGCCATCGACTGCGAGGCTACCGACCTGATCTATCGCAATGGATGGTACTACCTCTTAGGTACCCATGGCACTTGTTGTGACGGTCCTAACTCTACCTACAACATCGTAGTGGGTCGCTCCCGGCAGGTGACTGGTCCCTATCTGGACAATGTGGGCCGAGACATGCTGCAGGGGGGAGGCAAGATGGTGATTGCCGCCAACAATCTGAAGACCGGTCCCGGACATTTCGGACGGTTCACTGAGGAGGATGGCGTGGAGAAGATGTCCTTCCACTATGAGTCGGACTTCCGCCAAGGTGGACGCAGCGTCCTGGCTATTCGTCCTTTGCTCTGGAGAAACGACTGGCCCGTGGCGGGAGATGAGTTCCACGAAGGCACCTACGAGATAGAGTCAGAGCGCAGAGGCTATGCTTTGGAATTGGCTGTGGACTTCGTGCGGTTGGAGCGCGACATCGAGCCCTTCTGGAGGAAGCCGACCCTGCCATTGAAGGAGATCGCTCCTCAGACGCTGGAGGAGGTGGAGGCCGGATGGCCCAAGGGTGAGTTGATGGTGCGGATGAACGACTACATGTTCCGTCCTCATCAGAAGTGGACCATCACCCCGGCTGGAAAGGGCGGGTCTCTTGGTGGACCTTATTATAAAATATGTGTAGCCGGTACGACGCGATGCCTGACGGCCACAGCGCAGTGTGACGTCGTAGCTAAACCCGATTTCACGGGCGAGGACGCTCAGCTATGGCGCATAGACCAACTGACGGATGGCACTTACCGCATCATGCCCAAGGCAGTGCCGGGCACCGATGCTAAGTTGGCCTTGGTGTCGCTGGGCGATTGCACCCCAGGCTTGGCTTCGTTCGATTTCAATAGCGACAACTCGAAGTGGAACTTTAGACAACATTGATGGACGCTCTGCCCGTTGCCCTAGCGGGGCAGCAGAGACAGAACGCCTTCATCTGGGCCTTGGCCCTATAAAGTGTTTTGATGTGTAAGCGGGTCAGTGGAGACAGGTGTCTGTCCTCACTGACCCGCGCTTATGTCGTTGCCTCGGCTAGAACCGGACCTGCATCTGCGTGAGCAGGGCGTGCTGCTTCTGCTCGCCGGGCTGCCGGGTGAGACTGTAGCTTAGCTGTAGACGGCACTTGGGGTAGAACCAATACTGGAGGCCCGTGGTGTAGCGGTCCGTGTGGCCGGACCAGATGTCTAGGTGGTCGTAGGAGACTATCCAGTCGAGGTGCTTGGCCACGTTGTTCGCTGTGCCAGTGGCATAGAAGCCGTTGCTGTCGGTGTGGCCGTCCTTGCCTATCATATACTCCGAACGGATGGTCAGCGGTTTGCTCTTCAGCTCCGCGCCCAGGGCGTAGCGGTCGCGGCGGAAGTTGCCGTTGCTCTTCAGCCCGGTGATGTCGGCCACGTCGCTCACTATCACTCCGCCCTCGTTGCGCACGGCTATGTTGCCCGTGCCCTTCAGGGCCGAGCCGCTAATGGTGAGCTCCTTCCACGGATGCCAGCTCAGCCGTGCCACGAAGTCCTTCTGCTGATTGTTGTCCGAGTTGTTGCGGCCGGCGCCGTTCATCACCGCCAGGTCGTAGGTCAGCGCCCCTTTAATCAGGTCGCCATAGATGGTCAGTCCGATGTCGCGGCCGGTGCAGCCTTTCATCATCAGTCCACTGCCGCCCCGTATCATGTAATCGGTTGCCAGCGATGTGCAGCCTATGAGCTCGTGTAGCGAGGGCGACATGGGGTTCTCTATGGAGAACGGTGTCTTGAACTGCCCCATCTTCACGTTGACGAGGCTGCTGACGCGGTAGCTGAACCATAGCTCTAGCAACGTGGCCGACCGGAAGTTGTAGAGCGCGTGGGCCCGCAGTCGGTCGTTCACCTGCGCGTCGGCAATCAAGATGACCCGCGCGATGCGGAACTGGTTGCTCTCGTCCTTGCCGCTATAATAGTCGTACCCCGCCTGGGCATATCCGCTCAGCTTGATACGTTGGGCGATGGTGTTCACAATCTCGCTAACGTTGGGTGCGTCCGGTTCCCCGGCCCGCAAGCTCTGCGCACAGCATAGCAGCGCACAG
>CAYZVH010000056.1:0-17025 GCA_964481755.1 uncultured Bacteroides sp. | reverse complement strand
CTGATGGAGAACCCGCAGGAGACGGTATGTACCCACTTCGTGCCCTCCGTGTCGCCGGTGTCGAGCGTGAAGAAGTGGATGGCCCATTGCGAGGACTTCGCCAAGGGCGCTGTGCATCTGAACGAGTGCATCACCAAGGTGATACGCGGCAGCCAGGCCATCAGCATCTTGCCCGTGGGCGTGACTCGCATAGAGGGGACGTTCGAGAAAGACGACATCGTGCGTGTGATTGACTCTGAGGGCGAGCAGATAGGTGTAGGTAAAGCCGCTTGCAGCTCTGAACAGGCCGAGAAACTGCTCGGACAGCATGGAAAGAAACCTTTAATACATTACGACTATTTATACTTGGAAGGATGCTAAACGAACTCTTTGAACAGGTGCAACAGGCCAGCAGAAGCTTGTCGCTCCTCGACGACAATCGGATAAACGAGGTGATATGTGCCGTGGCCGATGAGGCTCTGCGGTGCAAAGACTTCATCTTGAGCGAGAACCGCAAGGACTTGGACCGCATGGACCCCTCCGACTCACGATACGACCGCCTGCAACTGACGGATGCCCGTCTGCAGGGCATAGCCGCCGACATGCGCAACGTTGCCACGTTGCCCTCGCCGCTGGGCCGGGTGCTGAAGCAGACCATCCGTCCCAACGGGATGGAACTGAGACGGGTGAGCGTGCCCTTTGGCGTGATAGGTATCGTCTACGAGGCACGCCCCAATGTCACATTTGACGTGTTCTCCCTCTGTCTGAAGTCCGGAAACGCCTGTGTGCTGAAGGGCGGAAGCGACGCCGACTGCTCCAACCGGGCAATCGTGAAGGTGATACACACCGTGCTCAACCGCCTGAACGTGGATGAGCACGTGGTGGAACTGTTGCCCTCCGACCATGAGTCCACTGCGGAACTGTTGGGTGCCGTGGGTTATGTGGACTTGCTTATCCCCCGCGGCAGTGGACGACTCATCAACTTCGTGCGCGCCAATGCTAAGGTGCCTGTCATAGAGACTGGTGCCGGCATCTGTCACACCTACTTCGACAAGGATGGCGACGTGGAGAAGGGCGAGCGCATCATCTTCAATGCCAAGACCCGTCGGGTGAGTGTCTGCAATGCGCTGGACTGTGTGCTCATCCACGAGCAACGGCTGGCCGACCTACCCAGACTCTGTGGCCGCCTGCAGGAGAAACAGGTCATCATCTATGCCGACCCGCAGTCTTACGAAGCATTGGAAGGTCATTACCCAGCCGAGCTGCTGCAGCACGCCACGGATGAAAGCTACGGCACGGAGTTCCTCTCTTACCGCATGGCGCTGAAGTCCGTACCCTCATTGGAGGCGGCCCTGGAACACATCCGCATCAACGGCTCCAAACACAGCGAGTGCATCGTGACAGAAAACGCTGAGGCGGCCGAAGTGTTCATCCGACGGGTGGATGCCGCTTGCGTCTACACCAATGTGTCCACCGCCTTCACCGACGGGGCTCAGTTCGGGTTGGGGGCGGAGATAGGCATCAGCACCCAGAAACTGCATGCCCGCGGACCGATGGGACTGGAAGAACTGACCACCTACAAGTGGCTTATCAAGGGCGATGGCCAGGTGCGTCCGTCTTAATGTGAACGAAACAATCCATATAGAACAAACGAAACATAAACAAGAGAGACATGAGAAATTTTACTTGCGTACAGGACCTTGGCGACTTGAAGTCCGCCCTGAAGGAAGCTTTCGAGATAAAGAAAGACCGCTTTAAATATGTAGAGTTGGGACGTAACAAGACGTTGATGATGATTTTCTTCAACTCCAGTCTGCGTACCCGCCTGAGTACCCAGAAGGCTGCACTCAACCTGGGCATGAACGTCATCGTGCTGGACATTAACCAGGGCGCATGGAAACTGGAGACCGAGCGTGGCGTCATTATGGACGGCGACAAACCCGAACACCTGTTGGAGGCTGTTCCCGTGATGGGCTGCTACTGCGACGTCATCGGTGTGCGCTCCTTTGCCCGCTTCGAGAACAAGGCGTACGACTACGATGAGGTGATTCTGAACCAGTTCATCAAATACTCCGGTCGCCCGGTATTCTCCATGGAGGCTGCTACCCGCCACCCGCTGCAGAGCTTTGCCGACCTGATAACCATCGAGGAGTACAAGAAGACCGCCCGCCCGAAGGTGGTGATGACCTGGGCCCCGCATCCACGGCCATTGCCTCAGGCTGTGCCGAACTCTTTCGCTGAATGGATGAACGCTACAGACTTCGACTTCGTTATCACCCATCCGCACGGCTATGAGCTCGACCCGAAGTTCGTGGGCAATGCCAAGGTGGAATATGACCAGATGAAAGCCTTCGAAGGCGCGGACTTCGTTTACGCAAAGAATTGGGCCGCCTACACGGGCGACAACTACGGGAAGATCATCAGCACCGACCGTGAATGGACCGTCAGTGACCGTCAGATGGCAGTGACCAACAACGCCTACTTCATGCACTGTCTGCCCGTTCGCCGCAACATGATTGTGACCGACGACGTGATAGAGAGTCCGCAGTCCATCGTCATCCCCGAGGCGGCCAACCGTGAGATCTCTGCTACTGTCGTGCTGAAACGGATACTCGAGAGCCTCTAATCTGAAGAGCATAAAAAACAGCCTCTGTTCGTGAGCCTGTGAAGCGACAATTACCAATACTGCTTCGCAAACCCATGAACAGAGGCTTTCTCTTTCTACTCCTTATATAATAATAGGTATATTGGTGGAGTGGCTATTTCAGATGCTCGTTGATAAACTCGATGCATTTAGGGTCTGATGGACGTGGGGCATCCGTAGTGATGATTTTACCATCCTTGCCGATGAGCAAGAAGCGCGGGATGCCAGTGATGCCATACAACTTGGTGAAGTCACTGCACAGATACTGTGCCCACTGAGGATTGTCCGTCTTCAGTTTCTTGTGCCAAGCATCCTTGTTACTGTCTACCGAGATGCTGACGGGCAGAATGCGGCTGTCGCCTTTGAAGTGCTCGGCCACCTTCTCCATATAGGGAATCTCCTCGCAGCAGGGGCCGCACCAGGTGGCCCAGATGTCCAGGTAGATTACTTTACCGAAGAGGTCGGACAGGTTACAGGTAGTGCCGTCGGTGGCTTCCAAGGTGCAGTCCAATGCATCGGCTCCTGGCACCAGGTTCTTGTTGGCATTGTAGATCTTCTCCACCCACTCTCTGTACTTCTCGGTCTTCACCAGCGTCATAGCCTTCTGATAGATTGCCTCCAGCTCTTCGTCGCAACTGTTGAAATAGCTGCTGAGCAGGTCGAGTACGGTGCGCTCCAGTAGGTCGGCGTCCTTTATCTTCTCCTCGGCCGTAGTGATCATCCGCAGATAGGAGGGATTGCTGTTAGGGTTCAGGCAACCCTCTTTCCAATTCAGATAAACCTGTGCTGTGTAACTGCTCTTCAGTTCCAACGACTCCATATACTTGTTATAGTCTGCATCGCTACCTGGCGCTTTGCCGTTAGCTGCAAGCTGCTCGTGGTAGCTTAGCATCGCAAAGTCCACACTTTCGCTATAGGTGCGGTTTATGAGTTTGCCGAAGTCCTTGGGAGAGATGGACTTTACCGCCTCTTTGATGGAGTCCGTCAGTGCTGTCAGTGTGCGTTGTAGGTCGGCGAACGAAGCGTATGGGGCCTCGCACTTGGCCTGTACCGACTTGCTCACCACCTGCTCGAAGCCATAAGCCTCCTCGAGGTCGCCCGTGAAGGTGAAGTCGTTCATCTCGTCGGGGTTGGCGCTCAAATGTGTGGTGGTGCCGTTTATCATAATCAGACTGTAGAATGCTTTGTCGGGCACATACATAAATCCCATATTGGGCTCGTCCAACACCTTGGTGTAAGTGAACGTGCCGTCGGGAGCGATGCGCACCGTGTCGGCCGTGTTTACACTGTTGTTGCCCACTGATATCAGAGCGTAATCGCCATGATTGCCGCTCAGCATACCTTCCAGTTTGTACTCTTTGGCGGTTTGTGTGCAGGCACTCAAGAGGAGTGCCGCACACGAGAATAAGATTGTTTTGTTCATAGATGTTTAGTTAATAGTTCTGAGTGAGAGACGCATTGTAGCGTACCGCGTTCGCTGGGAATGGAAGTACCCACAGCGGAGAGTCGGGAGCGATGGAGAACGTTCCGTATTCACCAAGGTCACGAGTGATGGTGCGTTTGTACTTCTCCTCGGTGTTCCACCGTTTGCAGTCGAAGAAGTTCTCGTAAGAGCTGATGCACTCTATCCATTTGGCCTTTTGGAGCATTGCCATGGCTTCTGCCTCACTGGTGGCTCCATTGTCGTACTGCGTAGTGAACGGCTCATAGTCCTCTACACGCTTTGCACGTACGCGGTCCACCAGTTCCAATCCTTTTCGGATTTCTCCGGTGCGGATGTAACACTCGGCGGCTGTGTAATACATGCGGTCGCTGTTGATACCGTACTCATTGGCGGAGGTGGACCAGCCGAAATACATCAAGCAGCCTGTTGTACCGCAGAACATCTGGGCATACAATTCGCTCCAGCCACCCATCAAGTCGTAGTTGATGACATAGTCGCCTGCCTCGAACATCTGGCTGGTCTCAGCCGAAAGGGTTTCCATGCAGGGCATCGCACGGGTGGATCCTCTCATGTAGAGGTAGTTGCCGGCATAGTCATAATCCAGCGACCAGGTCATGGACTCTACCAAGGGGGAACGGTCCTCTATCTTTCCGTTCTCGTTCAACGCTTTCTGGGCATAGGGTAGGGCATCGCTGTATCGTTTCATCTGCATCAAGACCTTTGCGCGTACTGCATAACCGAATGCCTTGTCGGCACGCATCACGTTTGTGGAATTTTTGTCGGGCAACTGCGCTATGATGTCGTCCGTGCAATCGTCCAAGATGCATTGGTAGGTCTCTTCCAACGAGAGTTTTGTCTTCTGGGTCGATACGTCGGTATCCTTCACGTAGGCGATGCCGCCCTCCTCGTTAGCTGTAGCCTCGTCGTATTGTTTGGCGTAGATGTTCACCAGCAACCAGTGGATGTAGGCACGCATGACGTGTGCTTCTGCCATCAAACCGGCTTTGCTGCTCTCGTCGCCTGTGGCGTCGGGCATCTTCTCGAGAATCACGTTCATGTAGTTGATGTACTTGTAAGCCTCCTCGTAGCGAGTGTCCTCTGTGGCAAGTGTAGCGCGGTCGATGTCGGTGTTATACGTCAAGTAGGCATAGTCTAGCGTATTAGTCTGCGACATGGTACTTGGTATGGACATCATCAGACCCAAGGATTCGTTGCAGATGAGGCCGAGGTCTTGCACGGCATGTTGCACCAGTGAATACTCTTGGTTGAGGAGCAACTCCAGGTCCGTGACATTCTCCAGGGTAGTTTTGCCCTTGGGCACAATATCCAGTTTGTCGTCACAAGCGGTAGTGCACCACATCAGCAGTGCGGCTCCGCAGGCAATCAATATGTTTCTTTTCATCGTTTTCTTCTTTTTACAGGTTAATGTATAGGCTCATTGTGTAGCTACGCGGTGTCTTATTCAGTGTCGATCCGTCATAAGGATTGTTGGCCTCGGGGTCGATGTTCTGACTGTTGCGAGCCCATGTCCACAGGTTGTTGGCTTGGATGCGCAGGCGCAGTGCGTTGACACCAAGTTTCTTGCAGATGTAGTGGTTGAAGTTGTATCCCAACACGACGTTGCGCAGCTTCAAGTAATCAGCCGGCACCACATTGGCATCCATGTAGCGCGAGTAGTTGCTGCCAACCACATTAGTGCCTCCCATGTAACCATTGGCGGGATAGAGCCTCTTGTCCTCGCTACGCCAGTAGTTTAGATAGCTTTGCGGCACGGCGGCGATTGACGAGAAACGACTATAGCCATACTGGGTGCCTTCGCAGGTCCAGTCGTCGGTGCGGACGCGCATGTAATGGCCGCCGTAGTAAGAGAACATAGCGGACAAGGAGAATCCCTTGTAAGTCAGCTCTGGAGTGAAGTTGGCCATATACTTCGGGTCGAGACTGCCACTGTAGACAGCGTCCTCAACCTTGAAGTCTTCGGAGGTAATCTCAGAGGTGTGGACATTGTTGTCCTTGTCGTACCAACTGAAGTGCTGGAGACCATCCTCGGTAACTATGCCGGCGAAGCGGTATGAGAAGAGTGAGTGGATGGGGTATCCTTTGTGATAGGTGTAATGCTGCAAAGCCGTGTAACCGGTAGCTGCCTCGTGGTTCACCTGCTTCACCTCGTTCTTGTTGTACGAGAAGTTGATGGCAGCGTTCACTCCCAGTCCGTCGCGGGATTGGGGCTTCACGATGGCACCATCCAGTTGCAGTTCGATACCGCTGTTCAGTGCCTTGCCGTTGTTGATAGTCAATTGGCTCCAACCCGTTGTGGGGTCGAGGTCGGTGACGGTCAGCAGGTCGCTGCCTTCCTTGCGGTACCAGTCCACAGAACCGCTCAGCCTGTTGTTCCACAGCGAGAAGTCTACGCCTACGTTCCACGACGCTGTCTTCTCCCAGCGCAACTGGTCGTTGGGCGGTGTGTTCAGCGTGGCATATTTGCTTCCACCCATCTCATTGGTACTGATAGTCGCCGTCAGGTATGACGATACGGTCTGGTCGATGTTACCTGTGAGACCATAGCTGGCGCGCAACTTCAAGGCATCGATCCAATCGTAGGACTTCATGAATGATTCGTTGTGGATGTTCCAGCTCAAGCCGACAGACCATAGCGGGCGGCCACGGAACTCGGGGTCGGCACCGAACAAATCTGTCTTGTCCACACGGTAGGAAAGTGAGGCGCTGTAGCGGCGGTCGTACACATAGTTACCCGTGAAGTAGAGTGAGTAGAAACGGTGGAGCACATCCGTTGTGGTGAAGTCCGTTCCTTCGGGAGCACCATACATATAATAATTGGAGCCCAGCAAAGAGGCGGAACCTTGTATGTCCTTCAGCTGACCATAATTGATTAGTCCGTTGCTGTTGGTCTGTGTCTGCTCGTCGTATCCTAACAACAGGTTGCTGTAAGTGTTGGTCTTCGACTGGCGGTATTCGAAACCGGCGGCTGCCGTCACCTCGTGCTTCTCAGCGAACACCTTGGAGTAGTCCGTCTGTGCGCGGAACGTATAGTATGCGCCTTCGGAGCTTTCTGTGTTCAGACGACCGCCGTCGGGTATGTAGTGCTTCACGACACTGGAGGTAATCATCTCACCTGTGTCCCAATCCTCTTCAGTCACCAGTTCCTCTCCGGTGTAGAGGTTGTAGAGGTTGCGCATCGTATACGAGTCGGTCTCGTAATAAGACTTGCTGCTGTAGTTGATGTCCTCGTACTGGAACTGTGCTCTGACGGTCCATTCGGGCAAGATGTTCGCTGTGGCGTGTATGAACGAACGAATGTTGGTGCGGCGTGTGTTTTGGAAGTTCATGTTGAGCTCGTCCAGCAAGTTGTAGGTCACCGACTTGAATCCATAGGAAGAGTCGTTGAGTGATTCCTCCTCGAGCCAGGTGTCTGCTTCCATGTCGGCGCGTGTGCCGTCTTCGTTGTACATGCTCTGGTAGGGGAGGAACGAGTTGATATCGTTAAGTCCGCTCAAGTGTGTCTTGGAGCGCTCGTTGATGATGTTGGTACCAAACGAGAGGTTGAGCCACTTGGTAGCTTTCAAGTCGCCCCGATAGCTGAATGTGAGCGCTTGACTATTCTCCTTGGTCGTCCCTAGATTGTCCTTCTTGAAATTGAGCACGATGCTGGAGTTGAGCACCTTACCTTGCGTACGGAAGGCGAGGTTGTACTGCTGCAGTATTTGGTTGCGCTCCATGGCATCCTGCCACTCCTTGCGGTAGTCGTTCTTACTTAGACGATTCAGCTGGTTGTTGAGTTCCTGGTCGCTAAGCCCTCCCAGGTAATTCTTTACCAAGAGACGGCTGACGGGGCTCAAGGCCATCGGGTTGGAATCGTAATAGGTAAGCAATCCATTAAAAGCGTTCTGGTCAGCGTCGTTGCGCATGGCATTGAAGTTGTACTTCTCCAACTCGATGACCTCGGCAGCGTTTGCCCACTTATAGTTGCTGTAGCTCTGCTTCTCGCTGATGGTGAAGTCGGTGCTGAAGTCCACCTCGAGCTTCTCGTTGTTGGCCTTCTTGGTGGTGATGACTATCACACCATTGGAGGCACGCGCACCGTAGATGGCTGCGGCAGAGGCATCTTTCAGCACTGTGACGTTCTCAATTTCGTAGGGGTTGACACTCTCGATGGAGCCTTCGATAGGCAGTCCGTCCACTACCACCAACGGGTTGGTCTTGGCTTGGAACGAACCAGTACCACGGATGAGCAACGACGACTCGCCTTTCTCGTTAAGGCCCGTCTTGTAGCTCACCAGTCCCGGTATCTTACCTTCGAGATTGTCCACGATGGTGCTGGAGTAGCGGTTGCCCATCTCCTTGGACGAGATCATCTGGTAGGCACCCGTGGCGTTCTCCCTTTTCAAGTTCTGATAGCCAGTCACCAATACCTCATCCATAATTTTCGCATCACTCTCCATGCGGATGAGGAAGAACAGCTCCTTCTGTGAATTCACACGGATAGACCGGTCGCGCATGCCGATGTAGGAAACGCGGATGACTGGGTCTTTCCCCTTCACCAACAGCGAGAACTGTCCGTCGATGTCGGCAATGGTTCCTGTCTGACTACCATCGAGCAGGATGTTGGCACCCGGGAGGGTCTCGCCATTCTCGTCGAGCACGGTTCCGGTGATGAGTTTCGACTCCTCCTTCACTGCCTTCTTCTTGCTGAGCACGATTGTCTTCTCCACAATCTCGTAGTTGATGCCCGCTTTGTCCCAAAAGATTTGGTCGAGCAGTTGAACCAGGTTCAGCTTTTTGCCCGTGAAGGTTATCAAGGGGCAATCCTTGACCACCTGTTTCTGGTACATAAATTCATACCCGGTCTTCTTTCGTAAGTCCGAAATGATCTGTTCAATAGACTGTCCCTTGTAGGAGACGTTGTACTCTTGCGCCAATGCCTTGGATGGCAATGTCAACCAACTGACACAGAGTAACAATAGAATTAGAACTTTCTCTTTCATAAAGATATAATTACGATGTTTGTTGTTTAGTAGAATATACTGGAGGCTAGTGGACTGCTTTATCCCTGGCGATGACCACTTTGTCACCCTCCATGCGGAATGTCAGTCCACCACTCTTCTTCAGCAGAGCCAAGGCTGCGGCGAAGTCACTATAACGGGGAATGCTGCCCATAAACTCTATCTCGCTCAATCCCTCCTCTTCGAATTGATAATCGAAATTGTACCAACGGCTGAGGTCGCGCATGATCTGTCGGAGCGTCTGGTTCTCGAACACGAATCGTCCCATTTTCCAGCAGGTGACTACTGCCGTGTTTACCTCCTTAACCGATGTAGACTCGTCGCTCTTGTTGAAGCAAGCTTGATGACCGGGCGTCAACATCAACTCTCCGCTCTTCTCGGAAAGTTTGCTGATGGAGACGCTGCCCTCGATTAAGGTAGTGAGCACTCCTTTGTCTTCCGCATAAGAGCGGATGTTGAATTCGGTGCCGTAGACCTTCACCAGCTGTCCGTCCGTCTCCACCAGGAAGGGACGGCTCTTGTCCTTCGCCACCTTGAAGTAGGCCTCACCTGTGACGGTAACCCTACGCTCGTTCGTAGAGAAGGTCTCCGGGTAGATGAGTTTCGACTCCGAGTTGAGCCACACCTCGGTACTGTCCTCCAACATGATTTTAAACTCACCTCCACGAGGCACGTCTAGACTCAACTGCTTGATGTCGGGTATGGTTTGTGCCACAGTCTGATGGGCTTTGATCGTGTGCACATTGGTGGCACTGTCGGCTCCCAACTGCACGGTCACACCATCGGCCAGCGTCAGTGTTGCCTGCAGACTTCCAGGCTTGATGTCCGACAATAGGTGGGTTTGGGCCACCGTTTGCTCGGTAATCTTCTCGGAGGATGTCCAAAGCTTGGCAAATCCCAGACAAACGATGATGGCAATCGAGGCGGCTGCAACCCAAGGCCTCCAGGTAACGAACACGTTGCCTTTACGTTCTCTGTCGATGCGATGCTGCATGTCCTCCAGCGGACGCTGCGTGTTGACGACGCTTCGGCGCAGATACTCTTTCTTCAGGTATCCCGCATCGAGCAAGCGCGCGTACAACTGCTCGTGCGCATCACTCTCTTTCCGCCATTCGTCTATCAAGTGTTGCTCGTCTTCTGTGATGGAGCCTACAATGCGTTTGAAGAGTAGACCGATGATATGTTCGTCTCTTTCGTTTATCATAGATGTTAGAGCTGTGAATCAATTATTTCCAATACGTTGCTGTCCGACGGACGAGCCGCATCGGCGGCAAATATCTTGCCATCCTTGCTGATCATGATGAAGCGGGGAATGCCACTGATGCCCCAAGCCTTCATGAATTTTTGATATTCCTCTTTGGAGAGGACATACTGTGCCCATTCGGGTTTGTCAGTCTCCAGCTTCTTCAGCCATGCCTTTTGGTTCTGGTCCACGGAGATGCTTATCACCTCTATTTTGTCGTTCCCCTTGTAGTGGGCAGCTACCTTTTCGAGGTAAGGAATCTCTGCACAACACGGACCGCACCAAGTGGCCCAGATGTCCAGATAGAGGAACTTCCCGTAGAGGCCAGTCAGTTGGCACGTCGTGCCATCGGGGCGTGTCAGCGTGGGCGCATAGGGCAGGTCGGCTCCTCTCCGCGTTTTCGTGAGCGCATCCACCTGGCTTTGGTAGGCGGCTATCAATTCGGGGCTATCCTTGGCTGCTTGCTGGTAGAGCGCCCAATACTTGTTGACATCGCCGTTCTTTGCAGCGAAGCCGAAGAACGCGTATGCGTTGTAGTGGAGAAGGGATTTCTTCACGGCAGGGTCGGTAATCTCCTTTTGTATGATGTCTAGATTCTCCAAGTAATAGTCCGTCAAGTCGCCTTCAAAGTTGAAGGGAACCTTTTGCTGAGCTGTCAGCCATGTGATGGAAAGATTGGTGCGGACGTTAATGGGGTCGTTGGGGTTGATGCGTGCAACACGCTCGTTATATTCGGCATAATCCGTTGCCTTTTTCCCTTCCTGGTCTGCCTTGTCCATGATGAGGCGCAGGCGTTGCCATTCGTATTTTCCTTCAGCTAGTTTCGTGTAGAAGGCTCGTTGCTTTTCGTCTTTCACCAAACTCAACGCATCCTTCACACGGTTGTATTCACTATCCAACAGTGCTTTGTATTCGGTTGGCGTTCTTGCTTGCTCGGGGTCCATGGAGAAGTACTTCATGATGTCGAATGCGTTGGCGAAGATGGAATAGAACTGGCACATGTCTTTGTTGTCGCCCGAGAAGGTGGCCTGCACTTCGCCCTTTTCGTTCACCGACAACTCTATCACGGCCGTCTTGCCCTTCTCGAGGAAGGCTCCGGCGCAACCTTTGTCGCTGCTAATCTCCACCTCGCAAGTGGGGATTGGCATTCCTTCGATATCGAAACTGAAATTGCCGTCCTTGTCCGGCTCTATTTCCTTATACACTGTATTCTGCACATCACCGTCGAACGTGTAGGCCACTTGCACATCTTTCAGATTGTCTTTGATGGTGCCTTTCAGCAATTGCGCCTGTGCTTGTTCTGCCAGGGCAAATGCCAAGCAGCAAAGCATCGATTTGTAGACATTTGGTTTATTCATAAGCTTTAGATATTATCGATATTTGTTTGTCATTTACAATAAACACGCAAAAGGTTTCGTTTGGTATACGAGAAAAATGCAATTTTTCTCTCACGAGGAGCATTGTGATGGCTGGAAATGCTTACTTTTGTACACCAAAAGAAGATGATGGAGATTTACGAGTACATATTCCAAGAGTTCAAGGAGGGACGCATCGCATCCTTTTATGAAAAGATGTACCCGGAACTGTTGACTTACACCACCCGACTATTGGGTGAGGACTTCGCTTTCCTCTCTGAGGACTGTGTGCAGGATGTAGTCTTCCAGACCTATCAGCGAAAGGACACATTCACTTCACTCCTGCAGTGGAAGATATTCCTTTATACCTGTGTTCGCAATAAGGCCATCAGTGTGTTGCGCAAAGGACAGGCCCAACGAAACTATCTCTCCCAAGTGGAAGAAGGGGAGGATGACCTCTCAGCCAGTTTCATAGAGCAAGAAACCATCACACTTGTCTATGAGGCCATCAATGCTTTGCCGCAGAAATACAAGACCATCTTTGAGATGAGCTTCGAGCAGGGGCTGAAGAATGCGGAGATTGCACAATCTCTGCAGGTGGCGGAAATCACCGTAAAGAAGCAGAAGAGCAAGATGATAGAGATGATTCGCCTCGACTTGCAGCGCAAAATGGACAAAGAGTTGCTCTGTGTGCTGTTGGGCGTATTCGAGAACTCTCTCTGACGGTAACGCTTTTCTTCACGTTTGTCTTGTCCCTACTCGTTCGCGTCATCAGTACGCCACTCCCCACGTCTTCATGCCCTCTTTGTAGGTGTTGACGCTGATGAAGACGGAGTCTCCGCTCTGCAGCGCATAGTCGCCTAGCTCTATGGACATGTAGGTCTTCTGCTCGTAGGCTTCGTAGTCGCCATTTTGGTTGTGGTGGAGCAGCAGATAGAGTTTCTTGCCGGTGCCTTCTTCCACAAGGCGTTCCTCAACGATGGCGTAGGTGTGCGAGATGCTTTGCACCATGGGCAACAGCGTCATGTTGAGGTATGAGCCACCTCGCCAGACGCTTTGCACATCCAACGGGTCGGTCTTGATTTCTCCCTTCACTTGAGCTTTCGGCGTGGGTTTGCCGCTGAGCGTCAGCTTGATGGAGTAGAGCCGCGCGCCTTTGGTATGTTTGGTGGAGGTGGCCTTTTCGTACATGCACAGGGCGCGATAGACGGCGTCGGTGTTCAGCTTGTCGGCATTGATCCGATTCTCGGCTACGTAGGTAGTACCTTCGTCGGTGGTGATGTAGTCGATGTAACCATCCGTGGCAACGTGGATGTCCACCAGCTCGGTGAGGACTGAAGGATAGACATAGTCGTCGTCATCGTCGTCGGTGGAGCAAGCGGTGCAGAGCAAGGCCATCGCCAGTGTACTATATATAATAAGGTATAGTCCTCTGAAATGTTTCATCATTCGGTGGCTGCTAACTGGTTTATCAATGGATTGGCGTACATGGCCAATATCTTGTCGCGCAGGAAGGGAACATCCTTGTTGGGCAGGTCAATCTTGCTGATCTGTTCCTCGAGGTAGGTCTCGAACCGTTGCTTCTCTTCGGTTGTATAATGGTCGACGAAGCGCTGCTCGTTCTTCCACAGGTCGTAGGCCACATAGTTGCCGGCAAACATGCGGTAGTTGGCGTGGATGCCTTTGTCGATGGTGGCGGCAACCTGTGCGAACAACTCCTGCTTGTTGAGGCTGGTGTCCATCTTCTCGAGGGCAGGATTGATGCACGGAGCGGTCTGGAAGTGGATGCGGCCCTTGTAGCCGAACAGTCCGGTCTTCATGTTGTTGAGGTCGTCGTCCATGCTCTTCTTGAACTCTGGGTCGTCCCGCTTCTGCTGGAACTCCTTCGCCTTGAGGAAGTCGCAGGGGTCATACTCGTACGAGATGGCTAGCGGCACGATGTTGAGGTCGAGCAGACGCTCGGTCACACTGCCGTTTCCGCCCAGGGTGAGCATCTTCAGCACACTGTCCTGTGTGCGGTCGTTGGAGTCCTTGGCTCGTCCCTCGCGCTGGGCGATCCACACATTCTCGTGCTTCTCGTTGATGGCGAAGTGGATGTAGCGCGACATGCGCGATGAGGCTTCCAGCATCTGTCGCATGGAGAGGGCTCGTTGCACGATGAACGACTTGTTGATGCGCACCAGCTTCTTTATCCATGGATAGATGAGCAGGTTGTCGCCGATGGCAATCTCCACCGTGTTCATCCCGTTGTCCACCAACAGTAGGGAGAGGAAACCCGAGTCGAGTATGATGTCCCGATGGTTGGAGATGAAGGTGTGGTTCGGCTTCGTCCCCAATATGGTGGAGAGGTCGCCTGTGAGTCCGTCGCTGTGTTGTTTGACGATATTCCAAAGGAAATCATAGCAAAAAGCCTTCTGAAACTCCAGGTTCGTCTTGCACTGCCGCATCTTGGCGGCAATCATGTCGAACGGGACTTGCGGCATCACCAATCCTATCACTTGCCTGAACGCAGGGTCGGCAATCAGCTCCTCGTACACCTGGGGCAACTCCTCCGGGGTGTAGGGCCGTATCTCTTTGAATTCTTCGGGAATATTCATAGTTCTCAGAATTTGTTCTCAATAATGTCTGTCAGCACGTCCTTGATGTCCAGCCCGGCAGCCCGCACCTGTTGCGGAATGAAGCTGGTGGCTGTCATACCCGGCGTGGTGTTTATCTCCAGCAGGTTCACCTTCTCGCCCTCGGTGATGATGTAGTCCACCCGGATGATGCCCGAGCAACCCAGTATGTCGTAGATGGCGGAGGTGATGAGTTTCACGCGCTCGGTGGTGTCGTCGCTCAGGCGGGCAGGGGTAATCTCCTGCACCTGTCCGTTGTACTTGGCGTCGTAGTCGAAGAACTCGTTGCTGGTGACCACCTCGGTGATGGGGAACACCACCTCTTTATCCTTCGTCTTGTAGCATCCGCAGGTAATCTCGGTGCCTTTCATGTAGGCCTCTATCATCACCTCGTCCGACTCGTGGAAAGCCTTCTCGATGGCAGGTTGTATTTGCTCCTCTGTCTTCACCTTCGTCACTCCAAAGCTGGAACCTCCGGCATTGGGCTTCACGAAGCAGGGAAGCCCTATCTTCTCCTTCACCTCCTGGTCGGTAATCTCGAATCCCTTGCGCACTATCAGCGACTCGGACACGCGGATGCCGAAGCCTTTCAGGTATTGGTTCAGCGTGAACTTGTTGAACGTCATGGCCGACACCAGGACGTTGCACGACGAGTAGGGCAGACCTATCAGGTCGAAGTATCCCTGCAGGATTCCGTTCTCGCCCGGAGTGCCGTGGATGGTGATGTAGGCGAAGTCGAACACTGTCTTTTGTCCATTATAACTGAAACTGAAATCGTTGCGGTCTATGGGCACTCTGTTGCCATCGGCCATTACGGCTTCCCACCGGTGACCTTCTATCTCTACGATGTAAAGGTTGTATCTCTCTTTGTCCATGAAAGAGTAAAGTCCCTGGGCACTGCGAAGGGAAACGGGAAGTTCGGAAGAATCTCCTCCTGCTACAATGGCTATTGTACGTTTCATTTTGTATCTAAGTTTTTTATTCGTCTCTGTTACTAATGTAAGTTCTCCACTTGTCGAGCAGCGTCAGCATGTCCTGTGGCAGCTCGGAGGTGAAGAACATCTCTTGTCCCGTGCGGGGATGCACGAACCCCAGCGTCTTGGCGTGGAGCGCCTGCCGGGGACACACGGCGAAGCAGTTGTTGACGAACTGCTTGTACTTGGCGAAGTGGGTGCCTTTCAGTATCTCGTTGCCGCCGTAGCGCTCGTCGTTGAACAGCGGGTGGCCGATGTGCTTCATGTGCACACGGATTTGGTGCGTTCGTCCGGTCTCGAGCACACACTCCACGAAGGTGACGTAGCCGATGCGCTCCAGCACGTGATAGTGGGTGACGGCGTGCTTGCCCACCTCGGGGTCGGCGAAGACGGCCATCTGCAGGCGGTCCTTCGGATTGCGGGCGATGTTGCCTTCTATCGTGCCGTTGTCCTGGTCGATGATGCCCCACACCAGGGCGTTGTACTGTCGCTTGGTGGTCTTGTTGAAGAACTGCAGACCTAACTTTGTCTTCGCCTCCGGTGTCTTGGCCACCACCAGCAGTCCCGACGTGTCCTTGTCGATGCGGTGAACGAGGCCTACTTGCGGGTCGTTCGGGTCGTAGTCGGGGTTGTCCTTCAGGTGCCAGGCGATGGCGTTCACCAGTGTGCCGTGGTAGTTGCCGCATCCCGGATGCACCACCAGTCCTGCGGGCTTGTTGACCACCATCAGGTCGTCGTCCTCGTAGACTATGTCCAGCGGGATATCCTCGGGGGTGATGTCGTTCTCGTAGCGCGGGCGGTTCATCATCACTGTCAGCACATCCTTCGGCTTCACCTTGTAGTTGCTCTTCACCGGCACGCCGTTGGCCATGATGAATCCGGCGTCGGCCGCCTTCTGTATGCGGTTGCGTGAGGCGTTGACTATGCGCTCGAACAGGTACTTGTCGATGCGGACAGGTACTTGGCCTTTGTCCACCACCACACGGAAGTGTTCGTACAGTTCCGGTCCGTCGGCGGTTAGTTCCACCTCTTCGGACAGGTCGTCCATCTCGTCAAACAACTCTTCTTCGTCTTCCATAATCCGTTAGAACCAAGAATCCTCAACGTAGGGAATGGTGTCTATGTCGTTAGCACCGCGTTTGCCTGTCCCTATCTGCAGGTCCAGGCTGTCGAGCTCCATGTCGTCCAACATCAGGTCGTTGTTGCCCACCACCAGCACCAATGTAGCGCCGACAGGCACTTTCGCTCCGGTGGCCAGTTGCAGGCCTCTGTATTTCACACCGTAGACCCAGTCCGTCTCTCCTTGTATGAACTCGTTCTCGCCCAGAGTGAAGCCGGAAGCACTCACTTTGGCCTGCGCCTCGCGCAGCGAGCAGTTGTCGATGATGTCCGGAATGGCGCGCAGGGGCACGCTGTTGGTATTGATGGTGACGTAAATGCGGTGTTTCTGTTTTACCTTAACGCCGATGGCAGGATTTTGTTCGATGATGCAGCCGTAGGGGTAGCCTGCGATGTAGGTAGAGTCGATGACGGACATCTCCAGCCCATCGGCTTTCAGTCGAGCTTCGGCTTCGTTGAGCGAGAGTCCTTTCAGGTCGGGCACCTCGATGCCCTCTCCGTGTTGGGTGTAGAAATCCAACCACTTGAGAGCTGCCACCAGAGCGATGACAACAAACAGGCACATCCCTAAGATGTTGAGCCAAAAGAATTTGTTGCTTTTGAATGAGAAGAATTCTTTTTTCGTCATAAG
>CAYZVH010000055.1:14928-17422 GCA_964481755.1 uncultured Bacteroides sp. | reverse complement strand
GCATATTCAAGCGCATGCGCTACCGTGTGGGCGGTTACTACACCAACCCCTACGTGAAGGTGAAGGGTGTCAGCTCCAGCGAATATGCAGTGGGAGCCGCCGTGGTGGTGCCCATCTTCAACAGCCACAGTAGCAAGACCTCGTTCCTCTCCGTGGGAGCCGAGTACGTGAACGTGAGCCCCAGCAAAGGCAGTCTTATCAAGGAGAACTACCTGAAACTCAGCGTAGGTCTCACCTTCGGACAGATATGGTTCTACAAGTGGAAAGTGCAGTAAAAACACTATATATGAATATTAATTAATAACAACAACTAAAGTTCTATACGATGAAAATCAAAATGATTACCTTAGCCATGCTTGCCGCCGCATTCGGATCGACAAGTGCTTTCGCTCAGAAAGGAGTGGACGATGGCTCAAGATTCGGACACGGCGAAGACAGTCTGCGCTGCCTTCAGAACCTGAGTATGTACGCAGAGTACGTGAAGACCGGAAACTTCAAGGATGCTTACCTCCCCTGGAAGGTGGCCTACACAGAGTGCCCTGCCGCTCAGAACCTGACCTACACCAACGGTGTGAAGATTCTCCACTGGTTTATCGAAAACGAGAAGGACGCTACCAAGCGTGCACAGTACATGGACGAACTGATGGGTGTGTACGATCAGCGCATCAAATACCTCGACCAGTTGAACTCCTACGTGAAGAGACCCGTGACCGAGGGCTCCATCCGCGGCTCACAGGCACATGACTTCTACGCCTACAATCAGGCTAACCTCGATGTGAACAAGGCCTACGAGATGCTGGGCAAGGCCATCGAGATGGAGAAAGAGAAGACAACTTACTACGTGCTGCAGGACTACATGGACGTATCCTCGCGCAAGTATAAGACCGACCCCAACCACAAGGAGAAGTTCATCGAGGACTATCAGATGTGCTCCGCTTACGTGGACGGCCTGCTGTCTGATGTCTCTGAGCGTCTGAAAGCTGTGACGGAGACCGCCAAGAACAACATCGAGGCTTACTTCATCAACAGCGGCGCCGCTACCTGCGAGAACCTGCAGGAGATGTACGCCGCCAAGGTGGAAGCCAACAAGGACAATATGGAGTACCTGAAGAAGGTGGTTTCGCTGATGCGTATGTTCAAGTGTACCGACCAGGAGGCTTACTTCAAGGCTTCGGAGTATGCTCACAACATCGCCCCCACAGCCGAGACAGCCGTAGGTTGCGCCTACATGTATTATAAGAAAGACAATCTGGACAAGGCCGTGGAGTTCTTCGACCAAGCCATCGCCCTGGAGGAGGATGACAACAAGAAGTCCGACGACGCCTACAACGTGGCCGTGGTGCTCTTCTCGAAGAAACAACTGAGCCGCGCCAAGGCATATGTACACAAGTGCCTCTCCTACAACGGCAACAACGGCAAGGCTTACATCCTGCTCGCCAACATGTACGCCAGCAGCCCCAAGTGGAGCGACGAGGGCGCACTGAACCGTTGCACCTACTACGTCTGCATCGACAAACTGCAGCGTGCCAAGTCCGTTGACCCCAGCGTGACGGAGGAAGCCAACAAACTCATCGGTACCTACGCCGCTCACACCCCGAAGGCTGAGGACCTCTTCTTCCTCGGAATGAAGAAGGGCGATACAGTGACTGTAGGCGGATGGATTGGCGAAAGTACGGTCATCAGATAATATGGATTACCAAGCGGAATTCTTTAGAAAAACGTCTATACTGAGCATAACAGTTGCCTTCGTGGCAACTGTTATGCTTGTTTTGTTATCGTCGTGCGGCGGTAAGGAGAAGCATCTGGCCGATCCCGTTGGCGAACGCGACTCCCTGCCCTCGATGCAGACCCGGGGAGTGTCGTCCCTGGTGTCCGACTCGGGAGTGATACGCTACAAGATACTGGCGGAGGAGTGGCTCGTCTACGACAAACGCAACCCTTCGAAGTGGGCCTTCGAGAAAGGCATCTTCCTGGAGAAGTTCAACGACAGCATGCAGGTGGACGCCAAGATAAAGGCCGACACCGCCTACTACTACGACAAGCAGAAACTGTGGGACCTGCGCGGACACGTCTCCGTGCGCAACCAGCGCGGCGAGAAGTTCGACACTTACCAGCTCTTCTGGAACCAAAACACCCAGCAGGTCTATTCCGAGAAGTTCATTCGCATCCAACAGGAGGACAAGGTAATCACCGGATACGGCTTCAAGTCGAACCAGCAGTTCACCGACTACGTCATCCACAACACCGCCGGCATCTTCCCCGTGGAGGAACACCCCAACGACAGCGTCTCTTCGCAAGGACAATCCGCTGAGGACGAGTTGCCGAAGGAACCGGCTGTTGGTCCTGCCTCCCCGAAGAAAGTTTCCGGTTCTGTTTCTACGAACGGACAGTCCGCTGTCCCGGGTTCTAAAGTAGAGAACTCCGGTGCTGTTTCCCAAAAGGAAACGACATCTACAACAAGTCCTAAAAAGGAACTGGCCACTGGCTCTGCTCC
>CAYZVH010000055.1:0-14828 GCA_964481755.1 uncultured Bacteroides sp. | reverse complement strand
GGACAACCTAATGGCTCGGCGCCCCAGAGGCGAGAGCTGAATAACTCTGTATCCCGTTAACATCAGAAATAGGAAAAGTATGGTCACTACAATTATATATATACTTATCACGATGGCCTTCTCGGCGTTCTTCTCCGGGACGGAGATTGCCTTCGTGTCGAGCAACAAGCTGCGCTTCGAGATGGACAAAAGCAGTCACAGCCTCACCTCGCGCATCCTCTCGGTGTTCTACCGCAACCCCAACAACTTCATCTCCACCCTGCTGGTGGGCAACAACATCGCACTCGTCATCTACGGCATCTTCTTCGCCGAGATTATCGACAACTATGTGCTCGACGGCATTGTGGAGAACCCCTTCCTGCTCATCCTCATCGAGACGGTGCTCAGCACCCTCATCATCCTCGTGACGGGAGAGTTCATGCCCAAGACCCTCTTCCGCATCAACCCCAACAGCACACTGGACGTGGTGGCACTGCCCGCCTTCGTCTGCTACGTGGTGCTCTATCCCATCAGCAAGTTCACCTCGCTACTGTCCGAAGGCCTGCTGCGACTCATGGGCAGCAAACCCAACAAGGACGCCACCAAAAAAGCCTTCACCAAGATAGACCTCGACAACCTCATCTCCTCCAGTCTGCCCGACGACCAGAAAGAGATTGACACCGAGGTGAAGATATTCCAGAATGCCCTCGACTTCTCCAACGTGCGCATACGCGACTGCATAGTGCCCCGCACCGAGATAGAGGCTGTGGACATCACCATCAGTCTGGAAGAGCTGAAGGCCCGCTTCATCGAGTCGGGCTACTCCAAGCTGATAGTCTATAAGGACAACATCGACAACATCATCGGCTACATCCACTCCTCGGAGATGTTTCGCCACGCCGACGACTGGATACACCACATACAGCAGATGCCCATCGTGCCAGAGACCATGAGCGCGCAGAAGCTGATGAAGATATTCATGCAGAAGAAGAAATCCCTCGCCGTGGTGGTGGACGAGTTCGGAGGCACCTCCGGCATCGTCTCCCTGGAGGACCTGGTGGAGGAGATTTTCGGCGAGATAGAGGACGAGCACGACGTGGACTCCTACATCGCCAAGCAAGTGGGCGAGAAGGAATACCTGCTCTCCGCCCGCTTGGAGATAGAACGCGTGAACGAGATGTTCGGCATCGACCTGCCCGAGAGCGACGATTATCTGACCGTGGGTGGACTGATTCTCCACTACTACCAGAGCCTGCCGAAGCTCCACGAAGTGATCACCGTGGGTCGCTTCCAGTTCAAGATTATCAACGTCTCGACCACGAAAATAGAGCTCGTGCGGCTTAAACTCATAGAATAATACATTTTTTACCCAAAATCGGCATCGGATAAAAATACTTTTTCGTATCTTCGTGCGCTATTTTGGAATATAGAGAAATAGAAACAATAATATAAACAAATCATTCAATGGCAACATTACAGAAAATCAGAAGCAAAGGACCTCTCTTGGTCATTGTTATCGGTCTTGCCCTGTTTGCCTTCATCGCGGGCGACGCTTGGAAAGTGTTTCAGCCCCATGCGGTAAAGCAGGACGTAGGTGTAATCAACGGAAAGAAGATTTCCGTGCAGGATTATCAAGATATGGTGGACGAATACAGCAAAGTGCAGGAGAAACTGTACGGCCGTCAGTCCAGCGACGAAGACTTGACCCGCGTAAGGGATTACATCTGGAACTCCTACGTACAGTATTCCATCATTAAAAAAGAGGCTGACAAGTTGGGCCTGACGGTTACCGACATGGAAATCAAAGCCCTCATAAAGGACGGCACAAGTCCCATGTTGGCACAGACTCCGTTCTACAACCCTCAGACAGGCAGCTTCGACAAGGAGATGATGGATGCCTTCATCAATCGCGGCAATCCCGAGGACGTGGCGCTCATCATCAACTACATCGAGGAACAACTCCGCCGCTCGCTCTTGATCAACAAGTTCCAGAGCCTGCTGGCTAAGTCCGTCCTCTCCAACCCCGTGGAGGCTGAGTGCTCGTTCAACGACCGCAGCAACCAAGCCGACATGCTGTTGGTGGCTCTGCCTTACTCTTCTATCGTAGACTCCACCATCACCGTGTCCAACTCGGACATCAAGGACCTCTACAGCGAGAAGAAAGAGCAGTTCAAGAACACCGTAGAGTCGCGCGACCTGAAGTACATCGACGTGGTGGTAACCCCTAGCGAGGCAGACCGCAAGGCCGTGCTCGACGAGGTGACAGAGTACAGCAACGAGCTGGCTGAGACAACCGCCGACTTCGCTTCGTTCGTACGCACCACAGGTTCCACCGTATCTTACGCTGACCTGCCCGTGACCAAGAGCGCGTTGCCTACCGACATCGCCAACCGCTTGGACTCCGTAGCTACTGGCGAGGTGTTCGGTCCCTTCTACACCCAGAGCGACGACTCCTACAACGCCTTCAAGGTGTTGGCTAAAGTGACGGCTCCGGACTCTGTGCAGTTCCGCCAGATACAGGTGGTTGCCAACACGGTGGACGAGACCAAGAAGCTGGCCGACAGCATCACCACTGCCATCAAGGGTGGCGCCGACTTTGCCGAGCTTGCTAAGAAATACGGTCAGACAGGCGAGAGCACATGGTTGGCTTCCAAGAGCTACGAGACCGCTCAGCTGGACATCAACAACGCGAAACTCCTCAACACACTGAATACCCTTGAGCCGGGCAGTACCGCCAACCTCGAGATTGGTCAGATGAACATCATCCTGCAGGTGGTTGCCCGCAAGGCCATGGTGAACAAATATAAGGTGGCTGTTGTGAAACGTCCGGTAGAGTTCAGCAAAGAGACCTACAACCGCGCATACAACGACTTCAGCCAGTTCGTGGCACAGAATGGTACCATCGAGTTGTTGGAGAAGAACGCCGAGGAGAGCGGTTACCGCCTCCTGGAGCGCAGTGGATTCATGAGCAACGAACACAACGTGTGCGGTGTGAAGAACACACGCGAGGCTCTCAAGTGGGTGTTCGACGCCAAGAAGGGCGACGTATCTCCGCTCTATGAGTGCGGCGACAACAACCAGCTGTTGGTGGTTGCCGTGACAGGCATCAACGAGGAAGGTTATCTCCCCGTGGAGAAAGTCGCTCAGCAGTTGCGCCTCGAGGTCGTACGCGACAAGAAAGCCGCTCAGCTGACCGCTCAGTTGGCAAACGTGAAGAGCATCGACGAGGCTAAGGCTGTGGCAAACGCCGTGAGCGACACCGTGAAACACGTTACCTTCGCCGCTCCTACGTATGTGGCTCTGACCCACTCCAGCGAACCTGCCCTCAGTGGTAGCGTTGCCAAGGCCGAGGTGAACAAGCTGAGCGCTCCCGTGAAGGGCAACGGCGGCGTCTACGTCTTCCAGGTAATCAACAAGGAGAAGACTAACGACACCTTCGACGAGAAGGCCGAAGAGGCAACCGCAGTGAACATGAACCTCCGCTACATGAGTCGTTTCATGAGCGACTTGTATGAGAAGGCAGGGGTGAAGGACACTCGTTACCTGTTCTTCTAAACAAGGAAATGAAGCTTTTTTTATAATATTAATTTAGATACATTGTGGAGGTCGTCGATGTGAATCGACGGCCTCTTTTCGTCTATGCTTGGCACGGACGAAAGCTAATAAAAAAAGAGGCGCCCCAATGGGAAAGGACGCCTCTCGATAAATTTACTTATGAATCATCAAAGCACTTTCTTGTAAAGCTCCTTGATAATATCTTCGGTGACGTCGCGCGGGTTGCCCGGTGTGCAGACGTCGGCAATAGCTTGTGTGGCCAGTGCGGGGATGTCCTTCTCCTGGATGCCCAGGTCTGTCAGGTGCTGAGGAATGCCCACGCGGATGGCGAGTTTCTTCACAGCGTCGCAAGCGGCCTGCGCTGCCTGCTCGGCGGTCATGCCCGTGGTGTCCACACCCATCGTGCGGGCTATCACACCATACTTCTCGATGCAGCAAGGCATGTTGAACTCCATGATGGTGGGGAGCAACAGGGCGTTTGCCACACCATGAGGAATGTCGAACAGAGCACCCATCGGGTGAGCCATACCGTGTACCAAGCCCAGACCTACGTTGGAGAATGCCTGTGCAGCGATGTACTGAGCCAGCGCCATGCCTTCGCGGCCTACGGGGTTCGTCGGTTCGTCCACAGCCGTCGGCAGGTTCTCGGCAATCATCTTGATGGCTTGCAACTCATACATGTCCGACATCACCCAAGCGCCCTTGGTGATGTAACCCTCGATGGCGTGCGTCAAGGCATCCATACCGGTGGCGGCGGTGAGGCCCTTCGGTAGCGAGTACATCAGCTCCGGGTCGATGATGGCCACGGCAGGAATATCGTTCGGGTCCACGCAGACCATCTTCTTCTGGTTCACCTCGTCGATGATGACGTAGTTGATGGTCACCTCGGCGCCTGTGCCGGCTGTTGTCGGCAACGCGATGATGGGCACGCTCTTATGTTTGGTAGGAGCGCAGCCTTCGAGCGACACCACGTCGGCGAACTCCGGGTTGTTGTTCACGATGCCGATGCCTTTGGCTGTGTCCATGGACGAACCGCCACCGATGGCGATGATGCAGTCGGCACCCGAAGCCTTGAAGGCCTCTACGCCCTGCTTCACGTTCGTCACCGTAGGATTGGGCTTAATCTCGCTATAGATTTCATAAGGGAATTTGGCCTCGTCGAGCACGTCGGTCACCATCTTAGCTGTTCCAACTTTCAGCAACCCTTTGTCCGTTGCCACCAATGCTTTGTGAAGATTGAGGCGTGCCAACACTTCGGGCAACTGCTTGCGTGCCCCTGCACCGAAGTAAGACACTTCGTTCAAGATAAATCTGTTTATCATACTATTAAATTTAAAATTGTTAGGCGGCCCCGTGTACGTCTGTCGACTGTGTGGAAGGAATTGTGTTCCATTTGTCCACTCCCGCAGAGCCTATTGCAAAGTAACGCAATTATTTTTAAAGTTGGGTCATCATTTAGGAAATATTATTGTTACTTTTGCATCGCGTTTTTATGGTTATGGACATTACTTCTTTACAAACTATCTATGCGGCCCATTCCAATACGAAGGCCTTGACATCTTTGTTCGCCAACCCTTCCGTTAAGACTATCTATCTGGAACACCTGTGCGCATCGTCCGCTCCGCTGTTCCTCTCGGGCTTCATTGGTGTCGCCAAGTTTCCCTTTCTCTTCGTCCTCAACGACTTGGAGGAGGCCGGCTATTTCTATCACGATCTGGTGCAAATCTGTGGCGAGGACCACATCCTCTTCTTCCCCTCCTCTTACCGGAGGGCCATCAAGTACGGGCAGCGCGATTCTGCCAACGAGATCCTCCGCACCGAGGTGTTGAGCCGTCTGCAGAAGGCCGACACGCCCCTGTGCATCGTCACCTACCCCGAGGCCTTGGCCGAGAAGGTGGTGTCGAAGGCCGAGTTGCAGAGCAAGACCATGACCCTGCGCGTGGGCGACGCCATAGAGATCTCCGACGTGGCCGCCACCCTCACTGGCTTCGGCTTCCAACGCGAGGACTACGTCTACGAGCCCGGACAGTTCGCAGTACGCGGCAGCATCGTCGATGTGTTCTCCTTCTCGTCGGAATACCCTTACCGCATCGACTTCTTTGGCGACGAGATAGAGAGCATACGCACCTTCGAGGTGGAGAGCCAGCTGTCGAAGGACAAGAAGGACACGATTGTCATCGTGCCCGAGTTGTCCGGTAACCAGAGCGACGAGGTATCCTTCTTCCGCTTCCTGCCCCCGCAGACCCTGTTGGCCATGCGCGACCAACTGTGGATTCACGACCGCATCGACGCCGTCCATGCCGAGGTGCTCTCGCCCCAAGCCGCCGTCAGCTTTGCCGAGGAAGAGGGCAAGACCGAAGTGAAACTGCCCGCCACCATCGACGGCACAGAGTTTGCTAAGGCGGTCGTAGAATTCCGCCGTATGGAGTTTGGTGCCAAACCCACTGGTGTGCCACAAGCCACCCTAAGCTTCGACACCACCGCACAGCCCATCTTCCATAAGAACTTCGACCTCGTGAGCGACACACTGAAGAAGTCGCTCGCCGATGGTTACGCCATCTATATCCTCTCCGACAGCGAGAAACAGACCGACCGACTGAAGGCCATTTTCGAGGAGAGGGGAGAGGACATCCCCTTCACGCCCGTCAACAAGACGCTGCACGAGGGCTTCTCCGACAACACCCTGCGCTGCTGCTTCTTCACCGACCATCAGATATTCGACCGTTTCCATAAGTATAACCTGCGGAGCGACAAGGCCCGCAGCGGCAAGGTCACCCTCTCGCTGAAGGAACTCAGTCAGTTCGAGCCGGGCGACTACATCGTGCACATCGACCACGGCGTGGGACGCTTCGCCGGCCTGGTGCGCATCCCCAACGGCGACACCACCCAGGAGGCCATCAAGATTGTCTATGCCAACGACGATGTGGTGTTCGTTTCCATCCACTCCCTCCATAAGGTGTCGAAGTACAAAGGCAAGGAGGGCGAGGCTCCCCACCTTAATAAATTAGGTACCGGAGCGTGGGAGAAACTGAAGGAAAAAACCAAGACCAAGATAAAGGACATCGCCCGCGACCTCATTCGCCTCTATGCTCAGCGCAAGGAGGAGAAGGGCTTCGCTTACAGTCCCGACTCCTTCATGCAACACGAGCTGGAGGCAAGCTTCATCTACGAGGACACGCCCGACCAGCTGAAAGCCACCCAAGCCGTGAAGGCCGACATGGAGAAGGACCGTCCGATGGACCGCCTCATCTGTGGCGACGTGGGCTTCGGCAAGACCGAGGTGGCCATCCGCGCAGCCTTCAAGGCCGTGTGCGACAACAAGCAGGTGGTGGTGCTGGTGCCTACTACCGTGCTGGCTTACCAACACTTCAAGACCTTCAGTGAGCGGCTGAAGAACTTCCCTTGCCGGGTAGACTACCTGAGCCGTGCCCGCAAGCCGGCGGATGTGAAGCGCATCCTGAAGGAGCTGAAGGATGGTGACATCCACATCATCGTCGGCACCCATCGCCTCATCGGCAAGGATGTGAAGTTCAAGGACCTGGGCCTGCTCATCATCGACGAGGAACAGAAGTTCGGCGTGGCGGTGAAGGAGAAGCTGAAGCAACTGAAGGTGAACGTGGACACGCTCACCATGACGGCGACACCTATCCCCCGCACCCTGCAGTTCTCCCTCATGGGAGCCCGCGACCTCTCCGTCATTCAGACGCCGCCGCCCAACCGCTACCCCATACAGACTGAGCTACACACCTTCAGCAAGGAGGTCATCGCCGATGCCATCAACTTCGAGATGAGCCGCAACGGACAAATCTTCATCGTGAACAACCGCATACAGAACCTCGTTGAACTAGCGGACCTAGTACACCGCCTCGTCCCCGACGCCCGTGTGTGCATCGGACACGGACAGATGGAGCCCGACCAACTGGAGAAGGTCATACTCGACTTCGTGAACTACGACTACGACGTGCTCATAGCCACCTCCATCATCGAGAGCGGCATCGACATACCCAACGTCAACACCATCATCATCAACCAGGCGCAGAACTTCGGCTTGAGCGACCTCCACCAGATGCGTGGTCGTGTGGGCCGTAGCAACAAAAAAGCCTTCTGCTACCTGCTGGCACCACCCTTGACCTCGCTCACCGCCGAGGCACGCCGCCGTCTGCAGGCCATCGAGAACTTCTCCGACCTGGGCAGCGGCATCCACATTGCCATGCAGGATCTCGACATCCGTGGCGCCGGCAACCTGTTGGGAGCCGAGCAGAGCGGATTCATTGCCGACCTGGGCTACGAGACCTATCAGAAAATTCTTGCCGAGGCAGTTACCGAGCTGAAGAACGACGAGTTTGCCGACCTCTATGCGCAGGAGAACAAAGAGAACGAGGAGCGCCAGATCAGTGGCGAGGAGTTCGTCACCGACTGTTCGTTCGAGAGCGACCTCGAGCTGTTGCTCCCTGCCGACTATGTGCCCAGCAGCAGCGAGCGCATGTTGCTCTATCGTGAGCTCGACGGCTTGGAGGCCGACGAGGATGTGGCCGCATTCAAGCTCCGCCTGGAGGACCGCTTCGGCAAAGTGCCGCCCGAGGCCTTGGAATTGCTGAAGGTGGTGCCCTTGCGCCGCATGGGCAAGAAGCTGGGAGCCGAGAAGCTCTTCCTGAAAGCAGGCCGCATGACCCTCTTCTTCGTGAGCAACCCTGCGAGCCCCTATTACAAGAGTGCCTCCTTTGGCAAGGTGATAACCTACATGAGTCAGCACCCGCGCAACTGCAACCTCCGCGAGCAGAACGGCAAGCGCAGCATGGTGGTGAAGGAGGTCCCCGACGTGGACACCGCCGTCAGCATCCTACAGGAAATCATGTCGCTGTCGTTGCAATGATCTCGCTCGAGGGGTGAGTACAGATCTAAGGTTCCTGTCCGTACAATCTGCTTGAAGTCATAGTTCGCTGTGAGTCCGTCGATGTGCGCTCCGAAGTTCTCTCTCGGGCTCTTGTCCAGCGACTGGAGCGGAGCCACCTGGGCAAGCAGCAGCAGACTCTTGGCATTCTTTATCTTCAGTTTGCCGTCCACCACCTGGGCGCTGCCGCTGTTGCGGACTATGCGTATGTAACCCGTATTATAGGTGTGGAGGCGCGATTCTGTGGGATACTCTACTTCCGGTAGAGCTTGTCTATCAGGTCCGCACGGCCTATGCGGCGCAGTTCGGCGATGATGTGCTTGCGCTCCTCCGGCTTGTACCAGAAGAAGAACAGCCGCTGGGCCAACTTGTCCTTGGGCGACTTGGCGCTGAAGACCGGCTCCAGTGTGTAGGGATGATAGCCCGTGTACCACGTCTCGGTGCTGATGGTCATCGGGGTGGGGGTGAAGTCCTGCACCTGCTCCAAGTGGAAATCCAGTTGCTTCGTCAGCACAGCCAGCTCCGCCATGTGCTCCTCTGTGCATCCGGGGTGGCTCGAGATGAAGTAGGGGATGATCTGTTGGCGCAGATGCTCCTCGTTGTTGATGCGGTCGAAGATGCGCTTGAAGGCGTAGAACTGTTCGAAGGGCGGCTTGCGCATCAGGTAGAGCACCCGCTCGTTGGTGTGCTCGGGGGCTACTTTCAGTCGTCCGCTCACGTGGTTCACTATCAGTTCGCGGGTGTATTCGCGCGCGGCACGGTTCACCTGTTCGTCCTTGCTTTGGTGGAGCAGCAGGTCGTAGCGCACGCCGCTGCCGATGAAACTCTTCTTGATGCCAGGCAGTTGGTCCACCGCGCGGTAGAGGTCGAGCAGGGGTTGATGGTCCGTGTTCAGGTTGGGGCACACCTGCGGGTGGATGCACGAGGGGCGTTTGCACTTGCTGCAAACCTCTCGGTTACGGCCTCCCATGCGGTACATGTTGGCGGAGGGTCCGCCCAGGTCGCTCAGGTACCCTTTGAAGTCGGGCATCTCGGTGATGGCCTTCACCTCGCGCAGTATGCTCTCTTGGCTGCGGCTCACGATGAATTTCCCTTGGTGGGCCGATATGGTGCAGAAGGCGCAACCACCGAAACATCCCCGGTGGATGTTCACCGAGAACTTTATCATGTCGTAGGCGGGGATGCGCTTCCCTTTGTACTTCGGATGTGGCAGGCGTGTGTAGGGCAGATCGAACGAGTGGTCTAGTTCCGCCTCGGTCATAGGCGGATAGGGTGGGTTCACCACCACCGTGCGTTTGCCCACCCCTTGCAGGATGCGCTGCGCATGCAGTTTGTTGGACTCTTCCTCGATGTGGCGCACGTTCTGTGCCTGCTTCTTGCGGTCCGCCAAGCATTCCTCGTGGGTGAAGAGCTGCAGGTCGTCCGCCTCTATGCCTCCGGGAATCTCCTCGGGTCGGCAGACGAAGGCGGTCTGCGGAATGTCGTGGGGCAACGTGCGTGCGTCGGGGTCTGCCAACATCTTGCGGCAGAGTTCTGTGATAGGCTTCTCGCCCATGCCGTAGATTAGCAGGTCGCCGCCGGAGTCTATCAGAATGCTCTTCTTCAGACAGTCCTGCCAGTAGTCGTAGTGTGTGAGCCGTCGCATGGATGCCTCTATGCCGCCCAGCACCACGGGCACGTCGGGGTAGAGCCTCTTCAGAATCTGTGTGTAGACGATGGTGGGGTATTCGGGTCGCATGTCGTGGCGTCCGTCCGGCGTGTAGGCGTCTTCGGACCGCAACCGCTTGTTGGCGGTGTACTTGTTCACCATCGAGTCCATACAGCCGGGCGCAATGCCGAAGAAGAGCCGGGGAGCGCCCAGTTTTTTGAAGTCGCGCAGGTCGTCGCGCCAGTTCGGTTGCGGGATGATGGCCACCTTCAGCCCTTCCGCCTCCAGGATGCGTCCTATCACAGCCGCTCCGAACGACGGATGGTCCACATACGCGTCGGCACTGAACAGGATGACGTCCAGCGTATCCCATCCGCGCAGTTCGACCTCCTTCTTGGTGGTAGGAAGCCAGTCTGTCAGTTTATACTCCCGCATGTTGTGGTGTGTCAGTCCCTGCGGAGCCCGTTATGCCTCTTCGGTGATGGTCTCTTCGTCCTTGCGCTTCTCGTTCTCCCACTTGATGTAGAGGAGAATCAGTTGGTGCAGGCCGAAAGCCTTCATGTTGTTGTGGTAGATGACGTCGATGCACAGGTCGAGCAGCTCCTTGTTGTTCTCCTGGGTGGAGATGAGCGAGCGGACGTTCAGCTTCAACTTCTCCAGCACGCTCTCGGTGATGATGCCGTTGCTGTCAATCAGATGTTGGAAGAGTGCGTATTTCTCAATGGTTTCCAGGTTTTCCTCGGAAATCTCCATGCTTCGTGTGCCCGAAGCGTTCGTCTGTATCGTATACATGTTTGCCATGACTATTCTTTATTTTATTAACGATGCAAAGTTAATGGAAAAATGAATGGGGAATAGCAAGCTTGGTCCAAATATTTTGTTTGTTGTCTGCGATACCTGGCGTAAGGGCATAAAAAAAGGGGTAACGCCTTACCCCAACCTTTGTTAACCTTAAATCTAATACTATGAAAAACACATTGCAAAGGTACGCACTTCCTGTATACCTGCAAGCGTTGGAAGGTAGAAAATGATGTTGAATAACATAGTTTAACCAACAATCGCCCGTTAGTTGACATATTGGTCAGTAAGTGCGGTCGGCAGACACATTCTGCTATCCTCGGCGCTGCCCCTCAGCATGCCCCGAGAAAGGCTTTTGTGCTGAATCAGAACTTTTTCCGTAGGCCATGGGGTTGGACGTATGAAAAAACTTCGTACCTTTGCCGCGGATTTTTAATAAACAAAGAAGATTTATGAAAGCATTTGTATTTCCCGGACAGGGAGCACAATTTGTAGGAATGGGTAAGGACTTGTATGACAACTCCCCCCTGGCCAAAGAACTTTTTGAGAAAGCCAACGATATTTTAGGATACCGCATCACGGACATCATGTTCAGCGGAACGGACGAGGACCTGCGTCAGACTAAGGTGACACAGCCCGCCGTGTTCCTTCACTCCGTAATCTCTGCCCTCTGCATGGGCGATGCCTTCAAACCCGAGATGACCGCCGGTCACTCCCTCGGTGAGTTCTCCGCATTGGTTGCTGCCGGTGCCCTCAGCTTCGAGGACGGACTCAAATTGGTTTACGCCCGTGCCATGGCCATGCAGAAAGCCTGCGAGGCCGCACCTTCTACCATGGCAGCCATCATCGCTCTGCCGGACGAGAAGGTAGAAGAGGTTTGCAAACAGGTGTCCGCCGAAGGTCAGGTGGTGGTAGCCGCAAACTACAACTGCCCGGGACAGATTGTCATCTCCGGTAACATCGAAGGCATCAACAAGGCTTGCGAGCTGCTGAAGGCTGCCGGCGCTAAGCGTGCGTTGCCCCTGAAGGTAGGTGGCGCGTTCCACTCTCCGCTGATGAACCCTGCTAAGATAGAGCTGGAGGCTGCCATCAAGGCTACCGAGTTCCACACACCGAAGTGCCCTGTTTACCAGAACGTGGACGCTAAACCTCACACCAACCCCGACGAGATCAAGGCAAACCTGGTGGCTCAGCTCACCGCCTCGGTACGTTGGACACAGACCGTGAAGAACATGGTGGCCGACGGTGCCGACGACTTCACCGAATGCGGACCGGGCGCCGTGCTCCAGGGATTGATCAAAAAGATTGATTCCACCGTTTGCGCTCACGGAATACAGTAATATGTCACAGCGGCTTCCGCCGCGGAGGCGGTGCATGCACTGCCCGTAGGCAAGCCGTCGTAATAAAATAAAGGAGTTGGGAATGATAGGGTGCTGCATGCGCTTCGCTGTCGGCCCAACTCCTTTCCTCGTACAATACACAGCAAGCAATCTGTCACCGCTCGCAGGGCGGAACACCTAATTAAACTATACAGAAAGATTCTTTAATATGGAGAAGTTCATCATTTATCAAGTATTCACTCGCCTGTTTGGCAACCGTACCATCGCCACCCAACAAAACGGAAGCATCGAAGACAACGGATGTGGCAAGATGGCGGATTTCACCACCAAAGCACTGAAGGAAATCAAGAAGCTGGGAGCCACACACATCTGGTACACAGGCATCATCGAGCACGCCACACAGACCGACTATTCGGCCTTCGGCATACCCACCGACCACCCGGCCATGGTGAAGGGACGCGCCGGATCGCCCTATGCCATCAAGGACTACTACGACGTGGACCCCGACCTGGCAAAGAAGGTGCCTAACCGCATGAAGGAGTTCACCGAACTGGTAGGTCGCACCCACCGTGCCGGACTGAAGGTCATCATCGACTTTGTGCCCAATCACGTGGCACGTCAATACCACTCCACCGCCAAACCCCAAGGGGTGGAGGACCTGGGCGAGAACGACAATACCGACATGGCTTTCAGCCCGATGAACAACTTCTACTACATCCCGCAGACACGGCTCGAGGCCTCCTTCGACATGAAGCAGGGTGCTAGCGAACCCTACTATGAGATGCCTGCCAAGGCCACAGGCAACAACCGCTTCGACGCTTGGCCCAACATCAACGACTGGTATGAGACCGTGAAGCTGAACTATGGCGTGGACTACCCTGGAGGTGGCGCTCGCCACTTCGAGCCCGTGCCCGACACCTGGCATAAGATGAAGGATATACTACTCTTCTGGGCGGCCAAGGATATCGACGGCTTCCGCTGCGACATGGCCGAGATGGTGCCCGTGGAATTCTGGGAGTGGGCCATTCCACAGGTGAAGGCCCAATTCCCCAAGGTCATCTTCATCGCCGAGGTCTACAACCCCAACGAATACTACGACTACCTGAACCGCGGACATTTCGACTTCCTCTACGACAAGGTCGGACTCTACGATACCCTGCGTGCTGTCACCAGCGGCAACGCTTCCGCCACGGCCATCACCTCCTGCTGGCAACGGCTGGGCGACATTCAGGACCACATGCTCAACTTCCTCGAGAACCATGATGAGCAACGCCTCGCCTCCGACTACTTCGCTGGTAACGGACGCAACGGCGTGCCTGCCATGATTGTCTCCGCCTGCATGAACACCAACCCCTTCATGCTCTACTTCGGTCAAGAACTGGGCGAGCGAGGCATGGACTGCGAAGGCTATAGCGGTCGCGACGGACGCACCACCATCTTCGACTATTGGAGCGTGGACACCGTGCGCCGATGGAACAATGGCGGTGCCTTCGACGAGGCTCTGCTGAAGGACGACGAGAAGAGCCTGCGCCACTTCTACTCCCGTCTGCTCAACCTCTGCACCCAGGAACCTGCCTTGGCAAAGGGTTCATTCTTCGACCTGATGTATGTGAACCGCGGCAACTGGAACTTCAACGAGCACAAGCAGTACGCCTTCATGCGCAAGTTCGCGGACGACCTGCTTCTCATCGTGGTCAACTTCGACCGTATCCCTGTGCAGACCGGACTCAACATTCCGCAGCATGCCTTCGACTGCCTGCAGATAGCTGCCGACATAAGCTACCAGGCCACCGACCTGCTCACCGGCAATGTGGAGGAGCTCAACCTTACTCCCTCCCGCTGCGTCACCCTGGAGCTTGGGGCCATGAACGGAAAAATACTGAAGTTGAAACCTGCCCGCTAGCGCACGCTGCGGTGGCACAAATGATAACGAGAGGGGGCTAAGGCTCCCTCTTTTTGCTGTGTCGCGATAGCAAATCGCTCATAATTGAGTGTGAAAGCTCGCTAAATAGTACTTTTTAAACAATTTTACGCAAGAAATATGGAACGAAACTATTGTACGTAAGGAGACTTTATCTTACTTTTGCACCAAACAAAAGGGGTAAACGTGCTTCTCTTGCTGGCTACGATAGTCTAGATGCACGGCATTCCCAGTTTTGTACAATACGGGATATCACTTTTGTATGGCTCCTTAGTGGGTCAACTTAATAAGGTAGAGTATGTCAGAAGATAATTATACAGTGGAAATCAACCGCTCCGATTACACCATCCTTATTGTGGATGATGTGATGTCGAACGTGTTGTTGCTGAAAGTCTTGCTTACGAACGAGAAGTTCAAGATTATCACGGCCGACGGTGGTCGCAAGGCTTTGGAACAGGCACATGCCGGCAAGCCCGACTTGATATTGTTGGACGTGATGATGCCCGACATGAGTGGATTCGAGGTGGCACAGGAACTGAAGAAAGACCCCGAGACCAACGACATCCCCTTCATCTTCTTGACTGCCCTCAACGCTACACAAGACATCGTAAAAGGTTTCCAGTGCGGAGCCAGCGACTTCATCTCCAAACCTTTCAACAAGGAAGAGCTCATCATCCGTGTGATGCACCAAATCTC
>CAYZVH010000054.1:4525-17673 GCA_964481755.1 uncultured Bacteroides sp. | reverse complement strand
ATGGGTGGTATCTGGGTCGACTACGAGCTGCAGACCGCCATCAAGGGTCTGTTCGCCATCGGCGAGTGCAACTTCTCCGACCACGGTGCCAACCGTCTGGGAGCTTCCGCTCTGATGCAGGGCTTGGCCGATGGTTACTTCGTGTTGCCTTACACCATCCAGAACTATCTGTCTGACCAGATTACCGTTCCCCGCTTCTCTACCGACCTGCCCGAGTTCGCTGAGGCCGAGAAGGCTGTCAACGCCAAGATAGACCGTTTGATGAGCATCCAGGGTAACGAGTCAGTAGACTCCATCCACAAGAAACTGGGTCACATCATGTGGGAATATGTCGGCATGGGCCGTACGGCAGAAGGTCTGAAGAAAGGCCTCGAAGAGATAAAGAAAATCCGCGAGGAGTTCAACAAGAATCTGTTTATCCCCGGTAGCAAGGACGGCATGAACACTGAGCTCGACAAAGCTATCCGTCTGGAGGACTTCATCACGATGGGCGAGCTGATCGCTTACGATGCGCTGAGCCGTAACGAGAGTTGCGGCGGCCACTTCCGTGAGGAGTACCAGACCGAAGAGGGCGAAGCTAAGCGCGACGACGAGAACTACTTCTACGTAGGTTGCTGGCAGTACCAAGGAAGCGACGAGAAAGCTCCTGAGCTCATCAAAGAGCCGCTTCAATACGAGGCTATCAAAGTACAGACCCGTAACTATAAGAGCTAATGGGTAAGTTAAACAATTAAAGATTCAATGAACAATGGAGAAAAATATAAGTTTCACACTGAAGATTTGGCGTCAGAATGGACCGAAGGAGAAAGGCCATTTTGAAACATACCAGATGAAAGATATCCCCGGCGACACCTCTTTCCTGGAGATGCTGGATATCCTCAACGAACAGCTCGTCAGCGAGCGCAAAGAGCCTGTTGTGTTTGACCACGATTGTCGGGAGGGCATTTGCGGAATGTGTTCACTCTACATTAACGGTCATCCGCACGGACCTGCCACAGGTGCCACCACCTGCCAGCTCTACATGCGCCGTTTCAACGATGGCGACACAATTACCGTGGAGCCTTGGCGCTCAGCCGGATTCCCTGTCATCAAGGACTTGATGGTAGACCGTTCGGCTTACGACAAGATTATGCAGGCCGGAGGTTACATCAGCGTACGTACCGGTTCGGCAGAAGATGCCAACAACATCCTCATCCCGAAGGCAGCAGCCGACGAGGCTATGGACTCAGCAACCTGCATCGGTTGCGGTGCCTGCGTGGCAGCCTGCAAGAACGGATCGGCCATGTTGTTCGTATCGGCTAAGGTGAGCCAGCTGGCTCTGCTCCCGCAAGGTAAGGTGGAGGCAGCACGCCGTGCCAAAGCCATGCTGAGCAAGATGGACGAGCTGGGCTTCGGTAACTGTACCAACACCCGCGCTTGCGAGGCCGAGTGTCCTAAATGCATATCGATTAGCAATATCGCCCGTTTGAACCGCGAGTTTATCAAAGCTAAACTGAAAGACTGATAATCTGTTCAAACGATATAAAGAGGGGTGAGCCTTGCGGCTCACCCTTTTTTTATGCCAAGCAGCGCTCCGAGGATGGAGCCACTGCCTGGTGCTTATGGAAGATTATTGTTCGAGTGGATAATCAGTTGGTGTACTCGAAGGAGTCCACATCTACATAACCGCCCGTGGAGAGTGTCGCATAGTTGAAGATGGCGAACTTGCTGCCCATGAACATGCGTTTGTAGTCGAAGACCATCTTCACGGGCGAGCCTACAGGAGTCCACGACTTGCCATCGAGACTATAGCTGAAGCGCGCATAGTCCTGTCCGTACGTGAAGTCGCCGTCCACCCGCAGATAGACCGTGTTCTGCTTCAAAGGGATGCGTGCCTGCTCGGTAACGTCTACCCTACTGATGGCATGCTTGGGCTCCGCGAACACGCTCTTCTGCTCGCTCATGACGAGATAGAGCTTCCTGCCGTTCTTCTCAACGGTGAGCACACCACTATCGCCATTGAAGGCGGAGAGGCCGGTACGGTCGCCATCCTTCATTCCTTTCAGCGACAGACAGACTGTTCCGCTGCATTTCGGGCCTGCCATCCGTTGGGTCAGTGTGTTGGGTGCCACGAACAGATTGTCCACCACACGAGCGGTCTTCAGTCTGAGGTATCCTGGGCGCTCTGTAAGGCTCCAGGCCTCGTCCACGGGGTTGTGGTTCCACTGCCAATACAAGGAGAGCTTAGGGGCCGAGAAATCGTCTGAGCCGCAGATTCCATCCATGGACATATAGGGCAGCGATGTATCATTGGGAATCTTCCCATCCTTGTCGCCCAGCATAGGCCATCCGTCCGCCGTCCATGTGCAAGGCATCAGACAGGGCACACGACCCACACCGCCACGGTCCTGGAATATCAGTCCGTACCACTGACCGTCCTTACCATCGACGATGCAGCCTTGGCCCACGCCGCCATATTGTTCGAAGGCGGTCTCCAGGATGACGCGTTTCTCATACGGTCCGGTGATGCTATCGGCGCGGTAGCACACCTCACGGCGCAAGCGGCCGGGGATGCTCCAGTCCATCGAAATCATCAGCAGGTAGTACTTCCCGTTGTGTTTGATGACCGAGCTACCCTCAAGGAGTCCCTGTTCGTCGGCGTCGCGCTCGAATATCTTCTGATTGACGCCACCGGGTAACACATCGGTCAGGTCGGGTTTCAGCTCTCTTAGCTGGCCTGTACCATAGAACAGATACACCCGTCCGTCATCGTCGAAGAATAGCGAAGCGTCGTGGTGATGCGGAGGACGTGAGACGAGTGTCCAAGGTCCGGCAGGGTCCGTGGCCGTGTAGACGAAGCCGCGCCCTGGCGCACCATTGGCACCGAACCACACGTAGAACTTACCGTCGTGATAGCGGATGGACGAGGCCCATTGTCCCTTGCCGTAGGCTGTGCCGTCGAGAAGGTCGTAACGGGGACCATCGTCGATGCGGGGAAACACGTAACTGATGGTTTCCCAATGCTTCATGTCCGGCGAACGCATGATGGGCGCTCCTGGCATGAGGTGCATCGTAGTGGATATCATGTAGAAGTAATCGCCGGCCCGGCAGACAGACATGTCGGGCACATCGGCATAGAGGATAGGGTTGCGGTATTGCGCTCGTGTAGGCAGCGACGTGCACAGGGCCATAAGAGCGCAGACTGTGATAGCTTTTAGTTTCTGCATAGTCTTCTATGATTTTAGTTGCCACAAAAGTAAGCAATGAAATCCTAGAAAACGGAAGAAACGTGTAACGTCTTCTTATGTAAACGTTACACGTTTCTCTGATTAAGCTGTTTCGTTAGTATGCTTGCTCGTGCACACCCTTCACGGCACGGCCGCTGGGGTCGTTCTGGTTCTTGAAGGCCGCATCCCAAGCCAGGGCCTCAGCCGACGAACAAGCCACGCTGGGCACGCTGGGAACACTCTTGGCAGCGGAGGCGCTGGGGAAATGCTCCTCGAAGATGGTACGATAGTAGTACTCCTCCTTGTTCATAGGCGGATTGATGGGGAACCGCTCGGCTGCGTGCGCCATCTCCTCGTCGCTCACAGCCGCGGCCGTGATGGCCTTCAAGGTGTCAATCCAGCTGTAGCCCACGCCATCGCTGAACTGCTCCTTTTGGCGCCAAGCGACACTATGGGGCAGCATGTCGGCAAAGGCGGCGCGCACGATGCGCTTCTCTATCTCCTTACCCGGGCACATCTTCGCCTTCGGATTGAGGCGCATAGCTACGTCCAGAAACTCTTTGTCGAGGAAGGGCACACGACCCTCCACACCCCAGGCTGAGAGCGCCTTGTTGGCCCGCAGGCAATCGTACATGTAGAGCTTACTCAACTTGCGCACCGTCTCCTCGTGGAAGGCTTTCGCATCGGGGGCTTTGTGGAAGTAGAGATAGCCGCCGAACACCTCGTCAGCCCCCTCACCGCTCAGCACCATCTTGATGCCCATGCTCTTGATGACACGCGCCAACAGATACATCGGCGTTGAGGCGCGCACGGTGGTGACGTCGTAGGTCTCGATGAAGTAGATTACGTCGCGTATGGCATCCAGTCCCTCCTGTATGGTGTAATTGATCTCGTGATGCACCGTGCCGATGAAGTCGGCCACCTCGCGAGCCTTGGCCAGGTCGGGAGCTCCCTTAAGGCCGATGGCGAAGGAGTGTAGCTGGGGCCACCAGGCATCGGTCTGTTGGTCGTTCTCCACACGCTTGGCGGCATATTTCTTGGCTATAGCAGAGATGACGGAGCTGTCCAGGCCACCGGACAACAGCACGCCGTAGGGCACATCGCTCATCAGCTGACGTTTCACGGCAGCCTCGAGGGCATCGTGCACGGCCTGCTCAGAGACGGGGTTGTCCTTCACGGCATCGTACTGGAACCAGTCGCGCGTGTACCAGCGTTTCATCTCGCCCTCGCGGCTCCAATAGTAGTGTCCCGGGAGGAAAGGCTCGTATTCATCGCAGAATCCCTCCAGCGCCTTCAGCTCGCTGGCCACGTAGACTTTGCCATCGACATCCTTACCTATGTATAAAGGTATAACGCCGATGGGGTCGCGAGCAATGAGGAACTCGTCCTTCGCCTCATCGTAGAGCGCGAAGGCGAAGATGCCATTCAGCTCCTCCAGGAAATGGATGCCCTTGTCGCGATAGAGGGCAAGTATCACCTCGCAGTCCGAACCCGTCTGGAACTCATACTTGCCGGCGTAGCGGCCACGTATGTCCCGATGGTTATAGATTTCACCATTCACTGCGAGTATCTGTTTGCGGTCCGTGCTGAAGAGCGGTTGTCCGCCCGACTCAGGATCGACGATGGAAAGGCGTTCGTGTGCCAATATGGCCCGTCCGCCACAGTAAATACCACTCCAGTCAGGTCCGCGGTGACGGATCTTCTGGGACATCTTCAGCGCCTTGGTACGCAAGGCGGCCGTCTGCTTGTCGATATTGAATATTCCTACAATTCCACACATGGGCTTAATAGTTTTTTGTTGATTGAAGAATCTCGTATTTGTTTCTATATGTTTAGTTATATCGTTTAAGTTCGCAAATCAAGTTAATGGAATTGAAACGGCCGGGACTAAGGCCGATGCTCCCGTTCAAACCGTTTACAAATTCCGTTCACTCTCTCTCTGTCATTCACTCAATAATGTCGTTACAACCTTTCAGTCAATCTGCACCTATCGGCCAGGTGCCTCTCTCTTCTCCCTCTAATAAATAACTAATACCTATTCCCAAAGTACGCTCGTTTAGTTGTATCTGTACTTTGATTTCGATGCAAAGGTAGGCGTATGGTCAGTACTCAACAAGAAATAACGTTATTTTGTTCGCATTAATCTTCATCAACTTTCTTTTTAGAATAGCAATATGGGCATTTAGCATAAATATGTAATCATATATATAATATATCATAACAGTTGTAAGCAGCATCTGTGCGGCGTGCTTTCATAAGTTCGCTGATAATCCTAGAAGAGTCGTCTATTTAATATCGATTGAATGCATTTACTATCTTTATGGTACGATAAACAGATATCTAGAGCACAAATTCACACGCACGAATAGGTTACTCCTATACATCATTATATAGGAGTAATGAGATGGGGCGTAATGGAGAGCAAAGTGTCAGGCTATGCTTTGGCAGAGAGCACTTGTTGCAGGTCGTCGCCGGAGGGACTCTGGAACAGCCGCAAGCCGAACTGGGGAAGTATGGCCAACACATAGTCGAAGATGTCCGCCTGGATGTGTTCGTAGGGCACCCAGCTGGTGGCGGTGACAAAGAAGTAGAGCTCGAGGGGCAGGCCTTGGGACGTGGGCTGCAGTTGACGCACCATGAGCATCATCTCGCTGTTTACTTTCGACGATTCGCTCAGGTAGCGTTCCAGGAAGCGACGGAACACACCCAGGTTGACGGTCTCTGCCGTAGCCTCATCGGCCGACACCCATCCCTTCGCCACGAAGCGTTGCAGCTCGTCGGGGGTACAGAAGCGAATGCTGCGCACATCGATGTAGATGGAGCGCATCACCCGTCGTCCACCGCTCTGCTGCATGTTGCGCCAGTTCTGGAACGAGTCGCTCACCAGGGTATAGGGAGGTATGGTGGTGATGGAGTTGTCCCAGTTGCGGACCTTCACGGTAGTGAGGGTCACCTCGGTGACAATGCCGTTGGCACCGGACTTGTCCATAGTGATCCAGTCACCAGGACGGAGCATATCGTTGGCCGAGAGCTGCACGCCGGCCACAAGGCCCACGATGGTGTCCTTGAAGACGAGCATGAGCACCGTGGCCGCGGCACCCAAGCCGGTGAAGAGCACTACGGGACTCTTGTCGATGAGCACACTCACGATGCCGATGGTTCCCAAGAAGATGGTGACAATCTTCAGCATCTGGTAGACACCCTTCAGCGGGCGGTCCTTCAGCTCCTTGTGTGTTGCGGAGAGGTTATAGAGTGCCGTCAGGAACGAGCAGATGAGCTTCAGCGTGGCGGCGATGATGTAGACCAGGCTTATCTTCATCAGGAAGTGGAGCCACGAGGGCACATCGGCGAAGGCGAAGGGCAGCAGGATGTAGATGAAGATGGAGGGCACGATGTGGCAAAGGTTGTTGAGCACCTTGTCGGAGAGGAGGATGTCGTCCCACGTGGCCTTGGTGGAGGCCACCACCCGCTTGACGACGGGCAATATCATCTTGCGGCAGATGAAGTCTGTCAGATAAGCTACAAAGATGATGAGCAGAATGACCAACAGCCGCTGGGTGAGGCTGATGGATTCCTGGTTCATGCCATATTCCGAGAGCAGTGTTCCGATGTCCTGCAGGAGCGAGTTATTCATTGTCCGTTACTGTTAGCTGTGAGTAGATTAAATGGTGATAAGTCGGTATTTGTTGCCGGGCAGTGCCTGCACCACCCCTTTGAGTTCCATCTCGAAGAGCAGAGCGCTCAGCTTGTTGACGGCCATCTGGGCCTTCACGCTGAGTTCGTTGAGGGGGCATCCGTCGGGCATAGTCTCCAGCAGTGTGGCGACGGCCTGCTCTTCGTTGCTCAAGTCGGGGAAGAGCTGTCGCTGTATGGGCTTGGTCACGCGGGCCTGCACGTCCCATTGCATGGCTTTCACAAACTCCTCGGCCGACTGTATGAGGGCGGCCTTGTTGTCGCGTATCAGCGCGTTGCAACCTATCGAGAAGGGGTCGTCGCACCGACCAGGGAAAGCGAAGCAGTCGCGGTTATACCCCACGGCAAGGTCGGCCGTAATCAGGGCACCGCCTTTGGTGGCGCTCTCCACCACGATGGTAGCGTCGCACATCCCCGCCACTATGCGGTTGCGCATCACAAAGTTCTGGCGGTCGGGGTTGGTGCCACTCGGGAACTCGGTGAGCAGTCCGCCGTGCTGCAACATCTGCACAGCCGTCTGTCGATGTACGGAGGGATAGATGCGGTCGAGCCCATGGGCCAACACTCCCACCGTCTTGAGTCCGTTGTTCAAAGCGGCCCGATGGGCGTTTATGTCGATGCCGTAAGCCAGTCCGCTAACCACTAGCACGTCAGGGCAAAGTTGCTTCAGGTCGCGCAGGAAGGCGTCGCAGACACGTCGGCCATAGTCGGTGCAGTGGCGGGTACCCACCATGTTGATGACCTTCAGTTGATTAAGTGGCGTGTTTCCTTTGTAGAACAGCAGTATGGGTGAGTCGCTACATTCCCGCAGGCGCGAAGGGAAGTCGGGGTCGAAGTAACCCAAGCAGGTGATGGTGTTCTTCCGCACAAACTCCACCTCCCGTTTAGCACTCTCGAACGTAGCGGGGCAGTCGAGCGCGTCCACCAACTTGTCGGACCCCTGCACCAGGTTGGGCAGTTCTTTGCGCCGCTCGAAGATGGCCACGGCGCTGCCACAAGCCTTCATCAGCTTGTGCATGCCCGCCAGTCCCAGTCCCGGTATGCGCGACAGCACGATGGTATGTAACAGCTCCTGCTCAGTCATGCATATAGGGGGCAAAGATTTGGTCGAACAAGGCGCAGTCACTCAGTCGTCCGTTCACCAGCGATACCACCTCGACGGTCGACTTGATGGCCATCTTCATGTCCGGCAGACGGAAGATGTCTTGGTAGAACACATACTTGATGCCCTCTTTCTTCAGATAGAGCTTCGACACGAACTCTTCGCCGCTCCGCAAGGGAGTCTTGAAGGCGATGTTGATGCGTGCCACCACGGGGTCGATACCCTCGGCATGGAGTTTAGCGAAACTGACACCCGTGGAGAGGAGAAACTCGTGGCGGGTATGTTCCAAGTAGTGTTGATAGTTGGCATTGTTGACAATGCCCTGCAAGTCGCACTCATAGTCGCGCACTTTCAGTTTCAGTTCGTAGATATATTTGTCCATAATTGCTGCAAAGTTAATTTATTCTGTGGAAGAAGCGTCCGAAGCGGTAACCGGAGAGAAGGCCCTCCGACGGGTCCTTGGAGAACCACACCAGGGCGGCCCTGCCGATGATGCACTCCTTGGGCACGAAGCCGAACAGGCGCGAGTCGCAGAGGCTCATGGAATTGTTGGAGGCCATCCAGTAATAGTCCTTGCTGAAGCGGTAGCTGGCCACGGGACGGCCGTCCACCAGCAGCGTGTCGCCTTTCACCTCGGCCCGTCGTCCCTCGTGCATCACGATGGTGTTGCGCAGCAACATCACGTTCCACGGGCGCACCCTCACGGCGATGCCTTTGCCCGGCACCACAAAGTCGTGCACCGTGTCGGAGTCGGTGGTCTGCACACTGCGGAACTGCACCTGCGGGCCCAGCAGACGCTTCACGGCATTGATCTCGCGCAGACTGAAGCTGCGCAGATAGTCGCCCTGGTCGTAACCCACCAGTGTGTTGTCCTCGATGCCTGCCTGGCGTATGGCCTGCGTCACCAAGGTCTCCTGTTGTCCGGGGTAGGCATAGAGGTATTTACTGTCGGGGGTCAGCACGTCGGCGTCGGTCAGTATCAGCTCGTCGGTGAGGCGGAGCGTGTCGCCCGGCAGCCCCACACAGCGGTTGATGAAGAGGTCGCCCCCGTCCTGCAACTGCTGTTCGGCGGAGGGGCGGTTGAAGAGGACGATGTCGTTCCTGCCTACCGGAGACTCAGCCCAGCGGTGATAGCCGAAGACGGAAGCCAAGGGGGTGCGGTAACCGTAGCTCCAGCGGTTCACTATCACCCGGTCGCCCCGGTACAGGGTGTTCTCCATCCCCGTGGAAGGGATGGTGCACGAGGTGAAGGCCACCAGCTTCACCAGCAGCACCGCCACCACGGCAACGAGCAATGTTTTCAATAGCGAACGCATAACAGTGTCAATTCATCGGAGCCACTCCCCTATCGTTTGGTTTTACTTGATGTTGTCCACCCACTTGAAGAAACGGTTCCAGCGTATCTTGCCGTCGAACCATCCGTGGTCCTTGTCCAGCGAGAGCCACACCACGACGGGCTTACCCACGATGTGGTCCTCGGGCACGAAGCCCCAGAAGCGAGAGTCGGCGGAGTTGTGACGGTTGTCACCCATCATCCAGTAGTAGTCCATGCGGAAGGTATATTTGTTCGTCTCCTCGCCGTTGATGAAGATTTTGCCGTCCTTCACCTCCAGCTTGTTGCCCTCGTACACGGCTATTGGTCGTTCGTAGAGGGGCAGGTTCTCGTCGGTCAGGTCGATGGTTTCGCCCTTCTTCGGTATCCACACGGGGCCGTAGTTGTCAACGGTCCAGCCGGTGTAGGCGGTTATCGGGTAGAGCCGCTCGGCAAACGACTCGTTGATGGAGATGCTCTGCACCAGCTCTTTGTGGGCCAGCAGGGCATCGTGGGCTTTCTTGGTAAGAGGCATCGAGTAGAGCGTCTGCTGTTGGTTGTGCGAAGAGGCGTCCTCGTCGGAGATGCCCAGCTCGCGGCGCAGCGCCTCCGGTATGGGTCCGCTGGTGCGCACCGTGTAGCCATACTGCACGTTCTCGGGCTCCTTGTTGGCCACCCCATCCAGGTAGATGACGCGGTCCTTTATCTGCAGCGTCTGTCCGGGCAAACCCACGCAGCGCTTCACGTAGTTCTCTCGACGATCCACGGGGCGCCACATCACCTTGCCGAATTCCTCGGGGTGCTGGCTGATGTACTTCCGGCCCTCGCTGCAGTAGAACTGGAGCACCATGCGTTGTTGTGCACGGCTCAGGCTGTCCAGCTGAGGCTGCTCGGGATAGAGCTGTTCGCCCACCTGGTAGCACATGCCATAGTAGTCGGCGGCTTGGTAAGCGGGGTTGGCCACCACTGTGTCGCCCGACGGGTAGTTGAACACCACGATGTCGTTGAGCTGCACCTGTCCTGTGCCTTTCACTCGGCGGTACTCCCACTGCGGCCATTCGATGTACGACTTGCAGTTCAGTATCGGCAGCGTATGCTGGGTCAGCGGCATGGAGAGCGGAGTCTGCGGCACACGCGGTCCGTAGCTCAGCTTGCTGACGAAGAGGTAATCGCCCGTCAGCAGCGACTTCTCCAGCGAAGAGGTGGGTATCACATAGTTCTGGAAAGCGTAGATGTTCACGAAATAAACCGCAACCAACGCGAAGACGATGGCGTCCACCCAGCTCATCACGCTCCGTGCTTCCTTGTTCTTCAACGATTTCCACCAGGTCCAGGGAATGATGCGTGTGACGTAGGCATCAAAGATGAAAGGCAGCACGATGAGTCCCCACCAGCTCTCCACCCACCAGAGGAAGAGCAGATAGAGCACGGTCACTACGGCGAACTTTATCCAGTCGCGCCTCTTGCAATGTTGTATTCTTTCTAACATACGCTGTTCTCTTGTTTGGCTTTAAAAATGAAATAAGTCCTTCATGCCCAGGAATCCGCTGTGCTGAGCTGTATATTCGGCCGCCAGCACGGCTCCGAGGGCAAATCCCTTGCGGTTCTTCGCGTCGTGGGTGATGATGATGCTGTCGGCCTCCGACTCGTAGCGGATGGTGTGTATGCCCGGCACCTCACCCTCGCGGATGGAGCTGACGCAGAGCTCGTCTGGAGCGCACTGGTCGCTGCCCACAACTGTTCCGTCAGGCTGGCGCAACGTGCCCTTCACCCATTTCGTCTTGCGGTCGATATTGGCCAGAATGCCTTCGGCCAGTGTGATGGCTGTGCCGCTGGGAGCGTCCAGCTTGTGGATGTGGTGCGTCTCGCTCATGGTCACGTCGTAGCCGGTGAACTGGTTCATGATCTTGGCCAGGTAGTTGTTCACGGCCGAGAAGATGGCCACGCCCAGGCTGAAGTTCGACGACCAGAAGAGGGTCTTGCCCTCCTCCTCGCACAGGCGGTGTATCTCGTCGCCGTGTTCGGCCATCCAGCCCGTGCTGCCCGACACCACTTTCACCCCGGCCTCGAAGGCCTTTATGTAGTTTTGGTAAGCTACCGTAGGAGCGGTAAACTCGATGGCCACGTCGGCACTCTTGAAGGCGTCCGACTGGAAGTCCTCTTGGTTGTCAATATCGATGATACTCACAATCTCGTGTCCACGACTGCGGGCAATCCGCTCTATCTCGTGCCCCATCTTGCCATATCCAATCAATGCTATTCTCATGTCATTTGCAATTAAATGTGGCAAAGATAGTTTTTATTCGCCACATTTATTTACTTTTGCGCTATACATATAACCTCAATTAACATGGAACAACTCCTACACTATGCTTGGAAGCATAAAATCTTTCCGCTGAGAGACCTGCTGACCACCGACGGGAAGCGGGTGGAAGTGATAGATGTAGGGTTGCACAACACCAATGCAGGCCCTGATTTCTTCAACGCTAAGATAAAGATTGACGGCACGCTGTGGGTGGGCAACGTGGAGATTCACACCTGTTCGTCGGACTGGTACCGCCACGGACATCAGTACGACGCCGCTTACAACAACGTCATCCTGCACTTGGCCCAGTCGGTGGATACGGACGTTGTCCGCCAGAACGGCCTGCCCGTGCCGCAGATGCAGTTCACCTGCCCCCCGTCGCTAGCCGCTCACTACGAGGAGTTGCGCCACTCGGACATGTACCCTGCCTGCTTTCGCATCATCGGCGACCTGCCCGCCATGCTCACCCACAGTTGGATGAGCCGGCTGCAGTCGGAGCGGTTAGAGCAGAAGACCGGTCAGGTGGCCGAGCGGCTCAAGCGGTGCAACAGCAACTGGGAGGAGGCTTTCTTCATCACCCTGGCAAGGAACTTCGGGTTCAGCATCAACGCCGAAGCCTTCGAGCGGTGGGCAGGCAACGTGCCCTTCAAAGCGGTGGACAAGTATCGCGACAACCTGTTCCAGGTGGAGGCTATCTTCTTCGGTCAAGCGGGATTCTTGAGTCAGGACATCCACGACGACTATTACCAGAAGTTGCAGAAGGAGTACGCCTACCTCGCGCATGTGTTCGACCTGCGGTCCATGGACCTTTCGGCGTGGCGACTGCTACGTTTGCGGCCGGGCAACTTCCCCCACATCCGCATGGCGCAATTGGCTAAACTCTACCATCAGTCACAGGGGCTACTGTCGCAACTACTGGAGGCCACATCGCTGGAGCAGGTTCGCTCGTTCCTCACCACCGACACCTCACCCTATTGGGACACGCACTACCGCTTCGGCGCGCCCTCACCGGAGCAGAAGAAGGTGATGAGCCAGAGCTCCATCGACCTGATTATCATCAACACCGTCTGCACGTTCCTCTTCGCCTACGGACGCTACCGCGACAGCGAGGCACTGTGTCAGCGCGCCCTGCGCTTCCTTGAGACACTGAAGCCGGAGAACAACCACATCACCCGCATGTGGGAACAGTGTGGACTGAAGGCCGAGAGTGCCGCCGACTCGCAAGCGCTCATCCAATTGCAGAAGGAGTATTGCGACCGCAAGCGCTGCCTCTACTGTCGGTTCGGCTACGAGTTTCTGCGGCAGAAAAAGAGCTGACCGCCGAGCCTACTCACCTCACTGCCCCAGGTCGGAAGCTCCATCCAAACAGGGCAGACGCATCAAAAGTGTGCCCACCACCATTAGCCTCGACGGGCAGTCCGCACATCATAGCCTCTTCATAGCAAGCATTGTAATCGATTAAAAGCGTACATTATAGTGTGTAAACGTACGTGCATACATGTTGTAGATTCCCGTCATGACGAATGACTG
>CAYZVH010000054.1:0-4425 GCA_964481755.1 uncultured Bacteroides sp. | reverse complement strand
TTGCCAAACACGTGTACGGCAGTTGTCAAACACGTGTACGACAATTGCCGTACATTGCGATGAAGGTGATTCTTCACACGTGAAGGACCAGTCAGTGCACCGCACAAGCCCCCTTCATGAGGCCATTATACATGTGAGGAACGGTCACCTTTCCTGTGTTGCGGTCCAGAATGCCAAAGGTGCCTACCTGGGGTTGTCCGTTGTCCCAATAGAAAGGCACCAGGCCGTTCTCCTTGGCGGCTTTGGTCACGTACTCCAGATAGTAGTAGTCGCACTTCTTGATGTCCTTGTTGGTGACCGAGTGGCACACCGTACCGTATTCGCCCAACAATACCTAACGAAAAGGCCGGGTTCCAAACGAGGAATCCAGCCTTTTCTATCTCTAATGTTCTACCCATGAAGTCAGATTGTCACCACGTGTCCGTACGGAATGGTGAGGCGAGCAAGCCTTCCTTATTGATGAGGTTGGCATCCTCGGGATTGTTGGACCACGCGTAGCGTACGGCTACGGGGGCTTTCACGTCGGGACTGCTGACCACAACCGTGTTGCCCTTGATCTCAGCATCGGCCCACACGAACTTCTTGTCCTCTCCGGCAATGGCGAAGTGGTTCAACTTCTTGCCCTTGCAAGCCAAGCCTCCACCCACCTCGGTAAAGGTGAGCACTATCTTGTTGCCGTCGACCTTCATGTCCTTGTACAGAGGTCCCGAGCTGACGATCTTCTCGCCATAGACCAACTTGCGGGCACCCAGGAAGAGGCGATGGGCCATATCCTTCTTGTTCATTGGATGGATGTCGTTCCATTCGCCCAAGTCGTAGGTCACAGCCATGGCCGTGTAGGGTACGTTCAAGGCCGTCTGGAACTGAGCCTCGCGGATGCCAGCCCATCCACTGTTGGTGGGTTGCGACGTCTTGGCCATGTAGTTGGGCAACTGCATCAAGAGGAAAGGCATCTGAGGCATCTGCCAAAGGTCGCGCCAGTTGGCGATGAGGGACTGTAGCATGCCCGCGTACTGACGGGTGTAGCCCGAGTTGGACTCTCCCTGGTACCAGATGGCTCCCCTCACCTTGTAGTTGCGAATGGGATAAATCATGCCGTTGTAGAGGTCCGAACCGACACATTTGTTGCCCGTCAGTGCCTCGGCGCGCACACTCTTCTTCTCCACCTGGCAGGTCCATTGGCCCGTGAGGTCGAGCTCGAAGTCGTCGCTCACCAGTTTATAGGGCTTGTCGGCTATGAACTCTCCGTTGCCCGACCCGGACTGCACCCGCACGGAGATGATGTTGCGTCCTTCCTTGAGGATGCCTGCCGGCACATCGTACTTACGCGGCGGATAGGTGTAGGTGGTGCGGCCCACGAAGTGTCCGTTGACGAAGGCCGAGTCGCTGTCCACAATCGTGCCCAGATAGAGCTTGGCATGTCTGTGGTGCATGGAAGCCGGCAAGTCAATCTTCTTGCGGTACCACACGGCCCCCTTGCAGTCGATGCCGTTGTCTTTCCATTTGCCCGGCACGTTGATGATGACTTTATCGTCAGCCTTGAAGCTCGGCTGAGGGAACTGGCGCAGGTGCTCCTGACTAATCCAGCTCTCGATGCTGGAGCCGCCAAGACTGGAGACGAGCATGCCCACGGGAACGCCCGTATGCTCGTAAGCCTCCTGGGCATAGAAGTAGGCCAGGGCCGTCCAGTTCATCACGTCCGAGGCGATGGCCGAGTGCCAAACGGCGTTGCCGGCTATCTCTTCGTGGGTGTCGAACACATCGCTCTGTGTGGGCACCTTATAGTAACGTATCATGTGATTGTTCGACACGTTGATTTCGGGGAATCTGTCGGTCAACCGTGCTATGGGTGTCTCCATGTTCGATTGTCCGGAGCAGAGCCATACGTCGCCGATGAGGATGTCGCGGATGACGATTTCGTTGATCTCCATGATGTAGGGTCCGCCGGCTTTCTGCGGAGGCAGCGTCACCGACCACTTGCCGTCTGCGCCAGGCTCTGCATCGTAATGCTTGCCTTGGAAGCGTACCGTCACCTTCTCGCCCTGGTCTGCCCATCCCCATATCTCGAGTTGGGTGTCGCGCTGCAGCACCATCCGGTCGCTGATGAGCTTAGGCAGCTGAACCTTAGCCATGCCGGGCGATACACAAAGCAGGGCCAAGAGAATCATAATCAGTCTCATATTCATATTGGATTGTCTGTTCATAATCCGCAAATTTAGACGTTATCATCGTTCCTTCCAAAATAACAGACACTAAAAGTTACTCTGCCGTCCGTTTATTAGGAGATTCGTTCATAAACAGGTAGCTCTTCTTGTAGCCACCATAGTCTACGATGACCTTCTCGAAGACGATGCCCGGGTTGAGCGGCTTCAGCACCAGCGTGCACTCTTTCTCGCAAATATGCAAATCGTAATTTGCATTTTCATCCTTTTTGTTTGATATGCAAATTATACTTTGTATTTCTGCACAATACAACGGCATTATCCACATGAACCTGCGCGAGTTCATGAAGACAGAGTTGTAACGAGCGAATACAGCTAGGACTTTGATGAGCTTACACATTGTGATTAAGACAGCGAGCAATATAGCTACAGCTGCTATGTAGCTCAGAGCCTATGCCGAAATATTAACGACATTTAACCGGTTATTCTTGGACCACATCATTAAATTCCCTTTCTTCGCAGAAGGGAATGGGTTGTCAACTTGCTATGAGCAAGTTGAAGCAGCAGAAATGCGATACAGGCCAATATCCTATACTGATATTTTTTTGAACCAATAAACATTTAACAATCAGTAATACCAAATAATTATGAAAACAAATAGAATTTTAGCGGCTCTATTTTTTGCGGTTCCTGTCTTTTTAGGGGCATGTTCAGATGGTTCTGACAATGATGAGACGTTGAGTACACAAGCTAAGAAAGAGATTGTAGAGCAATTGATAACAGAGTACAACCCGGAAATTAGATATGAAGTAGATGATTATGACTCTATGAGCTACGAAGATTTACTGCAATTAGAAGCCAAACTGGCTCAACTCTCAGGCAAAGAAAACAAGCACATTGTAGATTCATATAAGTAACCAACCATCCAAGAATCTCAAGGATTTGTTGATGAATCAAAAAATGACTCTCTTCCAATCGGATAGGAGATAAACGCGTTTATCAGAGTGTTTATCTCCTATCTTTTTCTCTACTTTAATAAGGCCTTCATTTCCTGCTCAGATATTCCAACTATCTTTGCGACATCAACTATTGACAGACCTTTATCAATCAATGCTTTCGCCATCAAACGAAGTTGGGAACTCTGCTCCGCTATCCGAGTATTCTGCTCAGCTATTTGGGTATTCTGCTCAGCTATTTGGGTATTCTGCTCAGCTATTTGAGAATTCCGCTCAGCTATAATCTTGTCGCGATTCATAATAGCGGTATCACGGTCTTCTATGGCTGAGAAGTACTCGTCTTCCACATTCATCTCCTGACGAAGTTCAGCGTTTACAGCAGCCGCTGTTAGGCGACGAAGGATGTACATCATCTCAGGATCATCCTCGTAAGTGTTTTCATCCAAATTGATAACCTGTCGGTTCTTCACATCACACTGTGTTTGGTCGAAGACACTGAGGACCTTTTCCAAGCGATTGTTAATCTTACCGTGGAGTAAAGGAATCTGCACAATAATACTATTATGTATAAGGCTGTTGACAAAGGGGTCATTACGCCCTTCCTCCACCTCACGACCATCATAGTCCACGGCATTGTGGTTGACGTACACCACCGGCTCCTCTATCTTACCCACCCTATGGCCCAGCAGATAAACAGCGACCATCGGCAAACCGTATTTCTTTCCGTTTTCCGGATTTACCTGCATATTATCTTTCGCATTGTATTGTGCGGCAAGGTATTGACGGAAGCGCAACGTCTCCGTCTCAAGCCAGGTCTTCTGCAGTTCTATCAATATCAAGTCCGGCTTTCCGTTGGCATCCCTCACTTCTGCAGAGAAATCTATACGGAACATAGATATGTCGTCACGTGTGGTATTCGTATGCTCATGTCGGCGCATCGTCACGCTCAGCACCTCTTTCTTCAATAAGGCAGCGAGTACAGTCTTCGCTATCCGCTCATCCTCCATCAGGAATTTGAATACGGAATCATATATCGGGTTTGCTACACTCAGTATCATAATCGCTCAGATTTTATATTTCTCTGCAAGTATACAATCTTTTGAGGTAACATCCAAATATTGAAAGATATTTATCGAGAGTGCAGCCAATGCGGTTCATTGCATCGGCTGCACTCGAATTAAATAATCAATTCATTCACTAAAAGAGTTTTATATTTCCGCTCTCGTCAACTTTGAACTTAAAACTACTTAACTTAGGAAATGATTCGGAAATATTCGTCGAATATTGAGCTGAGGAAGATGAAGAAC
>CAYZVH010000053.1:0-17699 GCA_964481755.1 uncultured Bacteroides sp. | reverse complement strand
AAAAAAATTCGGGGCCTACGGCGGTAGCGATAACGCACTATGAATTATTCAGGTTCATACCGATATGTCAGCGGGCCTAAGCGGTCGGCTGACGTAGGGCAAAGGTAGACATAATATCCTAGAAGCCCGCCCTCAGGACGGAATTTATTTCACGGACAACACTGACAAGCCTTATAGTATGAGTTCACAATAGTTGACAGGCAACTCGGTTAAATAACCGGAAACTTGACAAGCGAAACCAGGTTATGACAGATCCATCGGGGGCCGGATTTGGAGAGCCTAGGGTCTCGAGACCTTGAGCATAGGGTCTATAAAACCAATGCGTATACGGTTTGTTGGCGGTCACATTCACGGATGTTGAATCGCCCGTACGGAGTCGTCGCATTTTAAGTATATAGGTCATCGGCCAACGAGTATAATACTCAAGTACCGATGACCTATATACTCATTGCCACTTGAGCTATACACAAACCGAGACCAATGCCTATGATACACAAATGGCGGGAGGGACCCGCCATTCGAATTTATCTATGCGCAGCAGCGATGCCGCTGTCGCAGGCGCTGACCCGCGAAGATGAACACTACCAACAGGAACGTGAGGGACTCCGCTAACGGCACCGAGAGCCAGATGCCCGGTGTACCGGCCAAGTGAGGGAGCGTGAGGAACGACAACGTCATGAAGACGAAGCCACGCATCACCGTAATCCAAGTGGCCACCACCGGCCGTTCCATGCTCTGGAAATAGACGATGGAGACAATGTTGACGGCGAAGAAGATGAAGCCGATGGCAAACAGCGGCAGACCGTCCGAGGCAAAGCCGTAGGCCGGATAGGCGGTGTCGATGAACATGCCCACTATCTGGTGGCGGAACAGCCAAGTGAACAGACAGAAGACCGAGCCGAACCCCACGGCGGACTGGAACGCCAACCGGCGCGCCGCCTTCACACGCGGCATCAGTCCGGCACCCATGTTATAGCTGAGGATAGGCTGGGCCGACTGGCCAATGGCATTGTAGACCATGAAGATGATAGGGAAGAAATAGCAAGCGATGCTGAACGAGGCCACGCCATCCTCGCCCAGGTGGGAGATGAAGACGTAATTGCCAATGAGCATCATGTAGGCGATGGTACCCTCGCACAGGAAGGACGAAACGCCCAACTTGCACATGTAGCCCACGTTGCGACAGGTCAGCCGGAAGCTCTTCCAGCTCCGCTTGATGCGGATGAAACGCACCGTCTTAGCCCGGCCCCACAAGTAGACCAGTATCATAACACCGCCCACGATGGTACCCAGACTGGAGGCTAACGCGGCTCCCATCATACCCCATCCGAAGGGGAAGATGAAGAGGTAGTCGAGTATCATGTTGAGCACCGCCGGTATCACCGTGCACCACATGGAGAACTTGGGCGCTCCGTCGAGTCGGACAAAGAAGCTACCCGACACCAGCAACGACGAGAAGACCAAGAACGGCACATACCAGTACATGTATTCAGCCGCAAGCGGCTCCAGCCGTTCGGACGCGCCTAACAGCGACGACACCTCGGGAGCGAAGAGGCAAACAAAGAATGACATCACCACCATGATGAGGGACGACACGGCGATGGACTGGGTGGTGATGATGCGCGCCACCTTCACCTTGCCGTGGGACAGGTGGATGGAGGCGATGACGGAACCGCCCAAGCCGAACATCAGTCCTAGGCCGGTCGTCAACATGAAGACCGGGGCGGTGATGTTGACGGCAGCCAAGGCATCGCTGCCGATGCCCTTCCCCACAAAGATGCCGTCCGTGATGACGAACGCGGCGGAAAACACCATACCCAACAAGGTAGGTACCAACAGTTTGCGGAACAATCTCGGAATCTCCATGCTACCGAAGTCGATAGCGTCTTTCAGTTCTGTACTCATATATCTTACTTTTTCTTTTTAAGGGTGGCGACAAGTGTGTGTCGCACGTTTATTCACATAGTTTCATTAAAACGGCTGCAAAGGTAGGGCTTTATCGGGGAACAACAATTACCATTTGGTAAGTAATGGGCACGAAAAAAGGTAAGGAAACTCGCGTTTCCTTACCTTCAAGCCTAATTTAGTTATTGTGCATTGTGTTAAAAGAGATCCTTTGTTCGGATGTCGTCGCCCCAGTGATGGTCCTTGGGGAACGGTTTGCCTGACCATGCCTTCTTGGAGGTCCAGTCCTGCGCGGCGTCGGTCCAGAAGGGGTGGGTAGCGGGCAGTCCCAGCGGCATGAATGCCAGGGAGGTCATGTAGAGGCTACCGTTGTTGGTGTACCAGTCTGCCACGTTGGGCTGACGGCCACAGAAACCAATCGTCAAGAACCCGCCCTCGTTGAAGTTCTCCTGTCCGTCGAACATGCGGTGCATCACCGCCGTCAGCGCCGCGCGCACCTGTCCGTTGGTGAGTCCTTCGGGCAACTTGCCATACCAAGTCATCAGGGCCAGCGGTTGCATGGTGGCCATACGGTACGGTATGGAACGGCCGAAGACGGGGAAGGTACCCTCGGGCGAGATGAGCCGCTCGAGCACGATGCTGAACTTCTGGGTGCGCTTCAGCGCCCGGTCGTAGTAGTTGGCGTAGTGGATGCGGGTGTAGCGGCCGGACTCCTTCATGCACTGCAACGTCTCCAGATACATGGGGTGGAACACGTAGCTGCTGTAGTAGTCGAACGCGAAGGAGGGACCATCGGCATACCATCCGTCACCAGTGTACCACTCCTCCACCTTACGGATGGCTGAGTTGATGCGGTACTCGTCGCAGGGGGCTTTTATCTTTGCCAGGAAGCTCTCGATGGTGGACGAGAACAACAGCCAGTTGGTGTAGGGCGGGTCTACCCTACGCAGCTGAGTAAACTCCTCGATGTAGCGTTGCTTGGTGATGTCGTCGAGCGGTGTCCACAGGGCATCGAAGCCACGGATGAGCGACTCGGCCACGTAGGCGGCATCCACGAGCGCCTGTCCGTGACCGCGCCACAACAGGTAGTCTGGGCTGTTGGGATCAACGGCATTGGCGTAGCTCTTCAGCGCCCACTCGCGGAGTTGCTTGCGCATGGCGCCCTCTTCGGTGTCGTCATCGGGCAGCGAAAGCCACGGGGCTATGCCGGCCATCAGTCGACCGAAGGCCTCCATGTAAGTCACTTTTTTGTTGCGACCGTCCCAGTTGGGGCTCACCTCCACAATCATGTTCTTCTGCAGGTTGCCCTCGGCCATGTTGCTCAGGATGGGCGCCGCCATCTGGTAGGCCAGCTTAGCCCAGTAGGCCCGGTCGGCATTGGAGTCGCGCTCCAGATAGCGCACATATTCGCAGGCGGCGAGCAGAAAAGCGCCGGTGCCGAAGTTGGAGCCGGAGTTCTTGTCGACCGTCTGTCCCGGGATTGCCTTCTCGCCGATAGGTTGCACGTAACCCACCGAGCCGTCCTTCTGCAGGGCGATGGTGGAGAGGTAGTTCCACCCCTTGTGGGCAGCCTCCAGATATTTGGCATCCTTCAGGTATCCATTGTTGACACCCCACAGCAAGCCGTAGGTGAAAAAGGCCGTTCCGCTGGTCTCGTAACCGGGGGCGTGAGCCTCATCCATCAGCGAGCGCGACCAGTAGCCTTCGGCCTGTTGCAGAGCCACCACGGCCGAGGCCATGCGCACGAACTTGTCCTCGAAGAAGGGGCGATGCTTGTAGTCGGCAGGCAGGTCCTTAAGCACCTTGGCCAGTGCGGCCAACACCCAACCATCGCCCCGCGACCAGAAGTCCTTCTTGCCGTTGGCGCTCTTGTGCTTGGGATAGACGTACTTGCCGTCGCGGTAGTAGAGCCCCTCGTCGACATCGTACATGATGCTGTCGCTCACCTGTATGTATTCGTAGAGTTTGTCGAGATACTGTTTGTTGCGCGTGATGAGGTAGAGCTTGGTCATCACCGGCATCACCATGTAGAGTCCGTCGGCCCACCACCAGTAGTCGTTGCGGGGAGTGGACATCTCGTACTCCATCACCTCGCGGGCGCGCTTGATGCGCTGGTCGATAGGCAACAGGTTGTAGAGGTCGGCATAGGTCTGGAAGCAGATCTGCCAGTCGCCGAAGAGCACGTGGTCGTCCGTCTCGCCGTAGGTGTACTGCCACTTCGAGCGGTCGGTGCCCTTGGCGCCTTTCCACTGATTGTACTCGGCCCACTGCTCGGAGTAGTTCTTCCAGGCCTCGTTGCCCGTCAGGAAGTAGGCCTCCATATTGCCGGTGTGGTAGGCGGCCTCGTCCCAGAAGGGGTTGTGCTCGGCCGCGTGTGTGGTCTGCCAATGGTTATTCACTTTTTCGATGATGTCTCTCACCTTCTGTGCATCGCTCTTCGGTTTAGCACTGACGCTTGCCATTCCCAGCAAGCAGAGTCCCAAGAGGACCGGTCGTAAACATTGTCTTATCATGCTACTAAATATTAAGTTTTTACTGTTTATTCCTATTATTGTATTGTGAGGGCAACACCCCATACTCTTTCTTGAATCGGTTGGCGAAGTAGCTCACGCCGTTGAACCCGCTGGCATAGGCTACCTCGGTGCTGTTCATGCCGCCCTTGGCCAACAACGAGGCGGCATAGCGTAGCTTGGTCTTCTGGATGAACTCCGAAGCGGTCATCCCCGTGAGTCCCTTCACCTTGCGGTAGAGTGTGGAGTGGCTCATGTTGAGGTGTTGTTGCAGGAACCCGATGTCGAGCTTGTCGGAGGTGATGTTTTCCTCGATGACGGCTATCAACTTCTGTAGGAAGGCGTTGTCCAGTTCGTTGAGCATGAGGCCGGTGTCCTTCTCGTCGGCCGCGGCGGCATCGGTCTCGGCCACTGCGGTGTTCACCAGCAACTGTGACTTGATGAACTTATAGAGTATCGCCCGGTTGTCGAGGATGTTCTTGATGCGGTTCTTCAGCAGCGTGGCGCTGAAGGGTTTCGTCAGGTAGGAGTCCGCCCCGCTCTCGTAGCCCACCTCCTTGTCGGTGATGGATGTCTTGGCCGTGAGCAGGATGATGGGGATGTGCGACGTGGCCACGTTGGCTTTCAGGATGCGGCAGACGTCGATGCCGTCCATCACGGGCATCATGATGTCGCTCACGATGACATCGGGGATTTGGGCCATGGCCTTGTCCACGCCCTCCTTGCCGTTGACGGCGGTTATCACGCTGTACTCGTCGCTCAGCGCGTCGGCCGTGTAGTCGCGTATGTCGTTGTTGTCCTCCACCACCAGTATCAGTGGTTTGGTGTCGGAGGGTTCCGCCACTATGGGTTCGGGCTCGTCGGCGACGGCCTCCTCCTGTGGCGTGGGTTGTTCCTTGTGCAGGGCATTGGGATAGGTGTTGTCCAGCCGCAGGCGGAACGAGAACACCGTGCCGATGCCCACCTTGCTCTGCACCGAGAGGGTACCCTCGTGGAGTTCGGCCAGCGACTTCACCAGCGCCAGTCCGATGCCAGTGCCGGAGGCTTGGTGACTGCCGTTTACCTGGTAGTAGCGGTCGAAAATGTGGGGCAACTCCTTCTCGTCGATACCGTAGCCGGTGTCGCATACGAAGAGCTCGATGTAGTTAGCGTCCTCCTCCACCCGCTTCAGTCCGATGGTGATGGAGCCCGAAGGGGTGTACTTGATGGCATTGCTAAGCAGGTTGGTGAGGATGGTATCCACCACCTCCTTATCGAAATAGACGGGAATGCTCTCGGCAGGCACGTGGATGTTGAAGAAGAGGTTCGGGTTGCGGTTGAGCTCCTTATAGCGCAGACCCATCTCGCGCACAGTGCGCACTATGTCTTGTTTGGAGACGGCCAGCTTCTTGTTCTGCGTCTCCGTCTTGCGGAACTCCAACAACTGGTTTATCAGGTCGAGCAGCTTGACGGCGCTCTCCTTGATGATGCGTATCTTATGGTCGTAGGGCTGAGGGAGGTTGGGGTCTTTAGTCATGTCCTCCAGGGGGCCGAGTATGAGGGTCAGCGGGGTGCGTAGTTCGTGGGTCACGTTGGTGTAGAACCGCAGGCGCTCGTTGTTGCGTTCCTGCTCGGCACGCACTTTCTCCTGCTCCAGTTTCTCGCGGTTGGAGCGCAGCAGGCGGTGCTTGTAGTTGCGTATCCAGACGAAGATTACACCACCCGCCAACAGGACGTAGAGGGTGATGGCGTACCACGTCATCCAGAACGGCGGGCGCACCACTATCTCCTGCGAGGCGATGTTGTCGTCGCTCCAGGGTTGTTTGTGCATGCGGGTACGCACCTTGAAGGTGTAGTTGCCGGGCGGGATATTGCGGAAGGTGACGCCGGTCTCGTTCTTCACCGGTATCCACGACTTGTCAAGCCCCTCCATCATGTAGGCATACTCCACCTTGTCGGACTGGGCCAAGTTGTAGACGGAGAAGGAGACGGCCAGAGAGTTGCGGTTGTAGGGCAAGGAGATGATTCCATGTTTGTCGGGGGTGACCGTTTCCTCCACGTAGTTGTGGCCTTCGTTGTAGATGTTGGCGCACTCGATGATGTGCACCTGCGAGGAGTTCTCGTTGAGCGAGGAGAGCGCGGGATCGAAGTAGCACAGCCCGTTCTGGGAGCCGAAGTAGAGGTTGCCCTTGGAGTCCCTGGCCACGGACTTGTCGACGAAGCTGCCGCGGGGGATGCCGTCGAAGTAGTCGTAGTGGCGGAAGGTGCCGGTGGCGACATCGAGCATGGAGATGCCGCTGTTGGTACTGAACCACAGGTTGCCGGCATCGTCCTGGCAGACGGCATGCACGTAAATGTCCGCCAAGCCGTTCTTATGGGTGTAGTTGACGACGGTGCGGCGGTCGGCACTATCGCGGAAGTGGGCCAGCCCATGGCGTGTGGCCACCCAGATGCCCCCATCGCGGTCGGCATAGAGTTGGTGGATGACGTTGGAGCAGAAGCCGCTGTCCAGCGAGAGGTGGTCGATGAGCCGGGCCGAGGGGTCGAACACGTAGATGCCCGATCCGTAGGAACCAATCCAAAGGTTACCCTCTTTGTCCTGCAGAATGCTGTAGATGGGCATCTTACCAAGTACTGAGTCGTAGTCGGTGGCCTCCACCAACTCACCTTTTTCATAGCGGAATAGTCCGTGACTGCCCACCAGGGTCTGTCCGTCCGGGGTCTTGTAGAGGGTGTAGATATCCTTGTTGCCCGGCAGCGTGATGCGGGAGAAGCGACCGGTGCTAGGTTCGAAGCGGATGAATCCGTTGTCGTCCAACAGGCCTATCATCAAGTGGTCGCCGGCATCGAGCATGCTGCTGAGGCGGGCTGACGGGCGGGCTAGGTAGGGCGAGAAGTCGTAGGTACGCACCAGTTCATCCCCTTGGAAGACGGCTATCTCGTTCTCGTTGCCCAGCCACACACGGTCCTGCTGGTCGACGTAGAGTCCGTGTATGGCTTTGTGTATCATGCCCCGCTCCAAGTATGGCAGGGTGTGGAACATCGACTCGGTGTTGCTCAGCAAATCGATGCCAGTGCCATGGTTGCCTATCCACACGTTGCCGAAGCGGTCTTGGAACAGGCTGCGGATGCTCTTCGACGAGAGACCATATTCATTATAGGTAGCCTGGATGTTGACAAACGTGGGGGGGTGCGTCCTGATTTGCGACAGCATGCGCAGGTCGAGTCCGCTCACACCGCCGATGTCTGTGGCTATCCACAACTCGTTGCCGTTGAAGACCCGCAACATGGAGATGTAGTCGGAAAGGATGGAGCTGTCGTCGCCCTGTGTGTGGCGAAACACCTGGAAGGTCTCCGTCACGGGGTTGAAGAGTCCCAGTCCCTGGTGGGTGCCCACCCAAATGTTGCCCAGATTGTCCTCAGTGATGGAGGTGACACAGTTGCCCGGCAAGCTGGCGGGGTCCCGCGGGTCGTTCATGAAACGCTTCAGCTCGCGGGTCTGCGGGTTGAAGACGGACATGCCTTCGTCGAGATGTCCTATGTAGAGGAGTCCCTTTTTATTGGCATAGAGGGTCTGGAAGGAGCGGGGCAATCCGTCGACTGTCTCCTCGGAGTAGGCATCCACGGCCTTGGTCTTGGCGTTGTAGTGGACTATCTTTCCGAAGCGGTTGGCCACCCACATGCCATCCGCCGATTTGGAGAAGGCTACGATGTTGTTAATCATCTCCTCCTTGTCAAAGGGGGTCGATGGCAACAGCCGCTTGGTGGCGCAGTCCATGATGCTGATGCCGCTGCGTGTACCTATCCATAGGTGGTCGTCGTCCTGGTCGTAGAAGAGGGTGTTGAGCGAGTTGCCCGCTATGGACGAGTTGGTGATGTCGTAGAGCTTGAAGCTCCTCCCGTCGAACAGATTGAGGCCTGCCTCGGTGGCTATCCACACGTTGCCGTGCTTGTCCAGCACGATGTCCACCACCTGGCTGTTGGTGAGTCCCTCCTCGAGACCCCAATGCAGGAAGTGGCACGACTTGGCAGGGCTTGCCGTGGCGAGTACGAGTGTCAGCAGGAAAAGTAAAAATCTGTTCATCAGGAATCAATTGATTTGTTCTGTGGCAAATGTACGACATTATAAAATGAGTGGGTGGACGATAATCGGTAAAATAACACCGATAATCAGTCAGAACGAGAGAATAATCTGTCATTGCCCGATTGTTTGCATATTCAGCCGAATATGTTGCGTGGAGGGAACGCACTCAGAGTTACTTTTGCACTGTTTTCAATTGTTAACGATAGACAACAGATTGAAAACACGGTTTACCTTAAATCCTTAGGGGAAGCTAGGACAAACAGACAGAGAAAACAAATCATTATTAAATAACATGTTCGACAACGAACAACCTTAAATAATATGGTATGGTAAAATTAAACAAACTAATCATTGCGATGTGCCTCTTAAGTCTTGGGAGCAGCAGTATGTTCCAAGCGCAGGCACAACAGCCCTCGGCTGTATCTCAGACGGCAAAGTGCAGTGGCGTCATTGTGGACAAAGACGGCTTGCCGCTCATCGGTGCTTCCATCCTAGTCAAGGACTCCAAGTTGGCCTGTACGACGGGCATCGACGGCGACTTCTCCATGGCCAACACACCGCGCGGCAGTGTGCTGGTGATCTCCTACATCGGATACATCACCAAAGAGGTGAAGTGGGACGGCAAACCCCTCCACATCGTACTCGACGAGAACGACACAGTGCTTAATGAAATCGTGGTCGTGGGTTATGGTACACAGAAGAAGAGCGACGTGACCGGTTCGGTGACCTCCGTAGGCAAGGACCGTCTGTCGAAGATTCCCGTGTCCAACGTGCTGCAGGCCATGCAAGGAGCCACGGCAGGTGTGCTCATCACACAAAGCTCGTCCATCCCGGGCGACTCGCCCAACACGGTGGTGCGTGGACAAAACTCCATCAACGCCAACTCCGGACCTTACGTGGTGGTGGACGGTATTCCCTTGAACAACACCGGCGGTTCGCTCGCTGACATCTCGCCCAACGACATCGAGTCCATCGAGATTCTGAAGGACGCCTCGGCTACGGCCATCTACGGTACCAACGGTGCCAATGGTGTCATCCTGGTCACCACGAAGAAGGGTAGCAAAGGCAAAATGTCCGTGACCTACAGCGGATACCTGGGCATAGAGGACTTCTCCAACAAACTGAAGTTCGCCAACGGCGAGGAGATCATCCAACGCTACAAGGACTATGTGGCACAGAACCCGGGCGAGACCATGTACAACGACAACGTGAAGTACGCCAACGAGGTGGACAACTACAACGCTGGCATAGAGACGGACTGGGTGTACGACGTGGCTTCGCGCACAGGTATCATCCAGAACCACAACCTGGCCGTATCCGGAGGTTCGGACAAGGCACAGTACTTCGTGTCGCTCGACTACCTCGACCAGAAAGGTATCATCAAGGGCTACGACTACAAGCGCTACTCCATGCGTACGAACCTGGACATCAACGTGACCGACTGGATGAAGTTCGGTACCAACACCTACATCTCGTCGCACAACCGCGACGGCGGACGCGTGCACTTCCTCAACGCCGAGGCCATGTCGCCTTGGGGCAAGGTGTACGAGGAAGACGGCTCGCCCACCGTATACCCGATGTACAGCGAGCAGCTGTGGGCCAACCCCTTGCTCGACTATGAGAAGGACGTGGAACGCCGCACATGGAACATCAACGTGAACGGATACTCCGAGATTGACTTCGGCAAGATATGGGCTCCCCTGAAAGGACTGCGCTACCGCTTCAACGGTGGTTACTCCTACACCCCAAAACGCGAGAGCACCTACAGCGGACGCAGCGCCAACGACCTGAACGGTACGGGTGAGATAACGAACGAAGAGACGCAGACGCGTCTGGTGGAGAACCTGTTGTTCTACAACCTGGAGCTGGGCAAACACCACTTCGACTTCACCTTCCTGCAGGCATCTATGCGCAAGAAATACAACAAGTCCGTGTCTAAAGCAACGAAGTTCATCAACGACGACCTTTCGTTCAACAACCTCGGCTCGGGCGAGACACCTTCGGTAAGCAGCTACGCCGACCTGCGTACCACCTCATCCCTGATGGGACGACTCAACTACTCGTTCGACAGCCGCTACCTGTTCACCTTCACCGTACGTCGCGACGGTTCATCCGTGTTCGGTAAGAACAACAAGTACGGTACCTTCCCCTCTGTGGCCCTCGGCTGGAACATCTCGCGCGAGAAATTCATGGAACCCACACAGGACTGGCTCAACAACCTGAAGCTGAGATTGTCCTATGGTAAGGCCGGTAACGAGGCCATCTCGGTGTACGAGACCATGGTGAAGCTGCAAGCCAAGAAGTTCGCCCAGAACGGCAGCGCGGCGGTAGCCCTCATCCCGAACGACAAGATGGGTAACGACGACCTCTCGTGGGAGACCACCAAGACCTTCAACATCGGTATCGACTTCGGATTCCTCAACAACCGCATCTCCGGTAACATCGACTTCTACACCGCCCGCACAAGCGGCCTGTTGCTGCAGCGTAACCTGCCCATCCTGCAGGGTTACGACAAGGTATACTCCAACATGGGTAAGACAGCGAACCACGGTATAGAGCTGACCGTCAACACACGCAACATCGACAAGAAGGACTTCAAGTGGAACTCCAGCATCGTCTTCTCGTGGAACCACAACGAGATCAAGGAACTCTATGGCGACGGCAAGGACGACGTCGGTAACCGCTGGTTCATCGGCGAGGCCATCGACGCAGTCTACGACTACGACATGGTAGGCATCTGGCAGGAGGACGAGATTGAGCGTGGCGACCACCTCGAGTGGGACCCCGTGGCAGAGGCAGGCGACGTGAAATTGGCCGACCGCAACGGTGACCATAAAATTACCGACGAGGACCGTCACATCAAAGGACAGAAAACTCCGAAGTGGAATGGTGGACTCACCAATACCTTCTCTTATAAACGACTCACGCTTAACGTTTTCATCCAGACTTCCCAAGGTATGATGGCGTACAACCAACTACTCGGAGTTGCCGGCGACGAAATGGGCCGACGCAACATGACCACCGAGATTGGTTACTGGACACCGGAGAACAAGAGCAACGAGTTCCGTTCGCTGAAGAAACAGTCCAACAAGCATGGCTACGGCTACTACGAGGACGCTTCGTTCACCCGCATCAAGGACATCACACTGAGCTACGCCTTCCCCGAGACCTGGATCAACAAGCTGGGCATCAGCGCGCTGACCGTCTATGCGTCAGGTCGTAACCTCGTCACCTGGACCGACTGGATTGGTTGGGACCCCGAGACAAAGCAAGATGCACGTGGTACCGGCGACTGGGACAAGAACTACCCCTACACGAAGAGTTACGTGTTTGGTCTGAATGTTACTTTCTAATAATCAAAAATTGAAATAAGATGAAACTACAACATATAATAGGAGTATTTGCGATGTCGTGCACACTGGCTGCCGTCAACTCAGCCTGCAGCGACTCATACCTCGACGAGAAGATGTACTCAAACTACGGCGCGGACGTGACCGATGTTGACGCCAAAATAAACGGACTCCACTATTATGTGGGAGAGATTCTGGGCTACTCCGACCAACAAGGCTACGCAGGCATGTGGCAAGACGGCACCGACGTGGGTGCACCAGGCGACATCCAGGGCGTGGAGCGTGGATTTTACAAGTACGGAGAGCTGAACTCGGAAAACAACGGCGTGAAGTTCCTGTGGAAGCAGTTGTTCCGAATCGTTGCCGAGGCCAACATCATCATCAACGATGAGGTGAACGGGACGGACGCACAACGCGCCGAGGCCCACTTCTTCAGAGCCTATGCATACAACCAACTGGTGACCGGATGGGGCGACCTGCCTCTGCTAACCGAGGCGGTGACCGCCCCGCGTACCGACTTCACACGCGTGCCCAAGGCAGAGATTGACGCCATCATCGAGAAGGACCTCGAGTTCGCGATAGCCAACCTGCCTGAAGTGGGAAGTTTGACAAAACCCTCGCGCATCTGCAAGGACGCGGCCCGCATGCTGGCTGCCGAGGCTTACCTGCGCATGGGTTACCAACAGAACAACAGCTCATTCTACCAAAAAGCGGAACAGGTCATCACACCGACCATCACCGATGGACGGTTCAAACTGATAGAACAACGCTATGGCAACTTCCTCGACGAGAAGGCCGGCGACTACTATGCCGACATGTTCCGCTATGGCAACCAGCGCCGCTCACAAGGCAACACCGAAGTCATCTGGCTCTTCGAGATGGAGAACGCCTCGGACGTGCCCAACGGCACAATCGGCGCTCCGCAGCAACGACGCAACTGGGTACCAGGATTCCACAAGATCAGCGGCATGCAGAACGCCGACTCCATCGGCGGACGTGGCAACGGCCGTCTGCGCCTGAGCAACTACGTGAAGTACGGACTCTATGAGGAGGGCGACATCCGCAACTCCAACAACAACATCCGCCGCGTGATGTACTACAACCGGATCGGCTGGACAGGAGCTACCTATAAAATCAACAAGGCCGGCTACATCTGCCAGGATGGCGACGAGGTGGCCAAGACCGTCACCGTGGGCGTGGGCGACCGTGTGTACGTGTCGGTAAAGGATACGCTGGCCGTGTTCTATCCCCACACCACCAAATGGGGTGGCTACGACCCGAACGACGACTTCGGCTGGTCACTGATAAAGGACTTCCCGATGATGCGTCTGGGCGAGGCTTACCTGCTGCGTGCCGAGGCCCGCGTGCGCCAAAACAACCAAAGCGGTGCTGCCGAGGACATCAACAAGCTACGCGACCGCGCCTTCAAGGATGCCCGTCTGACCAACCCCGATGCCGGCAAGGTGACCGCCTCGCAGATGGACATCGACTTCATCCTCGACGAGCGCATCCGCGAGCTGGTGGGCGAGGAGAACCGTCGCTTCACCTTGATGCGTACGGGCGAACTGGCCAACCGCGTGAACATGATGATGAAACCCGAGTGGGCTGAGACGACACCGGAGAAGGCCATCGACGGATTCGACGCCAAGAAGCACATCCTCTTGCCTATCCCGTTGACGGAGATTCAGCTCAACAAGGATGCGGAACTTACACAGAATCCTTATTACGATTAACAACATAAGACGTATTGGTTTTTAGTACATAGCCGAGAGTAATAGATTGTTTAGGTTAAACAGATGGTTACAGTCAGCTTCCCACTACGGGAACGCTGGCTGTAATTTTTTTGTGGTACAGACCGCGGGCATTATACCTATTTATATATAGCTTTGCGCACAAAACTAAGATGCGACAATGAACAGCGACAACAAAGAGGAATTGTTTCCCGTGGTGGACCCGCAGGGAAACGTGACGGGCAAGGCCACCCGAGGCGAGTGCCACAACGGCAGCAAACTGCTACACCCCGTGGTGCACCTGCATGTGGTCAACAGCCAGAGTGAGCTCTACCTGCAGAAACGCCCCGCATGGAAGGACATCCAACCGGGCAAATGGGACACCGCCGTAGGCGGACATGTGGACTATGGAGAGAATGTGGAGCAAGCCTTGAAGCGGGAGGTGCGCGAGGAGCTTGGCATTACGGACTTCGCGCCGGTGTTTCTCACCCGCTACGTATTCGAGTCGGCCCGCGAGAAGGAGTTGGTCAACACCTACAAGGCCGTGTACGACGGGCCCGTCCGCCCCAGCGACGAACTGGACGGAGGCCGTTTTTGGAGTCTGAAGGAGATAAACGAGCAACTGGGGAAAGGGGTATTCACCCCCAACTTCGAGAATGAGTTCCGGCTGCTGGAGAAGTTCTTACACACGGAGAATTGACTTCATCCAGTTGAACAAAGTTATCTCCGACGTAGGCATTGAAACTCCTCGATAGGGAGAGAAGTGACCGAATAGTCTTAGGAACAAGTCAACAGATTCCTGTTGGAACAGAATGGATGTAGAAAGAGGTTGGAGTGAGTACTCATTCCAACCTCTCTTTTAACGACACTAACCATTTTCCAACCTTTCGGTTGAAGTGCACCGCCGTGCACATTAAAGAACCATTTTATAAACATTTCATAGATTTGTTAAATCTACGGCTTAAAGGTACGGCTATTCCATAAACCGACCAAACATTTTCGCTAAAATTTTATTTTTGGGCCACAACTTAGCCTCTTCGGGGGCTTTATCCGCCGAAAAAGCATACCTTTGCGCCGAAAATTGCAATTCAGACTAAACAATTACCTATGCAGAAACAATACTCCACCCTGCTCTTCGACCTCGACGGTACACTGGTCGACAGCGGAGAGGGCATCACCAAATGTGCCCAATATGCGTTGGCACAATTCGGCATCCATGTAGACGACTACCACACCCTGCGTCCCTTCGTGGGGCCACCCCTAGAGGATTCCTTCAAGGAGTTCTACGGATTCTCCGACGAGAAAGCCGCCGAAGCGGTGCAGGCCTACCGCGAACGCTATTTCGAGAAAGGCATATATGAGCAAGCCCCCTACCCTGGCGTGACGGATTTCCTGCATACCCTGCGCGGCCGTGGTTACACAATGGCGATAGCCACCAGCAAGGTGCAGCTGCAAGCCGAGCGGGTGGTGAACGAGTTGTTCCCCCAACTAGGCCCCTACTTCGACTACATCTTCGCGCGCGACAACGCCTGCACACTCCACACCAAAGCAGATGTCATCAACCACGGACTAGCGGTGATGGGCATCACCGACCGCAGCAAGGTGCTGATGATAGGCGACCGCAAGTTCGACATCCAAGGAGCCAAGGAGTGTCACCTCGACTCCCTCGGCGTGCTCTATGGTTTCGGCAGCCGCGAAGAGTTCGAGGCCGCCGGGGCGGACTACATCTGTAAGGACTTCAGCGAGGTGCTGAACCTGCTGGGTTAGTAACCCGCTACGCGGGAGACTAAAAGACTTGGCCTGCTTCGCGGGAGTTTATCCTCGCTACGCGAAGGGGCTAAGAGGCTAATTGAGTGGGAGGTCAATGCTCATGCCGAGCATACCACGAACAAAGCCGTCTGTGAAACCTCACAAACGGCTTTGCGTTGGGTGTCAGTCGCACCCTGTATCTGTATTTAACGGAAGATTACATCATTCCGCCCATGCCGCCCATTCCCTGAGCGCCCATAGGCATCTCGGCTTTCTCTTCTTTCTTCTCTACGATGACACATTCCGTAGTCAGGAACATGCCAGCGATGGAAGCGGCGTTCTCCAGTGCTACACGAGCCACCTTGGCAGGATCTACCACACCGGCTGCGTGCATGTTCTCGTACTTGTCCGTACGGGCGTTGTAACCGAAGTCACCCTTGCCCTCACGTACCTTCTGTACGACAACGGCACCTTCCTTACCAGCGTTGGCGACAATCTGCCGCAACGGCTCTTCGATGGCACGTTTGATGATTTCGATACCGGTGGTCTCGTCCTCGTTGTCACCCTTCAGGTTCTCCAACGACTCGATGGCACGGATGTAAGCTACGCCACCACCCGGAACGATACCTTCCTCGATAGCTGCCCGGGTTGCGCAGAGGGCATCGTCAACACGGTCTTTCTTCTCCTTCATCTCGACCTCAGAAGCTGCGCCTACGTAGAGCACTGCTACACCGCCTGACAACTTAGCCAAACGCTCCTGCAGTTTCTCCTTGTCGTAGTCAGAAGTTGTGGTCTTGATTTGAGCCTTGATTTGGTTCACACGCATAGCGATGTTCTCCTTGTCGCCGGCACCATTAACAATCGTAGTGTTGTCCTTGGTAACGGTAATCTTATCGCAGGAGCCCAACATCTCCAGTGTTGCCTGCTCCAGCTTCAGGCCCTTCTCCTCGCTGATGACCAAACCACCGGTAAGGATGGCAATATCCTCGAGCATCTCTTTTCTGCGGTCGCCGAAGCCCGGAGCCTTCACAGCGCAAATCTTCAACTGTGAGCGCAGACGGTTCACAACCAAAGTTGTCAAAGCCTCGCTATCAACATCCTCGGCAATGATGAGCAAAGGACGGCCTGTCTGTACGGCGGGCTCCAGGATAGGAAGCATATCTTTTAGGTTAGAGATTTTCTTGTCGTAGATAAGGATGTAAGGATGCTCCATCACGCACTCCATCTTCTCTGTATCGGTCACGAAGTAAGCAGAGAGGTAACCTCTGTCGAACTGCATACCCTCAACCACACCGATGGTGGTGTCGGTACCCTTAGCCTCCTCGATGGTGATGACACCGTCCTTGGAAACCTTGCGCATAGCGTCGGCAATCAGTTTACCAATCAACGGGTCGTTGTTGGCAGAGATGGTAGCCACTTGCTCAATCTTGTCGTAGTTATCACCTACGGTCTCGGCCTGGTTCTTGATAGACTCCACAACCTTCACCACAGCTTTGTCGATACCACGTTTCAAGTCCATCGGGTTTGCACCTGCGGTAACGTTCTTCAAGCCGACACCAACAATGGCCTGAGCCAGTACCGTAGCGGTTGTAGTACCGTCACCGGCATCGTCACCAGTCTTTGATGCCACTGACTTCACCAACTGTGCACCGGTGTTCTGGAAAGCGTCGCTCAGCTCCACTTCCTTGGCTACCGTCACACCATCCTTGGTGATGTGGGGAGCCCCGAACTTCTTCTCGATGATTACGTTACGTCCTTTCGGGCCAAGTGTAACCTTCACTGCGTTTGCCAACTCGTCGACACCTTTCTTCAACTGGTCGCGAGCGTCTACATTAAATAATATCTCTTTTGCCATAATTCTTAGATTTTAATAAGTTCAATAATTGATTATCCCAACACTGCGAGAACATCGCTCTGACGCATCATCAAGTATTTCGTACCCTCGTATTCGATTTCTGTACCGGAATATTTGCCGTACAAAACCTGATCGTTAACCTTCAGAACCATCTCTTCATCTTTAGTTCCATGGCCCACTGCCACTACTGTACCCTGCAAGGGTTTCTCTTTTGCCGTATCAGGAATGATGATACCACCAATGGTCTTCTCTTCTGCAGGAGCAGGGAGGATAAGCACTCTGTCTGCTAATGGTTTAATGTTCATAATCTACTATTTTTAATTTGTTATTTACTGTTTTCTTTGCCCGTAGGCACTAAGGGCATTACAGAAACTGTGCCAAAGGGAGGAATCCCTTCCCGAAATTCATATCCACCACACGCGGGTGACAACCGCATGACAGACATTGCGACAAGATGTCATACTGCTGCACACACTAGCTATCGCTCATCGAAAATCGAGCCAAGGCTCATCGGTACTTGAGCCTAGGCTCGTTAGC
>CAYZVH010000052.1:0-17801 GCA_964481755.1 uncultured Bacteroides sp. | reverse complement strand
CCGCCAACAAGGTGAAGCGGCAGTATGACCTGATGCACGCCGACAACGTGTCGCCCATGGACGACGACAACGCGCTGTTCGTGAAGACGGAGTACAAGGTGGTGCGCATAGAAGTGCCCGACATCATCTACATAGAGGGAATGAGCGAGTACCTGCGCATCCACCTCGCCTCGGACACGAAACCCCTGACCGTGCTGCTGAGCATGAAAAAGATGGAGGAGCGGCTCGAAGGCCACGGATTCATGCGGCTGCACAAGTCGTACATCGTCAACCTGAGCTGCATACGCGAGATCAGCAAGAGCCGCGTCATCCTGTCCGACGGCAAGGATGTGCCCATAGGCGAGAGCTTCCGCGAGAAACTGAACGAGTTCGTGGCGGGCAAGTTCATCCGTTGACGCAGCCACATAGCTTACAGACGGTTATCGACCAGTAGAGCGGAGGCACGAATACAGGCAAGAAATATTTTCTGAAAAAAGTTGGCAAAATGTTTGCACAGTATGAAAAGGCTACATACTTTTGCCACGTAAATCAAAACAAAACAAGAAACAAGCAAGATGAACATTATGGTTAATACATATTGGTGGTGGCGCCGCTTACAACTCCAAAAGTCGTAAGGGTCTGCTCCTATGTATATACCTAATCCATAAATCACAGAGAATATAGCAAAGGGCTGTCGTACTTACGACAGCCCTTTTTGTTTTTATCCCCCTAGTCCAGAACAAACAATTAAAACGAATAAAGCTATGACAGAGAAAACTTATCTAGTAGACGATGAAGGTTATTACGGAGAGTTCGGCGGAGCGTTCATCCCCGAGGTGCTCTACCAATGCGTGCAGAACCTGAAGGACAATTACCTGAAGGTACTCGAGAGTGAGGAGTTCAAACAGGAGTATCACCAGCTGTTGCGCGACTATGTGGGCCGTCCCTCCCCACTCTACCTGGCCAAGCGACTCTCTGAGCGCTACGGGTGCAAGATTTACTTGAAGCGGGAGGACTTGAACCACACCGGCGCACACAAAATCAACAACACCATCGGACAAATCCTGCTGGCCAAGCGCCTGGGCAAGACCCGCATCATCGCTGAGACGGGCGCCGGACAGCATGGCGTGGCCACCGCAACGGTCTGCGCGCTGATGAACATGGAGTGCGTGGTCTACATGGGCAAGACCGACACCGAACGCCAGCGGGTGAACGTGGAGAAGATGAAGATGCTGGGGGCCATTGTGCACCCCGTCACCTCGGGCAACATGACCCTGAAGGACGCCACCAACGAGGCCATCCGCGACTGGTGTTGTCATCCGTCCGATACCTATTATATAATAGGGTCCACCGTGGGCCCACATCCCTACCCCGACATGGTGGCTCGTCTGCAAAGCGTCATCAGCGAGGAGATAAAGGGTCAGCTGATGGAGAAAGCGGGACGCGACTACCCCGATTACCTGATGGCTTGCGTGGGCGGCGGCAGCAACGCGGCAGGCACCATCTACCACTACGTGGACGACGAGCGGGTGAAGATAGTGTTGGCCGAGGCCGGCGGACTGGGCATCGACAACCCGAAGATGTCAGCCGCCACCATCCAACTGGGACGGCCGGGAGTGCTCCACGGAGCCTACTCACTGGTGATGCAGACCGAGGACGGACAGATACTGGAGCCCTACTCCATCTCCGCCGGGCTGGACTATCCCGGCATCGGACCAATGCACGCCAACCTGGCCAAGACGCATCGGGCCACCGTAATGGCCATCAACGACGACGAGGCGTTGAACGCCGCCTACCGTCTGACCCGGCTAGAGGGCATCATCCCCGCCCTGGAGTCGGCCCACGCCCTAGGAGCGCTAGAGCACATGAAGTTCCAGCCCACAGACGTGGTGGTGCTCACCGTGTCGGGCCGAGGCGACAAGGACATAGAGACTTACCTGCGGGAGAAAGACCGCATCAGACTGGACTAAACGAAAACAAATCATTCACACAATAAATAGACAATGACAATGAAAAAGTTCACTTACCATACCGTATACAAAACCATTCTAGGCGACCTCCACACGCCGGTGAGCACCTACCTGAAGGTGCGCGACATCTTCCCCCAGAGCGCCTTGATGGAGAGCTCGGACTACCACGGGAGCGAGAACAACCGCTCCTTCATCGGTCTGCAACCGATGGCCAGCGTAGCCATAGACCACGGGAACGCCGTGTTCCACTTCCCCGACGGGAGCAAGGAGCAACGCGCCATCACGGACGGCTACCGAGTAGACCAGGCCATCAACGATTTCCTAGGTTGCTTCGAGGTGACGGGCGAGTACAACAACTACTGCGGACTCTACGGCTACACCTCGTTCAATGCCGTACGCTACTTCGAGCACATCCCGGTGAAGGACAGCACGGAGTCGAAGAACGACGCGCCAGACATGCTATACATATTATATAAGTACCTCATCGTGTTCAACGACTTCAAGAACGAGATGATGATGCTGGAGATGGTCGACGGCGACGAGACCGACCACCTGGACGTCATCCAGAAGAAGATCCACAACCGCAACTTCTCCACCTTCGAGTTCCATGCCGTGGGGCCGACCACCAGTCCGCTCACCGACGAGGAGCACAAGGCCAACATACGCAAGGGCATTGCCCACTGCCTGCGTGGCGACGTGTTCCAGATAGTGCTGTCGCGCCGGTTCGTGCAACGTTTCAAGGGCGACGACTTCAAGCTCTACCGCGCCCTGCGCAGCATCAACCCCTCGCCCTACCTGTTCTACTTCGACTTCGGCGGGTTCCGCATCTTCGGTTCCTCGCCCGAGACCCACTGCCGCATAGAGAGCCGCACGGCCTACATCGACCCCATTGCCGGCACCACCAAACGCACCGGCGACACCAAGCAGGACAAGGAAGCCGCCGCCAAGTTGCTAGCCGACCCGAAGGAGAACGCCGAACACGTGATGCTGGTGGACCTGGCCCGCAACGACCTGAGCCGCAACTGCCACGGTGTGAAGGTGGAGTTCTACAAGGAGCCGCAGTTCTATAGCCACGTCATCCACCTGGTGAGCCGCGTGAGCGGAACCCTCAACGACGGAGCCAACCCCATCAAGACCTTCATCGACACCTTCCCCGCAGGCACCCTCTCGGGAGCGCCCAAGGTGAGGGCCATGCAGCTCATCAGCGAATACGAGCCACACAACCGCGGCGCCTACGGTGGCTGCATCGGGTTCATCGGACTCAATGGCAACCTCAACCAAGCCATCACCATCCGCACGTTTGTCAGCCGCAACAACGAGTTGTGGTTCCAAGCCGGCGGCGGCATCGTGGCTAAGAGCAACGAGGAGAATGAGCTGCAGGAAGTGAACAACAAACTGGGCGCGCTGAAGAAAGCCATCATCATGGCCGAGCGGATGTAAAAGGACTCTCTAAAACTACAGAATCATGAAAACTATCATTATCGATAACTACGATTCGTTCACCTATAACCTCTACCACCTGCTCAACGAATCGGGCACAGAAACAGAAGTGGTACGCAACGACAAGTTCCAACTCGAGGAGCTAGAGAAGTATGACAACATCGTGTTGTCGCCCGGTCCGGGCATTCCCTCTGAAGCAGGGCTGCTGCTGAAAGTCATCGAGACCTATGCCGGCAAGAAGCCTATCCTGGGCATCTGCCTAGGACACCAGGCCATCGGCGAGTGCTTCGGCGCACGGCTCGTCAACCTGCCCAATGTGTTCCACGGCGTGCAGACACCCGTGCGGCTGCTAGGCAACAGCTACCTGTTCGAGAAACTGGGGAAGGAAATCCCCGTAGGACGCTACCACTCGTGGGTGGTCGACCCACAGGACCTACCCTCTTGCCTAGAGGTGACCGCCGTCAGCGAAGAGGGGCAGATTATGGCACTGAAGCACAATGTGTACGACATCCAAGGCATACAGTTCCACCCCGAGTCGGTGCTCACACCGGACGGCGGACAGATTGTCCGCAACTGGTTGAAGTACCAAAACGAGCATCGCTAACAATCACACGAGACAGATAGAGAAGAAGAAATATAAACACGTCAATACTCATAAAAAGAAATACAACAATGAAAACCATACTAAACAGACTCTTCGACAACGAGGAGCTGACACAGACCGAGACCAAAGAGATACTGCTGAACATCACCCGCGAGAAATATCCCGAGGCACAGATTGCCGCCCTGCTGACCGTGTTCCGCATGAGAGAGATAACGGTGGACGAGCTGATAGGATTCCGCGAGGCGCTGATGACCACCCGCGTGCCGGTGGACCTGGACGCTTACCGCCCCATTGACATCGTGGGAACAGGCGGCGACGGCAAGAACACCTTCAACATCTCCACCTGCGCCTGCTTTGTGGTGGCCGGCGCGGGCTACAATGTGGCGAAGCACGGCAACTACGGAGCCACATCGGTGAGCGGCGCCAGCAACGTGATGGAGCAGTACGGGGTGAAGTTCACCGCCGACCAGGAGAAGCTGACCCGTTCGATGGACGAGACGCACATGGTGTATATGCACGCGCCACTCTTCAACCCGGCGATGAAGTTTGTGGCCGGCGTGCGCAAGGCGCTGCAGGTGCGCACCATCTTCAACCTGCTGGGTCCACTAGTGAACCCCTGTAAACCAGCTTACCAACTGTTGGGTGTGGCCGACCTCAACCAGTTGCGCCTCTACACGAACGTGTTCCAGAAGTTGGGCATCGGCTTTGCCGTGGTGACCAGCCTCGACGGGTACGACGAGATCTCGCTCACCAGCGACTTCAAGGTGACCACCGCCAGCTACGAGCATGTGTTCCGTCCGGAGGAGCTTGGCATCACCGCCATCCGCCAGGAGGAACTGTTCGGCGGCGACACCAAGGAGAAGGCGGCCCGCATCTTCGACAATGTGCTCAACAACGTGGCCACCGAGGCGCAGAAGAGTTGCGTACTGACCAACGCCGCCTTCGCCATACAGGCCATAGAACCAGCCAAGGACATCGAGGAGTGCATGGCCATCGCCCGCGAGTCGCTCGAGAGCGGCAAGGCCCTGCGTACGCTCAAGAAATTTATCGAACTGAACAGCTAAAGCGAACTGACACAATGGACATACTTGACGAAATAGTTGCCTACAAGCGACAGGAGATAGAGGCACAGAAAAAGATGTTCCCGCTGGACCTGCTCCAGAACCTCTGCGACGACGAGGAGCGCCAGACCCTCAGCATGAGTAAGAGCCTCCGAGAGTCGTCCACCGGCATCATTGCCGAGTTCAAACGGAAGTCGCCCTCGAAGGGATGGATAAAGGAGGAGGGTGCCCCCAACGTGATACCCGTGAAGTACGCACAGAACGGGGCCTCGGCCCTCTCCATCCTCACCGACGAGCACTTCTTCGGCGGCAGTCTGGGCTACATCCGGCAGGTGCGCGACAAGGTGGAGTTGCCCATCCTTCGCAAAGACTTCATCATTGACCCGTACCAAGTGTACCAGGCACGCACCATCGGGGCGGACGCCATTCTACTGATTGCCGCCTGCCTCACGAAGGAACAGCACCGGGAGCTGAGCCACTTGGCACACGCGCTTTCGCTGGAGGTACTGCTGGAGATCCACACCGAGAGCGAGCTGGACTATGTGGACGACGAAGTGGACATGGTGGGTGTGAACAACCGCAACCTCGGTACCTTCCACACCGATGTGCAGAACTCGTTCCGCCTAGCGGAGAAGTTACCCCAGGGTAAGGTGCTAGTGTCGGAGAGTGGCATCTCCAGCCCCGACACCATCAAGCAGTTGCGGGTCTGCGGATTCCAAGGGTTCCTCATAGGCGAATCGTTCATGAAAACGTCCAATCCGGGAGCGGCCCTCCACTCCTTCATCCATGCCTTGCGATGATAGTGAAGGTATGCGGCATGCGCGAGCCAGACAACATCCGCGCGCTGGAGCAGCTGGACGTAGACTGGATGGGCTTCATCTTCTACCCGAAATCGCCCCGCTTCGTGGAGACGTTGCCTCACTACATGCCCCAGACGACGAAACGGATTGGCGTGTTTGTAGACAACACGACAGCCGACGTGGTGGAGAAGGTGAGGGAGTATGGCCTGCACGGCGTGCAACTGCACGGCAACATGAGCGCCGACTACTGCCTCCGGTTGAGGGACGAGCTGAGGACGCTGGACCGGGAAGTCCTCCTCATCAAGGTGTTCTCCATAGCCACGGCAGCCGACCTGCAGCAGACAGAGGCCTACGACGGATTGTGCGACTACTACCTGTTCGACACCCGCTGCCCGGAGCTGGGCGGCTCGGGACGGTCGTTCCCCTGGGAGATACTCCACGACTATCGAGGAGAGACGCCCTTCCTGCTGAGCGGCGGCATCTCGGCGGGACACGTGGACCAGCTCGCCCACTTCAGCCACCCGGGGTGGGCAGGCATCGACCTGAACAGCCGGTTCGAGGTACGGCCGGGATACAAAGACATTGCCTCAATAGACACATTCATTCACAACTTATTTAAAACGATACAAAGATGAACAGAATCAATCAATTATTCAGTACAAAGGAGAAAGAGATACTCTCCATCTATTTCTGCGCCGGATATCCTACGCTGGACGGCACAGTGGGTGTGATAGAAACATTGGAACGCCACGGGGTGGACATGATAGAGATAGGCATCCCCTTCAGCGACCCGATGGCGGACGGACCGGTGATACAAGAGGCCAGCACCCATGCCTTACGCAACAGCATGACCCTGCGCACATTGTTCGGCCAGCTGAGGGAGGTCCGCCAATCGGTGCACATTCCCCTCATCCTGATGGGCTACCTCAACCCCATCATGCAGTATGGCTTCGAGGCCTTCTGCCGGTCGTGCCAGCAGTGTGGCGTGGACGGCATGATCATCCCCGACCTGCCTTTCAAGGAGTATATGCAGAGCTACAAATCCGTGGCGGACAAGTATGGTCTGCGCATCATCATGCTCGTCACACCCGAGACGAGCGACGAGCGCATCCGCCTCATCGACCAACACACCGACGGATTCATCTACATGGTTTCCTCCGCCTCCATCACCGGTGCACAGAAGGACTTCAACGCGCAGAAGCAAGCCTACTTCGAGCGCATCGAGCGGATGGGCCTAAGCAACCCGCGCATGGTAGGCTTCGGCATCTCCAACGAGCAGACCTACCGCGCCGCTTGCGCCCACGCCTCGGGAGCCATCATCGGCAGTCGGTTCGTCTCCTTGTTAAACGAAGAAGGCGGCGATGCCGACAAAGCTATTGGTCGGTTATTATCGGGCATTGGAAGGTAAACAGACCATGTATATCTAGCAAAATGATATTTTTTCTCAGATTGTATCAGATTATCCAAGAGATATCTCTATCTTTGTGGCGTATTTATGATTAAAGAGATGATTTTATGCTACTGAAAAAATATCCTTCCGTTCTGCTTATCTATACCGGAGGAACCATCGGTATGATTCAAAACTCCGAGACTGGAGCGTTGGAGACCTTCAACTTCGACCACCTGCAAAACCACGTGCCCGAACTGAAGCGCTTCAACTATCACATCAGTACGTATCAGTTCAATCCTCCGATTGACTCCTCCGATATGGAGCCGAACCTTTGGGCGAAGATTGTGAAAATCATCCATTACAACTACGAGCGCTACGACGGCTTCGTCATCCTGCACGGCACGGACACCATGGCCTACACGGCCTCAGCCCTCAGCTTCATGCTGGAGAACCTGACGAAGCCCGTCATTCTCACCGGAAGCCAGTTGCCCATCGGCATGTTGCGGACCGACGGCAAGGAAAATCTCATTACGGCGATAGAGATAGCCGCCGCCAAGCATTCGGACGGCACACCCATTGTGCCCGAGGTCTGCATCTTCTTCAACAACGTGCTGATGCGCGGCAACCGAACGACGAAGATCAACGTGGAGCACTTCAACGCCTTCAAGTCCTATAACTATCCGGTGCTGGCCAATGCTGGCATCCACATCAACTACATCGAGGACTTCATCCGGAAGGTGGACTTCTCCATCCCCTTGAAGCCGCACTTCCTCTTCGACACGAATGTGGTCATCCTCACGCTGTTCCCAGGCATACAGGAGAACATCGTGTCGCAGATACTCAGCGTGCCGGGACTGAAGGCGGTGGTGCTGAAGACATTCGGCTCGGGCAACGCGCCACAGAAGGAGTGGTTGGTACGTCTGCTGAAGGATGCCACCGACCGGGGCATCGTGATTGTGAACATCAGTCAGTGTCTGGCAGGAACAGTGGAGATGGCGCGCTACGAGACGGGCATCCACCTGTTGGATGCCGGCGTGGTGAGCGGACACGACAGTACCGTGGAGGCTGCGCTGACGAAGTTGATGTTCCTCTTCGGCCACGGCATGAGCCCTCAGGAGGTACGCTACCGGATGAACAACCCCATCTGCGGGGAGATTACCATCTGACAAAGTTCAGCATTGACGGTTCAGAGTCGGGGCCATGCGACTCGACGTGCGCAGCCCTCAAGCATGAGTTTCCTTCGGACGACAACAAGTCCCAGAATGAGCCAAGGCTCATTTATCGGAGAGCTACAGCTTGTGTGTCGGTTGGTTGTACTCGCATGCCCAACGAGGTCGAACGCCAATGGTCACAACATACATTTCCGACTGCCATAAACGTACATTTCGGAGACCATATACTCAAGGGGCCTAGACCCTAGGGGCATTTTCGGGTACCTTTAACCGCCCTGTCAGATGTACTGAGCAATCTCAGTACAATGGGCGAAGTCAGTGTCCGATGAGCCGAAACATCTTTTAGCCGTCGCTTACAGAGGTTGAGTGTTTTTACTTAGCTGAGGGCTCTGGGTTCGATTCATCCACGCAAGGGTCAGCACGAAGTCTTTGGTGACGAGGTAGTGGATGCGGAAACGCTTCTGCTCTTCTGTACGTGTTTCCGTGAGCGTGAAGATTCCCTCCGTCTGCGGGTAAAAAGGAGTGATGCGGAGGTGCTGTTTGAAATCTACCTCATCGCAATCCAATAGCTTGAAGGCGGTCTCTTTGGCGCTCCAGTGCAGCAGAGCCGTGTAGACCGCGGGAGGTTCGAGGCTCTCGTCCTCGCGCACGAAGCGGTCCTTCAGCCGCAACGCCCTCATGCCGAAGCGTTCGACGTCGATGCCCACCTCGTGCTGGCTATGCAGAGCCACCGCCACATAGTCCGCCGTGTGTGAGATACTGATGTGGTAGGCTCCGCTCACAAGGTAGGGTTTCCCCGATGGCAAGTAGGCGACCGGCTCTTCACGCTGCAACAGATGGTGAAGCAGCACCCGCGCTCCTACCAGCTCCTTGCGCCGATGTTCACTGGCGAAGTGGGCACACTCCGCCAGCAGTTTGTCGCCGTAAGGCACTAAGGCAGCGAGTTGGTCGAGCGACTCGTCCATCCGCCATATCGCCCATTGAAGGGCATCCTCTTTCACTTGTTTATAGAGAGGCATAGTCCCGGGTTATTCTTCTTCGGCAGGTTTGACTGACGAATTGAGGGAGACTTTAATCTTCACGATGCGTCGCTCGTCCAGCTCCATCACTTCGAAGGTGTAGATGCCGGAGGTGATGACTTCGTGCAGTTGGGGGAACTCACCCTTTATCTCCAACAGGAGTCCGGCTAAGGTATCAGCCTCGCCAGCCACTTGTTCGAACTCCTCGCCGTCGCTCTTCATCACCTTGTAGAAGTCGGTCAACAGTGTCTTGCCCTCGAACAGGTAGGTATGGTCGTCGAGCTTGGTATAGGGGTGTTCCTCCTCGTCATACTCGTCGTTAATCTCGCCCACAATTTCCTCAATGATATCCTCCATAGTGACCAGTCCAGAGGTACCTCCGAACTCATCGACCACAATAGCGATGTGCACCTTGTTGGCCTGGAAGTCGCGCAGCAGGTCGTCAATCATCTTGGTCTCGGGCACAAAGTACGGCGGACGGATGAGCGACTGCCAGCGGAAGTTGTTGCCCTTGCTCAAGTGGGGCAGCAGGTCCTTCACGTAGAGCACACCCTTGATGTTGTCGCGCGAGCCGGAGTAGACGGGGATGCGCGAGTAGGCGTTCTCCACCACACAGTTGAGCACCTCTTTGTAGGAAGCTTTCACGTCCAGGTCCACCATGTCGGTACGAGGGGTCATCACCTCCTTGGCCGTCTCGTCGCCAAACCGGATGATGCCCTTCAGCATGCTGCGCTCCTCGGTCAGGTCGTTCTTGTCCGTCAGTTCGAGCGCCTGCGACAGGTCGTCCACGGAGATGTTATAGTTCTCCTTGGTCACCATCTTGTTGACGAGCACTTTCGAGTGGAGCAACATCGACGACACGGGGCGGAAGAGTTTCCGCAGGAACATAAGTCCCGGCGCAGCGAAACGGCTGAACTTCAGGGTATGCTGAGCCGAATAGATCTTAGGCATAATCTCGCCGAAGAGCAGCAACAGGAAGGTCAGGATTACAGTGATGACAATAAACTCGAGCACCTTGGACGAACCGAAATCGATGACGCATGCAAAGAAGTAGTTGCAGAGCATGATGATGGTCACGTTCACAAAGTTGTTGGTTATCAAGATGGTGGCCAGCAACCGCTCAGAGTCGTCGAGCAACTCCATTATCTTTTTGTCCGAAGGATGGCTTTCCTGGGCTATTTCGTTCTTGTCTGTCGGCGTCAATGAGAAGAACGCGATTTCCGAAGCCGACACGAATCCGGAAACCATCAATAGTAGAGCGGCCAAGATGATGGCCACAAGTGCCCCGACGGAAGGGGGCGTCACCGTTACACCGTCAAATAAGCCACTTAACTGGCATAAGAAATAATCAGTATCCAAACTACTGTAATTTAGTTAAACAATCGGGGTCACACAATCCACCACCGGAGGCACCTTGCCGCATTCCGTCACCGACGGTCTGCCGAGAGCATGATGCCTCGCGGTTGGTCAAATCGTATGTGTTATCTTTCTTAGAAAGGAAGTTCATTCTTGGGCTCACCACCAGCCACCGGCTGAGCTTGAGAGCCAACTGATGTAGGTTGCTGAGCGCTTTGTGCCGGCTGAGCACTCTGTACTGGTTGAGCGGCAGCGCCTGCGGCACGGGGAGTCAACATCTCCATCTCGTCGGCTACGATTTCTACCGTATAGCGACGCACGCCATTCTGGTCGTCATAGGTGCGAGGACGGATTTTGCCTTCGATGTAGAGCTTGTCACCTTTGTGCACATATTTCTCCGCCGTGGTTGCCAAACCTCTCCACAAAACGATGTTGTGCCAATCGGTCCGGTCGGGCACTTGAGTTCCATTGGGCAACGTATATCCACGCTCGGTAGTAGCCAAGGTGAAGGTGGCCACGGTCACTCCGGTGTCAAGGTGTCTTACTTCGGGATCTCTTCCCACATTACCTATCAATATTACTTTATTTACTGACATATTTTTATTCATTAAATGTTTAACGGCTCAAAGATAAGAGTATTAAATATAGGAAACAAACATTCCGTGCAATAAATGCAAAAAGATTTAAGAATAGCACCTAATCGCCTAGGAATCCACGAGACCTCGCTCCATTAGGAACTGATGAACCAGGCGCGGGACGGCATACTGCTCCAACTCATCCAAAGGAATACGCAGACAGTCGGCAAGTATGTCGGCCGCATCTGTCACCTCAGCCTCATAGAAGTTTGTGAACAACACTTGATGAGAAAGCACATGCTTCACGCCACGCCTCACACAGCGCAGGGTCGGCGGCACGTCACCGTCGCCCCATAGGCGACGCAGAGAGTTGGAAGTGCGGAAGTCGGCCTCGTCCATGTCCCGGTCGCACTCCACCAGTGGCAGCTGATAGAGCCCCTGCCAAATGTCGTTGGCATCCGTGCGCTTTATAATATAGGTATAGACAGAGGAATGGACGAAGAGGTAGTTGAAGTAGCGCCAACGAACCTTGGTCTTGTGTTGCTTCACGGGCAGTTCGGCCACCCATCCCTTGGCACGCGCCATGCAGCTCTCCGCCAGCGGGCAATCGATGCAGTTGGGCGACGACGGCACACACTGCAGTGCCCCGAAGTCCATGATGGCTTGGTTATAGAGAGCCGGGCGGTTGACATCGAGTAACTCCTGTGCCAACTGTGCGAAGAGCTTCTTCCCCTCGGTGGAGTCCACGGGCACATCGATACCCTGCCACCGGGCCAACACCCGATAGACGTTACCATCCACCACAGCATAGGGCTGACCGTAGGCAAACGAGCAGATGGCGGCGGCGGTGTAGTCGCCCACCCCCTTCAGCGCCCTTACCTCTTTATATATAGTAGGGAAGTGACCCATGGCGTGAATAGACTTGGCCGCCTCGTGCAGATTGCGTGCCCGCGAATAGTAACCAAGCCCCTGCCACAGCTTCAGCACCTCGTCCTCATCGGCCAGCGCTAGGTGGTCCACCGTGGGAAAACGCTCCATGAAGCGCAGAAAATAGTCATACCCCTGCACCACACGGGTCTGTTGCAGGATGATCTCCGACACCCAGATGCGGTAAGGGTCCTGGGTGTCGCGCCAAGGCAGACTACGCTTGTTGCGTAGGTACCATGCGATAAGTGTCTCACTAAAAGCCCTGTTCATCGGTCTTAATTTGGGAGCAAATGTACGCAAATAATAGCTCACGGCTTCTTTTTTTCAAAAATGTTCCTAATATATTTCCACGTGTTCCGGAAAAGCTATATATTTGCAGACCAAAATTTTAAAGAATATACTAAAACAAATAATTACTATCAAACAATGACTAAAGCTGATGTTATCAACGAAATTTCCAAAAGAACCGGTGTAGACAAAGCATCTGCAATGGCTGCCGTTGAGGCCTTCATGGGCATCATAAAAGATTCTTTGGCAAATGAAGAGAACGTTTATCTGCGCGGATTCGGTAGTTTCATCGTGAAGAAGAGAGCACAGAAGACGGCTCGAAACATATCAAAAAACACTTCAATCGTTATTCCAGAACACAAGATTCCTGCATTCAAGCCTGCTAAGACTTTCAATATCCAGGATAAGTAAACAATAACATATAGTATTAACTTAATAAAAGATTTTAGCTATGCCAAGCGGAAAGAAAAAGAAAAGACACAAAATGTCTACTCACAAAAGAAAGAAAAGACTAAGAAAGAATAGACACAAAAGCAAATAGTCTTTTATAGTCTGTTTTTTGACTGAGATAGAGAACAAACTTGTAAAGCACGCCTTTGCGGGTTTGTTCTTTGTTTAAAGAGGCTAACATTTAAACGTAGAGAATGACAAGCGAATTAGTAGTTGACGTACAACCCAAAGACATTTCCATCGCGTTGCTTGAGGACAAGAACCTGGTGGAATTCCAAAAAGAGGGCCGCAGCGCCTCCTTTGTGGTGGGTAATCTGTATTTGGCCAAGGTGAAGAAACTGATGCCTGGACTGAATGCATGCTTTGTGGATGTAGGATTCGAACGTGATGCTTTCCTTCACTATCTTGATTTAGGACCTCAATTCAGCTCTTACCAAAAGTATCTGAAACAAGTCATCAGCGACCGCAAGAAACTTTTCCCCATCACAAAAGCCACTCCCCTCCCCGACATCAACAAGAACGGAAGCATTTCCGAAGTGATGCAAGTGGGACAAGAGGTGTTGGTGCAAATCGTCAAGGAGCCTATATCGACCAAGGGACCACGACTGACCAGCGAGCTCTCCTTCGCAGGACGCTACCTGGTACTCATCCCCTTCAACGACAAGGTTTCCGTATCTCAAAAAATTAAATCGAGCGAAGAACGCGCCCGACTGAAGCAGTTACTGCAGAGCATCGTTCCGAAGAACTTTGGAGTGATAGTGCGCACAGTAGCCGAAGGGAAAAGAGTTGCCGAGCTGAATGCCGAACTGAAAGTTTTGCTCAAACATTGGGAGGACTGCATACAGAAGGTGCAGAAAGCCACGAAGTTGCCCGCGCTGACCTACGAAGAGACCAGCCGCACGGTGGCCTTGCTGCGCGACCTGTTCAGCCCATCGTTCGAAAGTATCCACGTCAACGACGAAGCGGTGTTTAATGAGGTAAAGGACTATGTGAGCCTCATCGCCCCTGAACGGACAGACATCGTGAAGCTCTACACGGGCAAACTTCCTATCTTCGACAACTTTTCCGTTACCAAACAGATAAAGCAATCGTTCGGTAAAACCATCTCCTACAAGAACGGAGCCTACCTGATCATTGAACACACCGAAGCCCTGCATGTGGTGGACGTGAACAGCGGCAACCGTTCGAAGACTAACAACAACCAGGAGGCCACGGCATTGGACGTGAACCTCGGGGCCGCCGATGAACTGGCGCGCCAACTGCGGTTGCGGGATATGGGTGGCATCATCGTGGTGGACTTTATCGACATGACCTCGGCGGAGAACCGTCAGAAGCTCTACGAACGCATGTGTCACAACATGCAGAAGGACAGAGCCAAGCACAACATCCTCCCCTTGAGCAAGTTTGGACTGATGCAGATCACGCGCCAGCGTGTGCGTCCCTCCATCGATGTGCACACCGAGGAGACCTGCCCCACCTGTTTCGGTAAAGGAACCATCAAGCCCTCTATCCTCTTTACAGATACCTTGGAGAGTAAGATTGACTACTTGGTCAATAAGTTGGGAATCAAAAAGTTCACCCTTCACATCCATCCGTATATCGCCGCCTACGTCAATCAAGGATTCTTCTCCTTGAAACGGCAATGGCAGATGAAGTACGGATTCGGTATTAAGATTCTTCCAAGTCAAAAGCTCGCCTTCCTGCAATATGAGTTCCACGACTCAAAAGGCGAGGAGATAGACATGAAAGAAGAGATTGAGATTAAATAACAAAAGAGGCCGCAATTGCTTGCGGCCTCTTTTGTTTTCTATAGGAGCGAAACTCAGTTCACACGTTAAACGAAGCGATCCACCTGTTGAGTGAAGTCCTCTCCATCTGTCGAGTGAAGCTGTCCACATGCTGAGTGCAACTTAGTCCACGTGGAAGACCTCTTCCATCGCGGCCCACCACTCCCCTTCGGCACGAGTGGGCAAAGGTTGTTGGCAAGGCTCGCAGAAGGTCCACCAACGCTGAGTCTCGGGGTCGGCAGCCATCTTCGCCATGTCGGCCTCGTAGTCGTCGCCGATGTACTCATAGTAACTGAACAAGTATCCATCCTTGTAGTAGATGCTATAGTTGCGGATGTTGCAGTCGTAGATGGTCTTCAACACCGACGGCCACGCAGCCGCATGCAGTTTCTTGTACTCCTCCAGTTTGCCCGGAGCCACTCCTATTACACTTCCGTATCTTTTCATTCTGTATTTGGTTTTATTGTTTAAGGTCTTCATCGCAACCGTACATAGTCGCCCACCTGCACGGCCTTGTCGGCATAAGCCTTGTTCAGCTTGTAGAGCGACTTCAGCCGTATGCCATACTTCTGCGAGATGGTGTACATCGACTCGCCAACCTCCACACGATGAATGATGTTCGGCTTCAGGGCCTTGGAGTGTTTCTTCTCCAGATAGATGATGTCGCCCGCCTGCAAGGTGTAGTCTTTGTAGAGGTCGTTGTACTTCCGCAGTTTACGTTTAGAGATGTCGAACTCGTCCGAGAGGGCCTCGAAGGTATCGCCTTGTCGGGCGATGACGTATAGCAGTTTATTGGCCACGTAGGTCTGGTGAGGCACGAAGGTGTCGGGATGTTTCTGTCCCGCCTTGGTGTCGTACTTCTGCAGGTCATAGAGTTCGATGAGGTGAATGAGGGACGAAGCATAGGTAGGGCTGGTGGCATAGCCCGCCTTCTTCAGTCCGTGCGCCCACCCCTTGTAGTCGGTGCTCTTCAGTTTGAACAGTGCGGCATAGCGGCTGCTGTTCACCAAGAACCGCGAATGGTCCTCGTACGACTCACGCGCGTTGGCGTACACCCGGAAGCACTCATTCTTGGCATCGTCGTCGAAGCGGGTGGTCTTCCCTCTCCAGTTGCCGCCGCACTTGATGCCGAAGTGATTGTTCGACTTGCGGGTTAGTTCGCTCTGCCCTGCCCCGCTCTCGAGCAACCCTTGTGCCAGCGTGATGCTAGCCGGTATCTTGTAGCGTTTCATCTGCTCGATGGCGATGTCCTTATATTTATGGATATACTCCTCGTACCGTTTGTTGCGGGTCTGCGCCACCGTCGTCAGCAGGCCGACCAGCAAGAGTCCAAGGAGTAAGCCGTATCTTTTCATTCCAATCTTCTTATTGAGTACACAAAAGAACGAAAAAGAAGACAATCTTCCAAATCCTAAAAGGATATAAAATCAACAAAAGCATGAGCCAATGAATATAAGCAACTAAGTGTAGACAAAACAATCGATGATATATCAAGAGTTACTTGTTTCTTTCAATGATTGTCGCTATCTTCGCAGAACACATTAGCAGAAAATATTATGAATGCCAACATTAACAACATACCCAATGCATCTGAAGAAAGCAGCTCTCAAATCGTACTCTATCAGCCAGACGAGAGCATACGTCTCGAAGTGAAGGTAGATGCCGAACATGAAACAGTGTGGCTCACACAGCAACAGATAGCAGATTTGTTCGGGACTAAACGACCTGCTATCACAAAGCATTTGAATAATATTTTCCAATGTGGAGAGTTGGACAAAGAAAGCACATGTTCCATTTTGGAACATATGGGTAATGACGGAAAACAACGATACACAACGGTTTTCTATAATCTAGACGTTATCATATCTGTAGGTTACCGTGTAAATAGCGTCAACGCCACAGCATTCCGCAAATGGGCAACTCATGTCCTAAAGGATTATTTACTAAAAGGATATTCCGTAAATCAGCAACTGTTAGCGATACAACGACAAATAGACTCTCGATTTGATGAACATTCATTACGAATGACACATATCGAGAGCACGCAAGCCAAACAACAAGAGCAACTCGATTTCTTCATTCGTACCTCAACGCCACCAGCAGAAATGGTATTCTTCGAAGGAGACTTCTATACGGCCCGGGCAGCCCTAGAGAACATTGTATGCACAGCCACACAACGTGTCATTATCGTAGATGCTTACGTTTCAGCCCTTACCCTCGGAATATTGGATGTCCGTAAGGCCGGCGTGGAGGGGATTATCTATACCGCAGGCGTGGGTCAAGGAATGCGACATCTTATGGACGAACACGACCGACTATTTCCTAAAGGCCATATCGACATACGCAAGTGGCGAAGCGAATCACACGACCGATGGCTCATCGTAGACGACCGCCTTTATCACTGCGGACACTCTCTCAATGCCAATGGCGGTCATAAGATATCAGCTATCACCCTTATGGGATCATCACCAGATGTAATACTTACTAAAGTGATGGAAAGCAAGCAAGGGTAAGTAACACAATCCCCCGCTAGGTAAAGAGTAATGAACTTTCAAATCAATCACTGAATACCATGAAAGAGATTATCCACGAATGCAAAGTCTATTTATATAGATATGAAGAGCTCACGGAGACGGAGCGAGAACTGGTGAACCACGCCAAAGAGGCGACCAAGAACAGTTATGCACCTTACTCGAAGTTTCATGTGGGAGCGGCGGTGCGACTGGCCGACGGAACCATCATCACGGGCTGCAACCAGGAGAACGCGGCCTACCCATCGGGGCTGTGCGCCGAGCGCACCACACTGTTCTATGCCAACGCGCACTGTCCGGACACGGCCGTGGAGATGCTAGCCATTGCCGCGCACAACGGGACGTGGTTCACCGAGAAACCCGTCTCTCCCTGCGGAGCCTGCCGACAGGTGATACTGGAGACTGAGTGCCGGTTCCATCACCCCGTCCGCATACTGCTCTACGGCACCACA
>CAYZVH010000051.1:0-18290 GCA_964481755.1 uncultured Bacteroides sp. | reverse complement strand
CAGTTGTGGACTGCCGACGACACGACCTACTCCCATTCGTGGGCAGAGCAGTTCTGTGAGCTCTCTCCCTATCAGGCGAGTCAGCGTGTCACCTACGACCCCATTCATGGTGTGCGCGACTGGAAACTCTTCCAGACCTTCCGCTTCGGACGACATCAGCTCAACTACCGCTTCCCTGTGCCCAACGGCAACTACCGCGTGGAACTCTACTTCGTGGAGCCTTGGCATGGTACCGGTGGCGGTGCGGAGACCGATTGCGAAGGACTGCGCATCTTCGATGTGGCGGTGAATGGTACCACCGTACTCGATGACTTGGACATCTGGGCCGAGGTGGGCCACGACACGGCACTGAAGAAAGTGGTGTGTGCGACTGTAACTGATGGTGAACTGCGCATAGACTTCCCCGAGGTGAAGGCCGGGCAGGCCGTGATATCCGCCATCGCCATCGCTGCGATGGACGGACAAGCTCAACCGATGGCTACCGCACCCTCCATTTGGAGCTGGGCGAAAGCCGATACGGAGGTGATGGCCAAGATGCCTACCGAACTGCTACCCGAGGACAAGAACACACGACCTTGTGTTACCTATGAGGCAGAAGATGCTCTGGTGAAGGGTAAGTTCCAGAAGAAGCTTCATAAGAAACAGACGGGAGTGTTCTTCGGTGCAGGGAAGAAGAACAGCATCGAGTGGACCATCTCTACAGGTCTGGCACAAGTGTATGCCTTCCGCTTCAAGTTTATGAACCTGAGCGGCAAGTCTGTACCGGTCAATCTGAAACTGATAGCCCCCAACGGCAGTGTGCTGAAGGATGATACGCTAACCTTCCCCGAGACCCCGGAGAAGTGGCGGATGATGAGTACCACCACGGGCGGATACATCAACGCCGGCACCTACCGGCTGATACTCTCCGCCGAAGCGATGGAGGGCTTGTCGTTCGATGCGGTGGATGTGCAATGATACCTTGTTATATATATGTATAGTATGAAAACGATATTCAATGCAGTGCGCATGATGAACTATAGATATCTGATGCTGGGCTGTGCCTGTTGTCTGATGGGCAGCCTGCAAGCCCAAGAGGTGCACGACTGGGAGAACCACCACGTGTTGCAGATAAACCGTGAACCGGCCCGTGCCGCCTTCATCCCATACGGGACGACGCAGGGTGACCGTTCCATGACCCTGAATGGAGAGTGGAAGTTCCGCTGGACAAAGACTCCGGACGAGCGAGTAGTCGACTTCTACCGTACCGACTTCGACGATGCGGCTTGGGTGAACTTCCCTGTGCCAGCTAACTGGGAGGTGAACGGATACGGCACCCCTGTCTATGCTTCGGCGGGTTATGTCTTCAAGATAGCCCCGCCTCGGGTGATGGGGACACCGAAGAAGAGCTATACCACCTACGAGGAACGTAATCCGACGGGACAGTACCGGCGGTCCTTCACCTTGCCCGACGGATGGGAGTCCGAAGGTCAGACCTTCCTGCGCTTCGATGGTGTGATGAGTGCCTTCTACGTTTGGATAAACGGACAGCGGGTAGGTTATAGTCAAGGCAGCATGGAACCCTCGGAGTTCAACATCACCGACTACCTGCAGCATGGGACCAACCAAATAGCCGTGGAGGTGTACCGCTACAGCGACGGTTCCTATCTAGAGGACCAGGACTTCTGGCGCTTTGGCGGCATTCATAGGGACATCACCCTGTTCCATACCTCCGACGTGCGCTTGCGCGACTTTGCCGTGCGCACCCTGCCCGATGTCAACTACAACGACTTTACCCTGCAGATAGACCCTCAGTTCAGTGTCTACCGACAGGAGCGGGGCAATGGCTATCGCTTCGAAGTGACGCTGACGGATGAAGAAGGTAGCCAGGTCTACTATGGCGACACGAGCATAGAATCTATCCTGGACCTCGACCACAAAGCCGCCACGATGAATGAGTGGTACCCCCAACGTGGGCCACGCAAGATGGGACGCATCTCCACCTTGATACCTTCCCCACACTTGTGGACTGCCGAGACTCCTTACCTCTATACCCTGCGAATGACACTGAAAGACGCGCAAGGTAAGCAGGTGGAGCAGGTGACCACTAAAGTAGGTTTCCGCAGTGTGGAGTCCAAAGGCGGACAAGTGTTGGTGAACGGCAAGCCCATCCGCTTCCGTGGCGTGAACCGACATGAGCACGACCCCTACACGGCCCGTGTGGTGTCGGAGGAACGAATGATACAAGACATCTTGCTCATGAAGCAGTGCAATGTCAATGCCGTACGCACTAGCCACTATCCCAACCATCCACGGTGGTATGAGCTGTGCGACTCCCTGGGACTCTACGTCATGGACGAGGCCGACATCGAGGAGCACGGACTGCGAGGCACCCTCGCCAGCACCCCCGATTGGCACGCTGCTTTCATGGACAGGGCCGTGCGCATGGCCGAACGGGATAAGAACCACGCCTGCATCCTCTTTTGGAGTATGGGCAACGAGAGTGGCTACGGACCCAACTTCGCGGCTATCTCCGCATGGTTACGCGACTTCGACCCCACTCGCCTGGTACACTACGAGGGCGCACAGGGTGTGGACGGAAACCCCGATCCCAAGACGGTGGATGTCATCAGCCGCTTCTACACACGGGTGCAGGACGAATACCTCAACCCAGGCATCAAGGAGGGCGAGGAGAAAGAGCGGGCGGAGAACGCCCGTTGGGAACGGCTGCTCTCAATTGCCCAGCGTACCAACGACGACCGCCCCGTGCTGACCAGTGAATACGCCCACTGTATGGGCAATGCGTTAGGCAACTTCCAACAATATTGGGACGAGATTTATAGCAACAAACGAATGCTGGGCGGCTTCATCTGGGACTGGGTGGACCAAGGCATCATCCGCACCCTGCCCGACGGTAAGACGCAGGTGGCCTATGGCGGCGACTTCGGTGACCAACCCAACTTGAAAGCCTTCTGCATGAATGGTGTTATCTTCTGCGACCGCACTGTCAGTGCCAAATACTATGAGGTGAAGAAGGTCTACCAACCGGTCTACATGAAACTCGTGAGCTACGACCCTCTCAGCGGTCAGTGCGCGGTGGAGGTGCTCAACCATAATCATCACACCGACTTGTCCGGTTACACCTGCCTCTGGGACTTGTATGCCGACGGACAGCTGATGGGTAGCGGGGAGAGTGAACTGCCTGCTGCTAATCCAGGAGAGAGCAAGGTCCTCATCCTCTCCTTAGCAAAGGCAAACAAGCGGGTGAAGTCGACTGACAGCGACGTACGTCTCAACCTCTCGATACGCCTGAAGCAAGATTGCCTCTGGGCAAAGACTGGATTCGAGGTAGCCACGGAACAGTTGGCTCTGCACGATAATCTGATGCGGATGGCACGCTCTACCATTAAACCTGCAGGGAAAATATCAGTCTATACAAGTGATACACTCCTCCATGTGAAGGGGAAGAACTTCATAGCAACCTGGAACCGGGAGGATGGAAACTGGATGGAACTCAGGTATGGCGACAAAGTGATGTTCAGTGCAACGGATACACTTTCGCCGCATACCTTCGAAGCCTTCCGCGCTCCTACGGACAACGACAAGAGCTTTGGCAACTGGTTGGCGAAGGACTGGACGAAGAACCGGATGGATGCTCCTATGGTGAAGTCCGGCTCATTCGGTTGGAGCCAATCGACGGACGGACAGGTGACCGTCACGACCCAACACAGATACTGCTATCTGTCGGGACACATCATGGTGACCACTGTCTATAAGATTTACGCCGACGGCACGATAGATATGAAACAGACTTACCGCCCCGAGGGCGAGTTGCCGGAGTTGCCTCGACTGGGTAGTGCATGGCGACTGGACAAGAGCCTGACCAACTTCGCTTGGTATGGCTACGGTCCGTACGAGAACTATCCCGACCGCCACTCCGCTTGCCGGATAGGGTGGTGGACCTCGACCGTGGATGCGCAGTACACCCACTATCCGCGTCCACAGGACTCGGGTAACAAGGAGTCGGTGGTGAAGCTGCAGTTGACAGATGACAAAGGCCGGGGTATCGAGGTGTTGGCACTGGACAAACCCTTCTCTGCTTCCGCCCTGCCATACTCCACACAGACGCTGGCCACCACGGCACACGACTGCGACCTGCAACCCGATGAGGCTACCCACTTGCATGTGGATGCCGCTGTGCTGGGCTTAGGCAACAGTAGCTGCGGACCGGGCGTGCTGAAGAAATATGCTATCAAAAAGACGGAGCAGACCTTGCACATCCGCATTCGTCCGTGTAACACAAAATGATGGAAGAAATGAAGAAGAACAAAATAGTAACAAGTCTCTTGGGATGGCTGATGGGCATCACTGCCCTCAGTGCACAATCTCTGTCCGCTGGCACCCCCACGTTGCAGCAACAGTTTGCTCATCCCGACGGAGAGTCCAAACCCTGGACCTTCTGGTACTGGATGTACGGAGCCGTGAGCGAGGAGGGCATCAAGGCCGACTTGGAAGCCATGAAGCAGGCTGGTCTGGGTGGGGCCTATCTGATGCCCATTAAATCGGTGGAGCAGGGTAAACAGTACGAAGGCAAAGCCGAACAGTTGTCGCCCGAGTGGTGGCGGATGGTGAAATACAGCATGCAAGAGGCCGACCGCCTGGGTCTGAAGCTCGGCATGCACATCTGCGACGGATTCGCCTTGGCAGGTGGCCCGTGGATACGTCCCGAAGAGTCGATGCAGAAGGTGGTCTTCACGGAGACCATCGTGCAGGGCGGACGGGTGAACGCGCTCCGTCTGGCTCAGCCCAAAGCTATGGAAGGTTATTACGAGGATATCGCCCTGCTGGCGCTGCCGGTAAAGGGGGAACGTATCACCCAACAGCCTCGCGTCACCTGCGGCAATGTGGAAGCCCAGGTAAACCCTAAGAAAGGTGTCAACATCGATTCCACTGGGGTGATACGTTCGTCAGTCCCCTGCTGGATACAGTATAGCTTTGCCGAACCGGTCACTTGCCGAAACATCGAGATCATTCTCAACGGCAACAACTACCAGGCACACCGCATGGTGGTGAAGGCCAGCATCGACGGCAAGAAGTTCTACACGGTGAAGCAACTCACCCCCGCCCGACAGGGTTGGCAGAACACCGACGAGAATAGTACCCACGCCATATCGCCTACTACCGCACGTTACTTCCGCCTCTACTGGACTCCTGTAGGCAGTGAGCCCGGTAGCGAGGACATGGATGCCGCTAAGTGGAAACCTAACCTGAAGATAAAGAAGGTAGTGTTCCATGGAGAACCCCGACTGAACCAATGGGAGGGGAAGGCCGGACTTGTGTGGCGAGTGGCCGAAGATACACAGGCTAGCGAAGTGCCGGTGAACGATTGCGTCTCGCAGAACGAGATACTGGACATGACTGCCGGCATGCACAACGGACGGCTGACCGCTACCTTACCTCAAGGAGAGTGGCGCCTGCTACGCATCGGCCACACCTCTACGGGCCACACCAATGCCACTGGTGGTGGAGGCAAAGGACTGGAGTGTGACAAGTTCAACATCATAGCCGTACGCAAGCAGTTCAACTACTGGTTTGGCCGTGCCTTCGAAGAGATAGGAGAGGAGTTGGCCCACCGGGTGCTGAAGTACATGCATGTGGACAGCTGGGAGTGTGGCTGCCAAAACTGGAGCGACAACTTCATGGATGAGTTTGAGGCACGCCGTGGCTACTCGCTGGCTCCTTATCTGGCTCTCTATGCCGGCATACCTGTGGACAATGTGGCAACCTCCGAGCGCGTGCTACGTGATGTGCGCCGCACTATTGCCGAGCTGGTGAAGGATGTTTTCTATAAAGAATTGGCCGACTGTGCCAAGACCTACGACTGCCAGTTCTCTGCCGAGTGCGTGGCCCCCACCATGGTGAGCGACGGATTACTCCACTATCAGATGGTGGACCTCCCCATGGGTGAGTTCTGGTTGCGCAGTCCTACGCACGACAAACCCAATGATATGCTCGATGCCGTCAGTGGCGCACACATCTATGGCAAGAAAATCATTCAGGCGGAAGGCTTCACCGAAGTGCGTGGCACCTGGGACGAGACTCCGGCTATGCTGAAGACCTTGCTCGATCGCAACTATGCGTTGGGTATCAACCGACTGTTTTTCCACGTCTACACCCACAACCCCTATATGGACAAGAAACCCGGCATGACGCTGGACGGCATCGGCCTCTTCTTCCAACGCGACAACACGTGGTGGAAGAACGGAAGCAAAGGCTTGGCCGACTATGCCGCACGCTGCCAAACCCTGTTGCAGTATGGCGTGCCGGTGACGGATATCGCTGTGTTTACCGGTGAGGAGGTGCCAAGTCGCGCCATCTTGCCCGACCGTTTGGTACCGATGTTGCCCGGCATCTTTGGTAGGGAACGGGTGCGTAGCGAACAGGTACGCCTAGCCAACGAAGGTCAACCCTTGCGGGTGATGCCGGTAGGTGTTACCCACTCCGCCAACATGGCCGACCCGGACAAATGGGTCAACCCCTTGCGTGGCTATGCCTACGACTCTTTCAACCGCGACGCGCTGCTGCGTCTTGCCAAGGCTGAGGATGGGCGGATGGTGTTGCCCAGTGGCGCAAGCTACCGGGTGGTGGTGATGCCTACGAAACATCCGATGAGCCCGAACAATGTGCAGAGCCAAGAGGTGAAGGCCAAGGTGGCAGCCTTGCGTGAGGCCGGAGTGATAGTCCCCGAGTTGCCTTACAAAGCCGATGACTTCTCTGCCTACGGGTTGGAGCGTGACTTGATAGTACCCGAGGATGTGGCATGGACGCACCGCCGCAACGCTGACGAGGGAGTGGACATCTATTTCGTAGCTAACCAACGGGACGAAGAGCGTGAGTTCGTCGCCTCGTTCCGCATAGATGGCAGTGCACCCGAGTGGTGGAACCCGATGACCGGTGAGATTACTGACCAGCAGACTTGGAAGACGGTGAACGGCCGTACCGAAGTCTCTATGAAGCTCGCCGCAGGTGAGTCGGCCTTCATTGTGTTCAAGAAGTCTGCCGGGAAGACAGGTAACACAGCTACCGTATGGCGTAAGAAAGAGAATCTGAAGACCTCTCAGTGGAGCGTAAGTTTCCCCTTGATAGATACCACGGTAAAACGGACTGAACTCTTCGACTGGTCGAAGGAGGCGGACGAACACATCCGTTACTATAGCGGTACGGTAGTCTACACGACCCACTTCACTTGGAACCAGACGCTCGGTGAGGTGGAGAAGGTGTTGCTGGAACTTGGTACGCTGCACGATGTGGCCGCCGTGAAGGTGAATGGCGTGGATTGTGGCATCGCATGGACCGCCCCCTATGAGCTGGACATCACCCGGGCCGTGCGGCAGGGCGACAACACCTTGGTGATAGAAGTATCCAACACCTGGGCCAATGCCCTCAATGGGGCCGACCAAGGCAAGGCACCCTACAAAGGCATCTGGACCAATGCGAAATACCGGATGGCGGACAAGCACCTGTTGCCCGCTGGCTTGCTGGGACCGCTGAAGCTGGTGCGTACCAATAAGTAATCGGGTGATAGAATAAATGAACGGAATAATAAACGAAAGAGATAAAACTATGAGAATGAATAATTATAGGAAGAGTATTGCAGCGCTGATGCTGACTACTGTCTTTGGCTTGCCTCTGCAGGCAGAGGTGAAGATGCCCGCCATCTTCTCCGACAACATGGTGATGCAGCAACAGACCACAGCCAATCTGTGGGGAACGGCTACACCTAACAAAGTAGTGACGGTGACTCCCGCTTGGGACGGACAGGCATACACCACCAAAGCCGATGATAAAGGTGCGTGGAAGTTGACCCTGAAGACCCCGAAGGCAGGTGGTCCCTATGAGCTGGTAATCAGCGACGGTACCCCTCTTACCCTTCACAACGTAATGGTAGGCGAACTGTGGCTGTGCGCCGGACAGAGTAATATGGAGATGCCCATGAAGGGATTTACCAACCAACCTGTGGAGGGTGCCAACATGGACGCGTTGCGGGGACGCAACGAGCGCATCCGCTTCTTTACGATGAAACGCAACTCCGCCACCGTGCCGGCTACCGACTGTGTGGGCAGTTGGGTGGAGGCTACCCCTGCCACCATCCGCGAGTTCAGTGCCACGGCCTACTACTTCGGCCGTCAGATAGAAGAGATACTGCAGGTGCCGGTAGGTCTGGTGGTTGCCGCTTGGGGCGGTTCGTCGTGTGAGGCGTGGATGGACAAGGACATGCTGAAAGCCTTCCCCGAGGCAACGGCACAGATACCCGAGGTCAAGGGAAAGATTGCCTCCAAGAACCGTACCCCGACTGTACTCTTCAACGGTATGCTCAGTCCGCTGATTGGTATGACCATGAAGGGCGTTATCTGGTACCAGGGTGAGGACAACTGGAACCGAGCTCACACCTATGCCGACATGTTCTCTTCGTTGATAACCGGATGGCGTAAGCTGTGGGGACAGGGTGACTTCCCCTTCTACTACTGTCAGATAGCTCCCTATAGCTACGGCAACATCACTGGTCAGGGAAAGCCGCTGTGCAACTCCGCTTACCTGCGCGAGGCACAGGCAAAGGTAGAGTTCATGGTGCCGCAGACCGGTATGGCTGTGCTGATGGACGCAGGCTTTAAGAATGGTATCCATCCCTACGATAAACATACCCCGGGCGAGCGCCTTGCCCTGTTGGCACTCAACAAAGCATACGGCATTGATGGCATCACGGGCGACAGCCCTTACTATAAGTCGTGCGAGATACGCAACGATACGGTCATTGTCAGCTTCGAGCGCGACAACAAGATGTGGGTCAACGTGAAGCACGGCTTCGCGTCGAAGAACTTCAAGGTGGCTGGTGAGGACCGTGTGTTCTATCCTGCCAAGGCCGAGATAAAACGTCAGCACGTGATAGTGACGTGCGACAAGGTGGCTCATCCCGTTGCCGTGCGCTATGCCTTCGAAGACTATGCCGAAGGTGACCTCTATGGTGCCGAAGGACTGCCCGTCTCCTCTTTCCGCTCCGATGACTGGGAAGACCCGAAACCACTGAAGAAATAACGAACCGACAGACGATAGCGAATACAGTATGCAGGGAATACGGACGATACTTTTGACGGTGCAACTGTGCCTCTGTCTGACGATGTGGGCACAGCCGGCTGACTACACCTGGACTACCTTCAGCAAGAACTCTTCGGAGTCGATGCCTTGTGGAGGCGGCGACATCGGACTGAACGTGTGGGTTGAGAATGGGGAACTGCTGTTCTACATGTGCCGCAGTGGAGCCTACGACGAATACACCACCCTCCTGAAGCAAGGACGTGTGCGGTTGCGCCTCGATGGTCAGTCGATGCCCGAAGCGGGTTTCCGGCAGACCTTGAAACTGCAGCAAGGCTACCAAGAGATTCAGTTGGGCGGATACACCGTGCGGATATGGGTGGACGTGTACCACCCGGTTGTTCACCTGGAGGTGAAGGGACGCAAAGCAACCACGATAGACCTTAGCTATGAGAGCTGGCGCTATGCCGACCGTCCGTTCCGCAAGGGCGAGGCACGGCAAGGTTCACTCAAGTGGGCCAAGACTACGGGCCTGGTCACTACTAAAGACTCTATCCGAGCTACGGAAAGCGGCGTCACCTTCTACCATCATAATCCTGCCGTCACAGTGTTCGACCGTACGGTGAGCATCGAAGGACTGGATGCCGTCAAAGACCAACTGTGGAATCCTGTAGCCAACCTCCTTTCCGGAGGACGATTGACGGGCGACAACCTTTTCTTCACGGGTACGTCGAAAGGCGAATACTCCGGAACGGATTACCAAGCCTGGAACTTCCGCTCGGCAAAGCCTGCTAAGGCTCATCACGTCACCATCGTCTTCCATACCCAACAGACCGCGGATGTGAATCAGTGGATGGCAGGGCTCAATCAGGTGGAGCAGTCCATCCGTACGGAACGCGACCGCAAGGCAACCCTGGCTTGGTGGAACCAATTTTGGCAACGCAGCTACATAGAGGCCGATGGTGAGGCGGCAGATCTTACGCGCAACTTCACGCTGTTCCGCTATATGCTTGGCTGCAATGCCTACGGGACGGCACCCACGAAATTCAATGGAGGGCTGTTTACCTTCGATCCCGTGTACGTGCAGTCTAAGTCAAACGCTCCCTTCACCCCGGACTACCGTAACTGGGGCGGCGGTACCATGACGGCCCAGAACCAACGGCTCGTTTACTGGCCCATGCTGAAGAACGGTGATACCGACTTGATGATTCCCCAGTTCGATGCCTATAATCGTATGCTCTCTAATGCCGAGCTGCGCAGCCGTTTCTATTGGAACCATGCGGGTGGTTGCTTCACCGAACAGATGGAATACTTCGGACTGCCCAACATGGCCGAGTACGGACTGAAACGTCCCGAATGGTTCGACAAGGGCCTGGAGTACAACGCTTGGCTCGAATACACGTGGGACACGGTACTGGAGTTTTGCCAGATGATACTCGAGTCGAGACGCTACGCCGGTTCGGACATCCGTCCTTATACCTCTTTCATAGAGAGCGCCCTCACGTTCTTCGACGAACACTATCAGTTCTTGGCCTCCCAACGGGGCATCAAGAAGTTGGACGGAGAGGGCAAACTCATCCTCTTCCCCGGCTCGGGGTGCGAAACCTACAAGATGGCCAACAATGCCGCGTCTACGGTGGCTGCCTTGCAGACCGTGCTGAAGAGTTATGTCGACACCAAATTAGCGATGGGTGACACCTCAGTAGGTCGATGGAAAGAGATGCTGGCACGCATACCCGACCTTCCTTACCGACAGACGGAGGGTAAGAAGACCATCGCTCCGGCTAAGTCGTGGGAGCGAGTCAACAACGTGGAGACTCCGCAGCTTTACCCGGTGTTCCCGTGGCGCATCTTCGGTGTGGGCTGCCAAGGCGACTCGTTGCAGACAGCCCGTGACACCTATAACCTGGATGCCGATGCCGTCAAGTTCCGATCTTCCACCGGATGGAAGCAAGACAACATCTGGGCGGCCTGCCTGGGTATGACCGATGAGGCTGTACGGCTGACCAAGGAGAAGTTGGCCGACGGCCCACACCGCTTTCCTGCCTTCTGGGGACCAGGCTTCGACTGGACCCCTGACCACAACTGGGGCGGTAGCGGTATGATAGGTCTGCAGGAGATGCTGTTGCAGACCCGAGGCGGAAAGATTTACCTCTTCCCCGCATGGCCTGCCACGTGGAACGTGCGTTTCAAGCTCCATGCGACAGACCAGACAGTGGTGGAAGCCGAGCTGCGCGACGGAAAGGTGGTCAGTCTGCAAGTGACCCCCGAAAGCCGCAAGGCCGATGTGATAATCAATTTGAAACACTAATACATTATATATAATATATAGCATGAAAAACATTCTCATAGCCTTATTGCTACTTATCCCCGGTGTGACGGTGAAAGCATACTTGACCCAGGAGATATCTGTAGCCGGATTCTTTCCCTTGTCGGAGAGTGGCCGCATCGTTTATGATTTCAATGCCGGATGGCGTTTCCATAAAGGGGATGTACCCAACGCAGAGACTCTGGCGCTGGACGATTCCGACTGGGCGGTTGTCTCTACCCCTCATAGTGTGGAGCTGGAACCTGCCGAGGCCAGCGGTTGCCGCAACTACCAAGGTATAGCCTGGTACCGCAAACACTTCGTGTTGCCACAAGACACCAAAGGCAAGCAGGTCACTCTTCACTTCGAGGCCATCATGGGAAAACAGAAGTTCTATGTCAACGGTAAACTGGTGAAGGAACATCTGGGTGGTTACCTGCCCGTCACATTGTCCTTGTCCGAGGCCGGCGTACAGGCTGGCGACACCTGTGTGGTGGCCGTGATGGCGGATAACAGCGACGACAAGACTTATCCTCCCGGCAAGACGCAGTACACCCTCGACTTCGCTTATCACGGAGGCATCTATCGCGACGTGTGGTTGATTGCCAAGTCGCCCGTGGCCATTACCGATGTCATCGAAGCCAACCGTACTGCTGGCGGTGGTGTGTTTGTTCACTTCGACAACATCTCCGATCAACGGGCCGATGTCTTTGTCAATACCGAGGTGGCGAATAATGGCAATCGTTCTAGCCAGGCCGTGGTAGAGACTACGCTGTTGGATGCCAACGGTAATGTAGTGAAACGTGTCAGTCAACGACTCTCACTAGCCGTCGGTGAGTACAAGACGGCTATACAGAAGATACAAGTGAAACAGCCTCATCTGTGGTCACCCGACGATCCTTACCTCTATCGGGTAGAGTCGCGCATAAAGCAAAACGGCACCTGTGTGGATGGTGGAACGACCCGCATCGGCATCCGTTTGTGCGAGTTCAAGGGCAAGGACGGGTTCTGGCTCAATGGCAAACCCTTTGGCCAGCTCGTCGGTGCCAACCGTCACCAAGACTTCGCCTACATAGGCAATGCTGTGCCCAACTCCCAGCAGTGGCGCGATGCCAAGCGGTTGCGCGATGCCGGGTGCCGCATCATTCGTGTGGCGCACTATCCGCAAGACCCTTCCTTCATGGATGCTTGCGATGAGCTGGGATTGTTCGTCATCGTGGCCACTCCCGGTTGGCAGTTCTGGAACAAGAAACCGGAGTTTGCCGCACGGGTGCACGAGAACACCCGCAACATCATACGGCGTGACCGCAATCACCCCTCCGTGCTGATGTGGGAACCCATCCTCAACGAAACCTCTTATCCGAAGGATTTCGCACTGGAAGCCTTGCAGATAACGAAAGACGAATATCCCTATCCAGGACGTCCCGTTGCCGCTGCCGACTCGCACTCTGCTGGTGTGCGCGACAACTACGATTTGGTCTATGGTTGGCCGGGCGACGACGAGAAAGAGAATGCACCCGAGCAGTGCATCTTCACCCGCGAGTTTGGCGAGAATGTGGACGATTGGTACGCCCACAACAACGACAATCGTGCCTCACGCAGTTGGGGCGAGCGTCCGATGAAGGTGCAGGCCCTGTCTCTGGCCAAGACCTACGATGGCCTCTACCGCACCACGGGCAAGTTCATCGGCGGAGCCTTGTGGCACCCGTTCGACCATCAGCGCGGCTATCACCCCGACCCTTATTGGGGCGGACTGTTCGACTGTTTCCGTCAACCCAAATATGCCTACTACATGTTCCGTAGTCAGACGGCTGCCGACCTGCAGCATCCAGTGGCAGACTGTGGACCGATGGTTTACATTATGCACGAGATGACACAGTTCTCCGACAAGGACGTGGTGGTCTTCAGCAACTGCGACTCTGTGCGCCTCTCCATCTACGACGGGGCAAAGAGTTGGACCTTGCCTGTGGTACACAAGCAGGGCGGAATGCCCAACGCCCCGGTGGTGTTCGACAACGTGTGGGACTTTTGGGAGGCGCGCGACTACAGCTACAAGCAGAAGAACTGGCAGCGAGTGAACATGGTGGCCGAGGGCATCATCGACGGCAAGGTGGTCTGCTCCACCAAGAAGATGCCGTCGCGCCGCTCCACGAAACTGCGCCTCTATGTCGACTGGCAAAACCAGGAGTTTGTGGCCAACGGCTCCGACATCATCGTGGTGGTGGCTGAGGTGACCGACGACAGCGGCCACGTGCGTCGCTTGGCGAAGGAGAACATCGTGTTCACTGTGGAGGGTGAAGGCGAACTGGTGGGCGATGCCTCCATCGGTGCCAATCCCCGTGCGGTGGAGTGGGGCTCTGCTCCCGCGCTGATACGCTCCACCCGCAAGGCAGGCAAGATAATCGTGAAGGCACGTGTGCAGTTCGAAGGTACACATGCGCCCACACCGGCTGAGATAACCTTTGAGAGTGTGCCTGCTACGCTCCCGTTCTGCTACATCGATGAGGAGCGGGCGAGCAAGCAGACTGTGCAGACCGCACAGAAAGGTGGCGTGCAGCTGACCGAGGAAGAGAAGCGCAAGGCACTCGATGAAGTGGATAAACAACAAAAAGAGTTTGGCATACAGAAATAGTATTGCCGCATCATATTAACAAGAACATTTTATAAACTATGAAGATGAAAAGAAGCTTGACATGGGCTATGTGCGCTATGTGCGCCATCCCATTGGTGGCCCAGTATCCGGTGATACCGGATTCCGTGAAACAACGGGTGGCCCAACAGAGTGCGGAAATTGACCGATTGTCCGATGAGGCTTGGCAGAAAGCCTATCCCATCGTGCAACGTGAGTCGGAGAACGGACGACCTTACCGTCCTTGGGCTTCCAAGCCGGAGGATTTGGTGAAGTGCGACATCCCCGCTTTCCCTGGTGCGGAAGGTGGTGGTGCCTACACCCCGGGTGGGCGTGGTGGCAAAGTGATAGTTGTCACATCCTTGGCCGACAGAGGGCCTGGTACGCTGCGTGAGGCTTGCGAGACAGGCGGTGCGCGCATCGTCGTGTTCAATGTGGCTGGCGTCATCCAACTGAAGTCGCCCATCAACGTGCGCGCTCCCTACATCACCATTGCCGGACAGACGGCTCCGGGCGATGGCGTGTGTGTGACCGGAGCCTCGTTCCTGATAGACACGCACGACGTGGTCATCCGTCACATGCGCTTCCGCCGGGGCGCACAGGATGTGGGCTTCCGCGACGATGCTGTTGGCGGCAATGCTGTCGGCAACATCATGATAGACCATGTGTCGGCCTGCTGGGGACTCGACGAGAACATGTCCGTCTATCGCCACGTCTACAACCGCGACCCCGAAACGGGTAAGGGCGAGAAACTGCCTACGGTGAACATCACCATCCAGAACTCGTTCTTCTTCGAGGCACTCGACCTCTACAACCATGCGTTCGGCGCTACCATAGGTGGCCACAACAGTATGTTTGCCCGCAACCTCTTCGCGTCGAACATCTCGCGCAACTGCTCCATCGGCATGGACGAGGACTTCAACTTTGTGAACAACGTGACGTATAACTGGTGGAACCGCTCCGTGGACGGAGGCGACCATACCAGCCGACTGAACATCATCAACAATAACTTCAAGCCGGGCCCCATCACCGAGACAAACAAACCGGGGGCGGCCATCCGTCACCGTATCGTGAAGATGGAGTCGGGTAGGAGCGAAGCCTACAAGAATACCTACGGCAAAGCCTATGTGAATGGCAACGTGGTGTGGGGCAACGAGAAGGTAACCGCCGACAATTGGGCAGGAGGCGTGCAGTTCGGTGGTCAGCGCGAAAGCAACGACTACAGCGATGTGCGTGTGAACGAACCTTTCGCCATGCCTCACGTAACAATCCTCTCTGCCGCTGATGCCTACGAGCAGGTGCTCGACCATAGTGGTGCAACCTTCCCCAAGCGCGATGCTGTGGACCAGCGTATCGTCAAGAGTGTGCGTACCGGCAAGGCTAGCTACGTGAAGAATGCCGACCAGTACACCTGCTCCACTCGCTACGTGAAGCGCCGTTTGCCGAACGACTCCTATAAATATGGTATCATCACCGACCCGCGTCAGGTAGGCGGTCTGCCCGAATATAAAGGTAAACCTTACCAGGACAGCGACGGCGACGGAATGCCCGATGCTTGGGAACGCAAGTACGGACTGAACCCCAATGACCCATCGGACGCAACGGCGGACTGCAATGGCGACGGATATACGAACATCGAAAAATACATCAATGGTATCGACCCCACCCAGAAGGTTGACTGGACGGATGTGAAGAATAACCACGATACATTGGCAAACCGAAAATCTCTTATGAAATGAAAACATACCGACTGAAACATTTATGGTGTCTGGGTTTGATGTGCACACTGGCACTGAACACTGCGCTGGCACAGGATACGCCCATCGCCTACAAGGACGGACAACTCCAATATGACACCGATGCTAAGGGCAACCGCATCATCGATTTCTCCTATTGCGGTTACCGCAATTCCAATGTCGACATCCCCGATGCGGCGGTGAAGGTTTACGTCTCCCCTACGGAGGGCGACAACAGCGCCACCATCCAACGGGCCATCGACTACGTCTCTTCTCTGAAAGCTGATGCCAACGGACTGCGTGGAGCGGTGCTGTTGCAGAAGGGAACCTACCGTCTGGACAAGGCCTTGTACATACGCACCTCGGGTGTGGTGTTGCGCGGAGCCGACAAAGCGGAGACCATCCTCGAAAAGTATGGCTACCAGCGTGGAGCTATCGTCTACATAGAAGGTTACGACAACCGGAAGGTGACCGACACACTCTCCATCACATCTGACTATGTGCCGGTGAATGCGCGCACACTGCAAGTGGCGTCGACAGGCGGCTTGCAGGCTGGCGACCGGGTGATTGTCTACCGCCCTTCCGAGAAGGAGTGGATAGCCTCCGTGGGTTGCGACATCTTCGGCGGTGGCATCGGCACCTTGGGCTGGAAACCCGGTGACGCTGACCTCCGTTGGGACCGTACCGTGGAGCAGGTCGAGGGCAACACCCTTACGCTGGATGCACCGCTTACCATGGCGTTGGATGCTGCCAATGCCCACAGCAAGGTGCTGCTCTACACATGGAGCGGACGTATTGCCGACAGCGGAGTGGAAAACATGACATTGGTGTCGGACTACGATAAGCAATATCCGCTGGACGAGAACCATGCCTGGACGGGAGTTTCCATCAACCATGCGGAGAACTGCTGGGTGCGCAACCTCAACTTCTCGCAGCTGGCGGGTAGTGCGGTAGTGGTGCAGCCTACAGCCTCTCGTATTACGGTGGAAGATTGCATCGCCACCCATCCGGTGTCGGAGATAGCTGGTCTGCGCCGACAGACCTTCTACACCATGGGACAACTGACGCTGTTCCAACGCTGCTTCTCCGAGCAAGGTATTCACGACTTTGTGGCAGGCATGAACGCTGCCGGTCCCAATGCCTTTGTACAGTGTCAGTCGTCCGAGTCGAAGGGGTATAGTGGCGCCGTGGGCGCATGGGCCTGCGGTCTGCTGTTCGATGTGGTGAACATCGACGGACACGACCTCGCCTTCCGCAACCTCGGACAGTCCAAAGCCGGTGCCGGATGGAACACGGCGAACAGTGTATTCTGGCAATGCACCGCTGCGGAGATTCATTGTTACTCTCCCGCTGCGGATGCCAAGAACTACGCATACGGTTGCTGGGCCCAGTTCTCGGGCGATGGTGTATGGTCCGGTTCCAACAACCACATCTCACCGCGCAGTCTGTTCGACGCACAGTTGACGGCCCGCTTGCAAAGCAATATGTCGAAGCGTGACCGTGTGTGGCCACTCTCAACGAGTGCTACCAGCAGTCCCGCAATGGACCAGGCTATGCTGATGTCGAAAGAGGCTATGAAGCCGCGACTCACCCTGCGCATGTGGATAGACCAGCGTCCGTTCGAGGCTATGGTCTCTACGGATGGCGTGAAGTCCATCGACGAGGTGAAGTTTAAACAGCCTGCGACGACTGCCCCCGCGAAGAAACTGTGCCGGGTGGAGAATGGTGTGCTGGTGGCCGATGGCTGCCTGCTGACCGGTGGCACGCGTAAGGAGACTTGGTGGAACGGCAGTCTGCGTCCCAGCTACCTGCGGGGCGCGTCGGACAACATCACCCGTTTTGTGCCCGACCGCGAGGGTGAAGGCTTGACCGACCGCATCGACTCGGTGGTGGCAAAGATGAAGCGCCGCCACAACCTGGCTAGGGAATATAACTACGGACTCTGGTACGAGCGTCGGCGCGACGACCACGAACGTATCCGTCGCCGCGATGCCGACGTGTGGGCTCCGTTCTATGAACAACCGTTTGCCCGCAGTGGACAAGGCACGGCTTGGGAGGGCATGAGCAAGTATGACCTTACTCGACCCAATACCTGGTACTGGGGACGCTTGAAAGAGTTTGCCGACAAGGCCGAGCCGGAAGGTATCCTGCTCTACTATCACAACTACTTCCAACACAACATACTGGAGGCTGGTGCCCATTGGGTGGACTGCCCGTGGCGGTCGGCCAACAACATCAACAATACCGGATTCCCCGAGCCTGTGAACTTCGCGGGAGACAAACGCATCTTTGTGGCGGAGATGTTCTACGACATCACCCACCCCGTGCGCCGCGAGCTCCATCGCAACTACATCCGTCAGTGTCTCAATAACTTTGCAGACAACAGCAATGTCATCCAGTTCATCAGTGCCGAGTACACCGGTCCGCAACACTTCATGGAGTTCTGGCTCGACTGCATTGCCGAGTGGGAACAGGAGACCGGCAAGCATGCGTTGGTTGCGCTGAGTGCTACCAAGGATGTGCAGGACGCTATCCTGAGCGACCCCAA
>CAYZVH010000050.1:0-18338 GCA_964481755.1 uncultured Bacteroides sp. | reverse complement strand
CGCGGCCGTAGAAGGAGATCAGCTTGTTGCTCTCGGCGTAGCTGGTGAGGCTCTCGATGGTCTTGGCGGCAGCCAGGTTGTACCACTTGAACTCATCCGACTGGAATCCGTAGGCGGCGCTGGTGATGCCCTCGTTCCAGAAGTACTGGTAGGAGTAACCTGCCATGGCGTTGACGTTGTGCTTGTCGAACTGCTTGTCGAACTTCAGCACCAGCTCCATCAGCTTGGAGTAGTCCTTCAGGCGCTGCACGGTCACGCGGCCGCCGTTGCCGTCGCCCAGGAGGTTGCTCTTGGAGATGTAGGCGTTGCGGTCCTGGCTGTTGTTGGTGTAGCCCAGGTTCACCTCGAAGGTGAAGGGTTTGTAGAAGTTCCACTCGGCCTTCAGGTTACCGATGAAGCGCTTGTTGTTGCGCTTGTCTATCAGCTCGTCGATGTAGGAGAGGGGTTGCACGCGGTAGGGGCGCACGTCGTTGTAGTCGCCGTCGGCGGTGTAGACCGGCAGTGTGGGGTTGAAGACGTAGGACTCGTAGAGCATGCTGGTTCCCATCTCGCTGCCCACGGTGCTGGATGTGGGAGCCTGGTTGGCGTGGGTCTCGCTATAGTTCATGTTGAGGATCATCTTCAGCTTGCCGTCGAGTGCGGAGTGGTTGATGTTGACACGTCCGGTGTAGCTCTCGGTGCCGGCTCCGCGCATGATGCCGTCGTTGTCGTTGTAGCTGAGCGAGGCGCGGTAGTTGGTGTATTCGCCGCCGCTCATGAACGACAGGTAGTGGTTCTGCTGGAGGGCGGTGTGCATGATCTCCTTCTGCCAGTTGTGGCTCTCGCCGCCGTCGTTGAGGGGCAGGCCCAGGTTGGTGCAGGCCTCGCGGTATTCGTCGCCAGAGAGCATGTCGAGCGTCTTGGCGGCCGTGCTGAAGCCGATGCTGTAGCCATAGCTGAGCTGCTGCACTCCGGCTTTGCCCTTCTTGGTGGTGATCATGATGACACCGTTGGCGCCGCGGCTACCGTAGATGGCCGTTGCGGAGGCATCCTTCAGCACGTTGATGCTCTCGATGTCGTTGGGGTTCAACATCGACAGGGGGTTGGCTGCCTCCTGGTCGAAGAAGTCGTCGTTGTTGGCGCGGATGTTGGCGTGGCTTGCGCCTGCTGTGGCGTCGATGGGCACACCGTCGATCACGTACAAGGGGTCGTTGTTGGCGTTGACCGACGTACCTCCACGCACACGGATGGTGGTGGAGCCACCGGGCTTACCGGAGTTCTGCGAGATGTTGACACCGGCGAAGGCACCCTGCATCAGCTGTTGCGCCGACAGGTTGCTGCCGCTCTTGATGTTCTCGGCTTTCAGTTGCGACACACTGCCGGTGAGGTCGCTCTTCTTCATGGTGCCGTAACCCACGACCACCACCTCGTCGAGGCTCTTGTTGTCCATACGCAGGGTCACGTCCATGCGGGTGTTTTGTCCCACCATCTTCTCCATCGTGGCGTATCCCACGTACGAATATACGAGGATAGTTCCCGGGGAGTTCACCTCAATGGAGTATTTACCGTCCATATCGGTCACCGTACCGACCTTGTTGTTACCCTTCACCTGAATGGTAACACCAATGAGCGGCTCATTTCCATCGCTCACCGTACCAGTTACGGTTTTCACTTGTGCCCAAGCGCCTTGCACCATCAAGGTCATCAAGAGCAGACACAATGTCCTAAGACTGTTTTTAAGCTTGCTGTCCATAAGCATTGATTTTAGGTTAGAAAAAATAATTATTGTATATAGTATTTTAGAGTTTTACGTCTCAACAAGACCTGTCGGCGGTCCGTTTGCTACTGAACTCAGTCACAAAGGTAGCCGATGGAAGCTTAGGTTGTAGTGTAAAAAACGATTTTTTAAGTCGAAAAAAAGGTCAGATTCCAGTTGCCCTCAGCTTAGGGAGGCGCTTTGACCGAATTTTCGCTCTAATAAACCGGAATTGACACCTCGACGCATCCGAATGACGATAAATTTGCATTAGTAACCAAACATCGATAACCACATGAAACGATTTTCCTTATTCCTTCTCGTGCTCGCCCTTGTGGGCGCAGCACCCTCGCGGGCAAACGACGGCCGTGTGTTCCACTGCGTCGTGGCCCAGGACGGCACAGGGTCGTACGCCACTGTGCAAGATGCCATCGACGCCGCTCCCGACTCGCTGACTACACCTTATATAATATATATAAAGGCAGGCCACTATCACGAGCACGTCTACATCCCCGCTTCCAAACCCCACCTGCACCTGATAGGCCAGGACAGGGCCCTGGTGCGCATCAGCGACGACCGTGTGAGCGGAGGCCCCAACGCCTCGCCCGTGGACGTGGCGGCCACGGTGGTGGTGCATGCAACGGACGTCTATCTGGAGGGCATCACCTTCGAGAACTCGTGGGGCACACGCCACAACGACGGACCCCAGGCGCTGGCGCTCTACACCAAGATGGACCGCATCACAGTCAACCGCTGCGCGATGCTCTCCTTCCAGGACACCTACCGCACCGCCAACGCGCTGAACGAACGCAACTATGTGAAGGACTGCTACATAGAGGGCGCCGTGGACTTCCTCTACGGACAGGGCAACGTCTATTTCGACCACTGCACACTCAGCATCGTGACCAAACGCGGCGGTTGGATAGTGGCTCCCAAACACTTCGAGGGAACCACCTGGGGATATGTGCTGAAGAACACCACCATCACCGCTCCCGGCAACCCTAAGGAGACAGAGGTGTGGCTTGGCCGTCCGTGGCTCCATCAGCCCAAGGCCGTCTTCATCGACACCAAGGCCGAGGTGACGATACCTGCCGCAGGCTGGGACGACCACATGGGCACGCTGCCTCTCGTATTCGCCGACTACAACACCACCGATGCCGACAACCGCCCAGTGGACCTGAGCCGGCGCATCGACACCTATTACAAGGTGACCGAGCAGAACGACACCCTGTGGGGCAAGGCGAAAAACCACCTTACCGCCGAGGAGGCTGCCACCTATACAATAAAAAACGTGCTCTCGGGTGCGGATAATTGGAATCCTTCGTATATTTGCAAAGCGCTAGCTAAGCCCGAGGTTGCCCGCAAAGGCGCCACACTGCGGTGGAAGCCCGTGGAGGGCGCACGCGGATATGTGGTGAGCGAGGGCGACCGTGTGGTGGCCATCACGCAAGAGTGCCGATACAAAGGCGCTGTGGCGGACAAGACCTACACCGTGCAGAGCGTGAGCGCGAACGGATCATTAAGCGAAAAATGAGAATGAAGATGAACAAGAAACTGTTGCTTGTGCTGTCCCTCGGCATGCTCTTCCTCACGGCCAGGGCACAAGACGACGAGGTGGCGCGATACATGTTCGACGGCGAACATCCCGTTTGCCTCGACGAGCTGCAACGCGAGCTGGACTTCCCACTGGCGTGGGGCCGCAGCGACATACGCGAGTTCGACCTGTGGCGCACAGCCGCACGCGACCGCCTGCGCCACGAGATGCTGATTCCGCCCAAGCCTGCCGAGAAGTACGACATGAAGGTGGTGGCCGAGGAGAGGCGCAAGGGCTACAAGGCACGCCGCCTGGCGCTTAACATCGACGCATACTCACGCGTGGAGGCCTACGAGCTCATCCCCGACGGCGAGGGACCCTTCCCCGCGGTGGTGCTGCTGCACGACCACGGAGGCCACTTCTCCATAGGCAAGGAGAAGATGATACGCCCCTTCGCCGTGGCGGACTCCATACTTGCCGACGCCGACGCGTGGGCCGTGAAGTGCTACGACGGACAGTACGTGGGCGACTACCTGGCCTCGCGGGGCTACGTGGTGCTGAGCATCGACGCTCCCTTCTGGGGCGACCGCGGAGTGAAGGGCGGCACCACGTGGGACATGTATAAGTACATCGTGGGCGACTTCCTGATGATAGGCCGCAACATCAGCTCGTGGATGAGCTTCGACGACGTCTACACGGTGGACTTCCTGGCCACGCTGCCCGAGGTGGACAAGGAGCGCATAGGCTGCATGGGATTCTCCATGGGAGGCTACCGCTCGTGGATGCTGGCGTCGCTCACCGACAAGGTGAAGGCGGGAGTCTCCATCTGCTGGATGCACACCGCCGAGTATCAGGTGAACCCCCAGCACGGACTGAAGCAGCACGAGGAGTGGTGCTACATCATCCCCGGCATGCGCCGCTACATGGACTATCCGCACATAGCCTCCATAGCCTGCCCCAAGCCGATGCTGTTTGTGAACGGCTCGCAGGACAAGCTCTTCCCGCCCATCTCGGTGAACAAGGCCTTTGCCGAGATGCGCGCCGTGTGGCAGAGCCAAGGGGCCGACGACCGGCTGGAGACCGAGATATGGGACATGCCCCACTACTGCGGCCCCAAGGTGCAGCAGCGCCTGCTGGAGTTCCTCGACAAGCACCTGCGCTGAGCGAGGGGCGCCGAATGACTTTAAGAATCATTTTCTATTAAAAATAAGTAGATAGGCTATTAGTTTTTACGGAGCGATGCGGGTAGGCGACTATCGGCGTCGCTCCTTCTCATTCAGTGGGGGCGAGCGTCATCGGTGCGAAAAAAGTTTGGGGATTTGTCGTTTTTGCCATATCTTAGCGCCCTATTCTTGAGATGCTATGCGGAAACGTCTGACACAACTTGCTATACTGCTCACTTGCAGCCTCCTCGCGACGGCTGTGGACCTTTCGAACTATACATTCACTTCCTATAAATATGAGCTCGGCTTCGCCCAACGCGAGGTGATGAACATCCTGCAGGACGGCGACGGACAGATGTGGTTCGCCACGTGGGACGGACTGTACCGCTTCGACGGCTATCGGTTCTCCAACTTCAAGGCACGCCCTGGCGACGGCATTCGGCTGGAGAGCAACCGCATAGAGCGCATCTGCCTGGACGGCGACAACATCTGGATGCTAGGCTACACGGGCGTGGTGTCGCGCTTCGACAAACGGACGCACAAGATAGAGAACATCGGGCTGAGCCGCGAAGGCGTGGCCACTGCCCTGACGCCGTTGCCCACGGGAGGCGTCGTAGTGCAGCTGGCGGACGGACGGATTGTGATTGCCAGGGCGAACGGCGACGAGGATGTGCTCTCGACCATAGAGAGCGAGTGCCCCGCGGAGGGCTGTGTGATAAACAAAACCTTCGTGGCCGACGACAGCACGGCTTGGGTGCTGACCACGAAGGGCCTGTGGCGCTGCCACACCGACACGGGACAGATGAGCTCCGTGGCGGAAGGGGTGAACGTGACCAACATGGCTGCTGCCCCTGGCAAGACGGTATTCTGCGGAACGGAGGGACGAATCGTCGTGATGCAGGACGGTAAGGTGACGACGAAGCGCTTGCCGACCACAGCCGACCTGACCTCTGTGGCCACGCTGCCCGATGGCGGCATGCTCTGCTCCACCCAAGGCGACGGCCTGTACGTGCTGCGCCAGGACTATACCGTAGCGCAACACTTCCGGACGGAGGACAGCGCGTTGCCCTCCAACCGCCTCACCACCATGAGGCAGGACTCCCACGGCGACGTGTGGTTCTGCACCGACAAGCCCGGCGTGATGCGCTATGACAGGGAGCGGAAGACGCTGGAGTGCTTCTACCTGCAAGGCGAGTTCAGCAACGACCCTGCCATGTGGATCAACGGCATCTATCTGGAAGAGGATTCCCACGGACACGTCTGGCTCACACCTTCGGGCAACGGACTTGCCATGTACGACCGGGGCTCGGGCACGATGGTGCCTGTCATCAACAAGAAATACCACGAGACGTGGACGGCCGAGAACACGGCGGTGACCCTCTTCGTGGACCGCCAGGACAACGTGTGGTTCTGCGACAAGTACACCGGACTGCAGAAAGCCACCTACAACCGCCCGCAGTTCGACATACTCAGCGCCGAGCCCACCGACGGCAGCGCACACGATGTGCGCGGTGTGTTCCAGGACTCGAAAGGCCGCATTTGGGTAGGAGCGAAGAACGAGGTGATAAGCGTGTATGACAGCCACCTGCGCTTCGTGGGCAACCTCACGCCCGAAGGGACCCTGTCGCCCACCTCGAGAACGCCGGTGGGCAGAGCCTACGCCTTCGCCGAGCAAAAGGATGGCGTGATATGGATCGCCACCAAGCTGAGGGGATTGATCAGACTGCAACCACGGCAGGACAACACCTTCGGTGTGCGCCATTTCGTGGCGGACGGCAAACCCTACAGCCTGCCCCACAACGACATCTTCACACTCTGCATAGACCGCCACAACCGCCTGTGGATAGGCTCCTTCGGAGGCGGACTCTGCTACACCCGGCTGGACGACGACACCTTCCGCTTCATCCATGCGCGCAACGACCTGGTGAACTATTCGATGGAGAAGTTCAACAAAGTGCGCTCGGTGACCGCCGACAGCCATGGCGACATCTGGGTGTGCACCATCTCGGGACTGTTGCGCTTCAGCGACGACTTCGAGCGCCCGCAGGACATACGCTTCAAACTCTACTCGCGGCAGGCCGACGACGCCACCTCGCTGAGCCACAACGATGTGCTGGAGGTCTTCTTCACCCGCTCGGACTCCATGTACGTCTGCACCTACAGCGGTGGATTCTGCAGGGCCGTCCGTTGCCAGGGCGACAGCTTGCGGTTTGTGCCCTACACCACGGCCAACGGACTGCGCAGCGACGTCATCTTCTCCGTGCAAGAGGACGACCGTGGATACCTGTGGTTCGCCTACGAGAGCGGATTCGTCAGATACTCACCCCGGAACAACAGCCTGGAGCACTTTGCCACGGAGGTGCTAGGCAGGCAGATAGACATCAACGAGGGCAGGGCCATCCGCCTCCACGACGGTCGCCTGTTCTATCCCTCGCGCAACTGTAAGGCCGTCTGTTTCTATCCCGACAGCGTGCAGGTGAGCGATTTTGTGCCAAGGATAGCCTTCACGCGCCTCTTCCTCGACCAGAAGGAACAACTGCCCGCTGCCGACGGCAAGGCCATCCTGCGACAGGACCTCAACGAGACGGACCGGATAGTGCTGGCAAACGGCATCAACAGCATCAACCTGGAGTTCGCGGCCTTGGACTATTGCAATCCGTCGAACATCAGCTACGCCTACATGCTGGAGGGAGTCGACGCGGAATGGAACATGGCAGGCAACCACCACGCCGCCATATACAACAACCTGCCGCCAGGGGACTACACACTGAAGGTGCGCTCCACCAACAGCGACGGCGTGTGGGTGGACAATCTGCGCTCCATAGAGATTGAGGTGAAACCATCGTTCTGGCAAACGGGATGGGCGTGGACGCTCTACTTCCTGACCGTGGTGCTGCTCATAGGGTGTGCCACCTACATACTCACCACCATCTGGAATCTGAAGCAGAAGGTGTTCATCGAGCAGGAACTGTCGGACCTGAAGATGAAGTTCTTCACCAACATCTCCCACGAGATACGCACACCGTTGACGCTCATCTCCGGCAGCATCAAGGAGGTGCTGCGCAAGGGGGTGAACGACGAGGAACTACACGACACGCTGCATGTGGTCAACGAGAACTCCAACCGCCTGCTGCGCCTGGTGACACAGATACTCGACATACGCAAGATAGAGAGCGGCAACATGAAGCTCTCCCTGCGGCAGATGGACCTTTGTGAGTTCGTGGCCTCGCTGGCGGACAACTTCCGCAACCTGGCGAAGGAGCGCGGCATCCGCCTGATGGTCAATCGTCCCGACGACCCTATCTTCATCTGGGCCGACACGGAGAAGGTGGACAAGATCGTGTTCAACCTGCTGTCCAACGCCTTCCGGTTCACACCGTCGGGCAAAGGCATCACCGTCAGTGTGGAGCGGACCTCGCGTGGCGTGAGGTTGACGGTAGCCGATGAGGGCAAGGGCATCGAACCCGAGAGGACGAAGACGATATTCCGCCTGTTCGACTCCGACAACGATGGCAGTCAGTCCGCTCACCCACACACCGGCATCGGCCTGGCGCTGACAAAGGAGCTGGTGGAGCTTCACCATGGCACCATCCGTGTGGAGAGTGAGGTGGGCAAGGGCAGCGCGTTCATCGTGGACTTGCCGGTGAACGAACCCGGAAAGGACATCCATGCGGACTACATACTGACCGATAATGTGAACCCCACAGTGCACGACGTGGACTATCGCATGGAAGGTGAAGCGACGGAACCCTCCATAGGCAGCGTGGTCCCCTTGGCAGAGGGGGAGGAGGGGAGCTCCCAGCGACGGGAGACCATACTGGTGGTGGAGGACAATGCCGACATGCGGCGGTTCATCTGCCTCATCCTGCGCCAGGAGTATCAGCTGATGGAGGCGGCTGACGGCAAGGAGGGGCTGGAGAAGGCCTGCGCCGCACAGCCCGACATCATCATCTCCGACTACATGATGCCGGAGATGGACGGACTGGAGATGGCCCAGCGCCTGCGGAGTGATGTGACCGTGAGCCACATCCCCATCATCATCCTGTCGGCCCGAACGGATGAGGACTCCATCATCAAAGGCCTGCGCACCGGAGTGGACGCTTACATAGAGAAGCCCTTCAGCGCGGAGGTGCTGCGGGCACGCATTGCGAACCTGATAACCATGCGCCGCAACCTCCAAAAGGCGTATATGGACAAGTACATCGACAAGCGAACGGACGACAGCGGAATGGCTGCCGCCGACGAGCGGACGGCCCTCTCGGGCGCCACCGTTGACACCGACCGTTTGTTCCTGGACAAACTCACCAGCCTGCTGGAGGAGAACCTGAGCAAAGATGACCTGTCGGTGGACGATGTGGCGAAGATGATGGGAATGAGTCGGTCGGTCTACTTCAAGAAGGTGAAGGCCCTGGTAGGCATCGGCCCGAATGACTATCTGAAGTTCATGCGACTGCAGCGTGCCTCGGAGTTGCTCTCCCGCACAGAGATGAGCATCGCCGACATCTCCTATCAGATAGGCATCCCCGACTCGCACTATTTCAGCAAGTGTTTCAAGGCGAAGTATGGAGCCACTCCCACGGAATGGCGTAGCCGCAAGAGCTGAATGTCTGCCGCTGAGGAGGCTAAGGGAAGTCAGTCCGAAAACTCCGACTTTAGCATCCAAGCTGAAAGTCGCCATTGGTCGGAAAGCCCCGAAGATGGGAAGCCCCGCTGTTCCTTCACGAGGGGGGGAATAACTGTGAAGCGATAAGGTTGAAAGTATAGAATTCTCGGTCGGAAAGCCCCGAAGATGGGAAGCCCCGCTGTTCCTTCACGAGGGGGGGAATAACTGTGAAGCGATAAAATTGAAGGTGTAGAACTCTTAGGAAGAGGCCCTTGGACGGTCCGATGGGGAACCCCACCGCGCTAGATGTAGAAGTACGTCAGCAGACGGTTGAGCCACGACCAGCGGAAGCGGAACCAGCGGCGAGTGCTGTACTGCGCGCCACCGAAGCGGAGCAGGAAGTCGCGGTAGCCATGGCGCTTGAAGGGGAGGCCCACGTCCATGAACTCCATGTGGTGGTAGCCGTGGTCGTAGGCGTAGGTGAGGGCTGCCCACACAGCCAACACGCCGGGATATTGCTTGGGGTGGCTCTTGCGCAGACCGCCGGAGAAGAGCAGGTAGGCGTTGTCGCCCGAATAGAGGCAAACCGAGCCGCCGATGATGCGACCCTTGTACTTCACCACGAAGATTTTGCCTGTCTCACGCTCAGCCTGCTGACGGAGCAGTTGGGGGAAGAAGCTGAGCCCAGGGAAGTGCTTGCGTATCTGCGAGGCGTAGTGGCGCCGAAGCAGACGGCCTAGGGTGCGCACCTCCTCCTCGGTTTCGGCGGTGGCTATGGTGGCGCCGCTGCGGAGTGCCTGCGTGATCTGCCGGCGGCGCGAGGCGCTGAGCCTGTCGTAGGGCGGCTTGCTGTGGAGCGAGTTGTGGATGCGCAGCCAGTTGATGGGGAAGTAGCCGCACTGGCGGAAGCTGTTGTAGGCGAACAGGGCATTGTCCAGATTGCGGAACTCGATGAGGAAGCAGCGCCTGAGCATGCGCCGCGTGAGGAACGTGAGCATCTGGTGGAAAATCTCCTCCTTGCTGTAGGGGGTAGCTCCCGATTCCAACTTCGGGTCTTCGTCGGACCCTATATTTTCGTAGAACCTTGTATTTTCGTTGGACCTCGGAGCGTCGTCGGTTTTCAGAGCACCTTCAGCCTCCGGAACGTCGTCTGTTTTCAAAGCACCTTCAGCCTCCGGAGCGTCGTCGGTTTTCAGAGCACCTTCAGCCTCCGGAGCGTCGTCATCCCGCTCCTTCCCGTCAGTGGACCTCACGCCGTCCGCCGACTCCGCGAAGTAATACTCCCCGAAGCCATAGACCTCGCAGCGCTTGATGATGGAGGGAGGGAAGAGGCGCACACTGCGGCGCACCACGGCCAGCAGCCGCGCCAAGGGGAGGTCGCCGTCGGACACCTCGATGAGGATGGGGTGATAGCCCGACGTCTGCTCATAGACCTTGAAGAGCGCCGTGGAGTGGAAGAGGTCCTTCTCCCGTCGGGGAGGGATGTCCTCGCTTCTGCGGTATGCAACTAGTTTGTATCTCATAAGCCTTCGTGCGCAAAGTTAAGGAACTTCCGCGAAAAAACACGACGGATATGAAAAAGAAAGTGGATGCAGGACTAATCCCTGCACCCACTCCCTAAATAAAAGTGTTTATATGAACCGAACCGGAATTATTCGCTCCAGTCCATCTTGGTCATACGTACGTAGCTCTGGTAGCGCTTCTTGGCCATCTCCTCGCAAGCGTTGAAGAGGTCGGCAGCCTCGTTAGGATACTGCTTCATCACGGATGCGAAACGAACCTCACCCTTCAGGTAGTCCTGGAAGCCTTCCCAAGCCGGTTCCTTAGAGTCGAGCGAGAACGGATTCTTGCCCTCAGCCTCCAATTCCGGGTTGAAACGCCACAGGTGCCAGTAACCGCATGCCACGGCAGCAGCCTCCTCGGCCTGTGCCTTGCCCATGCCCTTCTTCAGACCGTGGTTGATACACGGAGCGTAGGCGATGATGATGGAAGGTCCGTGGTAAGCCTCTGCCTCGCGGATGGCCTTCAGGCACTGAGCCTGGTCGGCGCCCATGGCGATCTGTGCCACGTAGACGTATCCGTAGGTGGTAGCGATCATACCCAGGTCTTTCTTGCGAACGCGCTTGCCGCTGGCAGCGAACTTAGCGATGGCGCCCAGAGGAGTAGCCTTGGAAGACTGACCACCGGTGTTAGAGTAAACCTCGGTATCGAGCACCAGGATGTTGACATCCTCGCCGGAAGCTATCACGTGGTCGAGACCACCGTAGCCTATATCGTAAGAGGCACCGTCGCCACCGATGATCCACTGGCTTCTCTTAACGAGGTAGTGGCTGAGTTCCTTCAGCTGAGCGCATGTGGTGCAACCCTTGGCAGCGCCTGCCTCAATCATCGGAACGAGTTTGGCGGCAGCGGCCTTGCTGGCGTCAGCGTCGTTCTTGCCGTCGATCCACTCCTGAGCGGCTGCCTTGTATTCAGCAGGAGCCTCCTCGGTAGCGATGACATCCTTCAGCAACTCTTCGATGCGTGCGCGCATCTTCTTGGTTGCCAAGGTCATACCGAGACCATACTCGCAGAAGTCCTCGAACAGGGAGTTAGCCCACGCAGGACCCTGACCCTTCTCGTTCTTGGTGTAAGGAGTAGAAGGAATGGAACCGGAGTAGATTGAAGAACATCCTGTAGCGTTGGAAACGATCTCGCGGTCGCCGAACAACTGGGCGATGAGTTTCACGTAAGGAGTCTCGCCGCAACCAGAGCAAGCGCCTGAGAACTCGAACATCGGGGTAGCGAACTGAGAGTTCTTCGGGTTCGACTTGATGTCCACCAGGTCTTGTTTGCTCTTCACGTTCTTCACGCAATATTCCCAGTTGGCAGCCTCTTTGAGCTCGCCCTCCAGGGGAACCATTGCCAGGGCCTTGCCACCGGCTTTGGGGTTGCCCGGACATACGTCCACGCAGTTGCCGCAGCCCAAGCAGTCCATGACGCCTACCTGCATGCGGAAGTGCATGCCCTTCATGGCGGCAGGAGCCTTCATCTCCAGTGTGGTGGCGCCGAAGCCTGCAACCTCCTGGTCGTCCATCACGAACGGACGGATACATGAGTGAGGACAAACGAATGCACACTTGTTGCACTGGATACAGTTCTCAGCGGTCCAAGCCGGAACGAAAGCAGCCACACCACGTTTCTCGTAAGCGGCTGTTCCCTGGTGCCAGGTACCGTCCTCGATGCCCTTGAATGCTGACACAGGCAGCAGGTGGCCGTTCTGTGCGTTGATAGGACGAACAATCTCGTTGATGAAAGCGGGATCGTTGTTGGGAGCCTTCTCGTCGTCGGCCAGGTTTGCCCATGCGGGGTCGATAGCCAACTCGTGGTACTCACCGCCACGGTCTACGGCAGCGTAGTTCTTGTTCACCACGTCCTCGCCCTTCTTGCCGTAGGACTTCACGATGAACTTCTTCATCTGCTCGATGGCCAAGTCCACGGGGATGACGCCTGTGATGCGGAAGAATGCTGACTGGAGGATGGTGTTGGTGCGGTTGCCCAAGCCGATCTCCTGAGCTATCTTGGTGGCGTTGATGTAGTATACCTTGATGTTCTTCTTAGCGAAGTAGCGTTTCACGTTGTTGGGCAGGTTGTTTACCAGCTCGTCGCCCTCCCAGATGGTGTTGAGCAGGAAGGTGCCGTTCTCGCGCAGACCGCAGGTGACGTCGTACATACGCAGGTAAGCCTGAACGTGGCAAGCCACGAAGTTCGGGGTGTTCACCAAGTAGGTAGAGCGTATGGGTGAGTCGCCGAAGCGGAGGTGTGAGCAGGTGTATCCGCCTGACTTCTTGGAGTCGTAAGAGAAGTATGCCTGGCAGTGCTTGTCGGTGTTGTCGCCGATGATCTTCACTGAGTTCTTGTTGGCACCTACGGTACCGTCGGCACCAAGGCCGTAGAACTTAGCCTCGAACATGCCTTCGCCGCCCAGTGCGATCTCCTCTTCCTTAGGCAGAGAGGTGAAGGTGACGTCGTCCACGATGCCGATGGTGAACTGGTTCTTCGGTGTGGCGAGAGCCAGGTTCTTGTATACGGCCAGGATCTGTGCCGGAGTGGTGTCGTTGGAACCGAGTCCGTAGCGTCCGCCCACGATGAGGGGAGCGTTCTCCACGCCGTAGAAGCATTCCTTCACGTCGAGGTACAGAGGTTCGCCGTTAGCGCCCGGCTCTTTGGTTCTGTCGAGCACAGCGATGCGCTTAGCTGTCTTAGGCACAGCTGCGAGGAAGTGCTTTGCTGAGAACGGACGGTAGAGGTGAACTGACACCAAACCTACCTTCTCGCCCTTGGCTGTGAGGTAGTCGATAGCCTCGCGTGCAGCCTCTGTGACTGAACCCATGGCGATGATGACGCGCTCGGCGTCAGCGGCACCGTAGTAGTTGAAGAGGTGATACTCGCGGCCAGTGATTTCGGAAATCTTGCCCATGTAGTCCTCTACGATAGCGGGAACTGCCTCGTAGTAGGGGTTGCATGATTCTCTGTGAGCGAAGAATGTGTCGGGGTTCTCGGCCATACCGCGTGCCACCGGATGCTCGGGTGAGAGGGCGCGGTTGCGGAACTCAGAGAGTGCCTGCTGGTCGATCAGCGGAGCGAGGTCGTCGTTCTCCAGCATCTCGATCTTCTGAATCTCGTGTGAGGTGCGGAATCCGTCGAAGAAGTTGACGAACGGCACGCGCGACTTGATGGTGGACAAGTGAGCCACACCAGCCAGGTCCATAACCTCCTGCACCGAGCCTTCGCACAGCATGGCGAAGCCTGTCTGACGGCAGGACATCACATCCTGATGGTCGCCGAAGATACAGAGTGAGTGAGAAGCCAGTGTACGAGCGGAAACATGGAACACGCACGGGAGCAGCTCGCCTGCGATCTTGTACATGTTAGGAATCATCAACAACAGACCTTGCGATGCCGTGTAGGTCGTTGTGAGCGCACCAGCCTGCAGGGAGCCGTGTACTGCACCGGCAGCACCGCCTTCAGACTGCATCTCCTGTACCAGGACTGTCTCGCCGAAGATGTTCTTGCGGCCTTGGGCAGCCCACTCGTCTACGTATTCTGCCATCGTAGACGACGGAGTGATGGGGTAGATAGCTGCAACTTCTGAGAACATATACGAGATATGTGCTGCAGCTTGGTTACCGTCACACGTGATAAATTTTTTTTGTTTAGTCATAACTGATAAATTATTAGTAAATATTTCGGTTACTATTTTTCTTTGTTTCTTGTTTCGTTCAACGTTTCAAGTCCGGCTCTGTTTGAAGTTTAACCTCTCAAGTTCAATCTCTCGCGTTCGACCTTTCACGTCCGACTCTGTTTGAGGTTAATCTCTCGCGTTCGACCTTTCACGTTCAACTCTGTTTCTTTGTTCTACTTTCTTTCGTTCGACATTCGTTTTTCTTGTTCAACATTCATCTCTCGACCTCTTGCGTCCTGCACTCTGCTCCGCTCATCAATAGAGGAACCCGAAGAGCCACAGCGGTATCTGGTTGCCACGGCCTATCTCGGCGCGGTGCATCGCGTAGTAGACGCTGGGGTTGTTCTTTATCTTGCACCCTTCGTCGCAGATGCGGAAGGGCAGCTCGCCGTCCACCAGGAAGGATGTGCCTTTGTCGCCACGGTAGAGTTTGTGGTCCTTGTAGAGCGTGTTGAGGAAGAAGGTCTCGAGCACGTCCTGCGTCTCCACTTTCACTGGGTAGATGGAGTACATCAGGTTGGTGTTGTGCATCATGATCTTCGACGGCTTCTTGGGGAAGGACTCTCCCTTGGGGTAGACCATGTTGATGAGTCGCGAGTCGGCCAGGTACTTGATGTAGTTCATGACCGTGGCGCGCGAGGTCTGTATGTCGGCTGCCAGCTGGCTGACGTTGGGGGCTGTAGGGCCGTCCACGGCCAGCAAGTAGAGCAGTTTCTTTATCTTCGAGAGGTATTTGAGCTCTATCTGTTTGATGAGGAGGATGTCCACCTCTATCATCATGTTCATGGTCTTCAGCAGGTTCTCCGAGAAGTTTTTCTTCTCGAGGAAGAAGGGGTAGAAGCCGTGGTGCAGATAGTCCTGGAAATAGTTCAGCGGCTTGGCTTTGGGCAGGATGGTTTTCACTATCTGCTCGTGGCGATGGAGGATGTCGTCGAGGCTGTAGCTAGGGAAGTTGTTGCCTGTCTGCAGGTTGAGGAACTCGCGGAACGAGAATCCGCGTAGGTTGTAGGGCTTTACGATGCCGTTCAGCTCGGGGTTCTCCTCCTTCAGCCGCATGACGGACGATCCGGTGAAGACAATCTTCAGGTTGGGGAAGCGGTCGTAGCAGAGGCGCAGGTCCTGGCTCCAGTTGGGCTGCTTGAAGATTTGGTCGATGAGCAGCACTTTGCCTCCGCGGCGGTTGAACTCCTCGGCGAAGTGGGCGATGCTGCAGTTTTGGAAGTAGAAGTTGTTCATGTTGATGTAGAGGCACGAGCGGTCTGTGCCGAACTTCTCCTTGGCATACTGCAGCAGGAACGTGGTTTTGCCCACGCCTCGGGTGCCTTTGATGCCTATCAGACGGTCGTTCCAGTCCACTTCGTCCATCAAGTCGCGACGGACGGGTGCGTTGGTATGCTCCACAAGGTATGCGTGTGTTTGATAGAAAACTTCCATTGCCAATCCAAATTGCGGGCAAAGATAATACGTTTTCTAATGATTGCAAAGTGGAGATTACAAAATTTGCATCTATTATACATCTTTTTTTCGGGCAGTGTGTGTGCTGTATATAATAAGGTATAGGCGAGGGCGTGAGCGTGGGTAGTGGTGATTGTTTCCGTCCCTTGGTGGACTATTTGAGGTCACCAGGGAAGTAAAGAGGCAAGTGGGCCTCTGTCATTATGGCGAATTCGCTTTCCGTCCCTTGGTGGACTGTTCGAGGTCACTAGGGAATTGAAGAGGCAAGTGGGCCTCTGTCATTATGGCGAATTTGCTTCACGTTCCTTGGGGGACTGTTGGAAAAAAGGCGTTTGTGAGTTTGGCGTAGGGAAGGATAGGACGAATATCCAGCCTTACGCTTCGTATAATGCCGTGGAATGTTTACTTTTGCCGACCGTAAAAATCAGAATGAACGTATGTCCGCATCGCTTTACCTCTTCAATCCCGACAATGACTTGGCGCTGGCAAACAACAGCCCCACTTATCAGGCTCCGCAGTCGGCTCGACTGATGGCGGACGACCTCTGCACGCTGCCGGCATGGTTTGCCACGGCAGGCGACAGTGTGATGGTGAGCTCCATAGCCGACGCCGAGCGGTGGCAGCGTGAGGAGACCGCTGGTCTGTTGACGGAAATCCATTGGCATTCCTTCCGCATGGCGCCTTTCGTGGGCGAACTGAATCCCTGGGGCTGGAACCCCGCGTTGGTGAAGCGTCTGCGTCAATGGGGTGTGGAGGATTCTCTGCTGCCAAGCGACCTGCGGATGGAGACGATGCGCCGCCTCTCCTCGCGCGAGCAGGCCGTGAAGATGCTTCGGCGGTTCGTCGCTGCTTTCGGGATTTGCGGGGAATCCTCTCCACGACCTTACGAAGAATCTTCTAGCGAGCGGACGGAGAATCCGTTTCCTCGAATAGCCTCTTCCTCTTCGTTCAGCGAACAATCATCTAGCGAGCAAGCGGAGAGTCAAATTTCACGGTTCGACGCTTCTTCGCGACTCTGCGGCGAATCTTCTAGCGAGCAGACAACGAATATTCTTCCTCGCGCTGCTTCTTCCGAACTCTGCGGGGAATCTTCCAGCGAGGAAGTGGGGTATAAACCCTCACTGTCTACCGCTTCTTCCTCGCTCTGCGGGGAATCCTTCTTCTGCACGGAACTGTCGCAGGTGGAGCCACTCGTGTGCGGTTGGGGAGAGACCTTGCTGAAAGCCCCCTTCTCCGGGAGCGGGAAGGGACTGCGACAGGGGCGTGGCACTTGGACTCCGGCGCTGGCGAATTGGTGCAGCCGTGTGATGCGAGGACAGGGTGGGGTAGTGGTGGAGCCCCTATATAATAAGGTAGAGGATTTCGCCATGGAGTTTCGGGTGGAGGACGACGAGGTGACGTTTGCCGGCTATTCGCTCTTCCGTACCGACGGCAATGGCGCTTACAAGGGAAACCTGTTGGCGACGGATGCCGAGATAGAGAGCCGCCTCGCTCGTTACGTGGACGTGGAGGCGCTGCACGCTTTGCGGTGCGAATGGTTGCAGGCGTTGCGGCAGTGGCTCTTCGGAGTGGGCTACCGTGGCTACCTTGGTGTGGACATGATGGTCTGTCGTTTCGCGGAGGCTCCCATCTATCGCATCCACCCTTGTGTGGAGATCAACCTGCGGATGAACATGGGTGTGGTGGCAAGGCTCTTCCACGACCGCTTCGTGGAGGAGGGCCGCACGGGAACGTTCACCGTAGAGTATTGGCAGGACGCCGCAGCCCTTTGCGCCGACCATCTGAGCCGGAAAGCCGCCTCTCCACTGGTGGTGAGCGAAGGAAGAATCCTCTCGGGCTACCTCTCGCTGAACCCCATTGGCAAAGGCAGTCACTACCGAGCCTCGGTGATGGTGGAGTGATTTGTCGCTAAATCCCGTCGGCGAAGGCTGTCCATAATAAAGTCCTACAAGTGGCGTTTGGAGACCCTAGGGTCAACGTCCCGAGACCCTATGCTCAAGTGTCCGAGACCCTATGGTCATTTTTTATAGGCCCTAGAGGGCGACTTTCCAATCCTCTATGGTGCCTGTCTCCGACGAGAAGCTGCAACCTATCTTATACAGTGTGCGCTTGTCGGCGGCGTAAGGCTTGGCGTAGCCTCGGTCTTCTATCTGGCGTAGGGCTTCGTCGGCGGTGCCGTTGAGCTTGAACTCGAAGATGTAGACGAACTTGTCCGTCTCCACGATGCAGTCGGCACGGCCTTGGCTCATCTGCTTCTCGGTGTAGACCATGTAGGTGCTCAGCAGGCGCAGGATGAGGTAGAAGGTGTAGTGGAAATAGCGCTCCTGCTCATGCTCGTTCTCCTTGCGCCGCATCGGGTAGGGGATGCTGGCGAAGAAGGCGGTGAGCTCCTGGCGGAAAGGCTCCAACTCGCCATTGTCCAGCAGTCGTATGCTGCTGAAAATCATCGCTTCGGTGATTCTCGGTGCTTTGAAATAGTTGCTGGCAAGCAGGGAGAGGAATCCCTGCGTCACCTCGTCGTTAGGAATGTCGAGCTTGAAGGTTTTTGTCCTCGGGTCGAAATCCTTGATGGTCAGATAGCCGCTTTGGTAAATCATTGGCAGGGGACGCTCCGCATCGGCTTT
>CAYZVH010000049.1:13743-18577 GCA_964481755.1 uncultured Bacteroides sp. | reverse complement strand
TGTGACCCCGACAGGATTCAAACCTGTAACCTTCTGATCCGTAGTCAGATGCTCTATTCAGTTGAGCCACGGGGCCTCATTTCGTTTTTGACGATGCAAAAGTAGACTATTTTTTTATTCCAACCAAATAATTGCGCTTGTTTTTTGCCTTTTTATGCAGGAAAAATCAGATTGGTATCTAGCCGAAATTCCTCTCATAAGTCTAAAGGGTTGATGAATTGTTAGTTACGACAGATTCCATCCCAGAAGTACAAGAAAGCAGAATAGTGAAGAAGTTTCGTGTAAACAAAACTGTTCATTCGGATAAGTTGCAAAAGCTATAAAGCGACCTCTTAAATCTATCAAGTCACACAAGTCTAAAAACAGACCTATATACTCAAGTGCCGATGACCATATACTCAACCCGCTGATAGTATATGGTCTCAGCCCCGAGAGTATATGGTCTAGAGCCAGATACCATATGGCCATTTTCTCATGCTACCAGAGGGATGTTTCAATGCCCAACGAAGGAACTGATTTTATCCATAAATTGTAGGTCTGTCGAACTACATGTCATATTCTCATACCACCGGACGAATGTTTCCATGCCGACGAAAGAACTGATAATTCCCACAAACTTGTGTTTTTTGGGAACCCGAATAAGTAATCCTGTCAACATTGATATAGGTTACTTTCAGAATCAGATTTTACTACAGATGTATGCGTTGAGTGCACATATGTTCAGTGCACAGGAACACAGAGATTGGATAGAGCTATTAAACATAATGCCAATTATTGGAAAATATAGGAATAATAGAGCCAAGTGGAACAAATCGACAAACGTATCGGTTTAACCATACAAACCAAAGCGCTCCAGGTTTACTGCAAAAGAATGACCTGGAGCGCTTTGTATGTTGTGCAGATTTGAATCAGTACTTGATGTTGAGCTCTTGAAGTATGGTACGCATCTTTTCGAATGTGGTGATGCGTGTCGGCACCAACGGCAGACGCAATTTATTCTCAATGAATCCCATCGCATTCAGCATAGCTTTCACACCAGCCGGATTGCCATCGACAAACAAGAGTTTAAACAGTTCTGTAAACTGATGATGTATCTTCAAGGCATTGTTATAATCTCCTTGTAGAGCCAGACGGGTCATACGGCTGAATTCTCGCGGAAATGCGTTGCCTATCACCGAGATAACGCCTACCGCACCCAAGGAAATCAACGGGAAAGTGATGCCATCGTCACCTGATATCACATCGAAATTCTCGGGTTTGTTCTTGATGATGTCATCCATTTGAGTGATGTTTCCAGACGCTTCCTTGATGGCGATTACGTTCTTGAACTCTTTGGCAATGCGTAAAGTCGTCTCGGCAGCCATGTTCACACCAGTACGTCCAGGTACATTGTAAAGCACGATGGGCATATTCGTTGAGGACGCTATAGCCTTGTAATGCTGATAGATACCTTCCTGTGAAGGCTTGTTGTAATAAGGAACGACAGACAATATAGCATCGACGCCCGTGAAATCATCGTTCTTCAGACTATCGATGACGGCCTGTGTGTTGTTTCCTCCACAACCCAACAGAATTGGCACTCGGCCATTCACTTGTTCTACAACGATACGTTTTATGTTGACTTTCTCTTCAGTGGTTAATGTCGGAGTCTCAGCAGTAGTTCCGAGCACACACAAAAAGTCCGCACCATTCTTGATGACATAGTCCACCAAACGTACAAGTGCCTTATAGTCAACGTCCCCATTTTCTTTGAAGGGGGTGATAAGTGCTACTCCCATCCCCCTAAGTCTTCTCTGTATCATATATAATTGTAAAACAAATAAAGATTTTCGGCCGCAAAGTTACAAAACTATTTCAATATTTACTCTATGAGTGACAAAAAATCATCTTCATTGAGTATTTTAATGCCCAATTTCTGTGCTTTCTCTAATTTTGCGGGTCCCATGTTACTTCCAGCTAGTATGAAACTTGTTTTGGCTGAGATACTTCCGGTGTTTTTGCCTCCATGTTTCTCGATGAGAGTTTTGTACTCGTCGCGCGAATAGTGCTCAAACACTCCACTGATGACTATTGTTTTTCCGTCCAACTTATTTGTCTGTCCTTCGGTCTGTTCCTCAGAGAGTTGCATGGTCAGTCCTGCTTGCCGCAGTTGGTCCACGAACTGATGGTTGTTGGCATTTGCAAAGTACGTCAGGATACTGCCGGCTATCTTCTCGCCTACTTCATCAATGTGTATCAAGTCGTCCAGTGTGGCTTGCTCCACGGCATCCATGCTTTTCAGTACTCTAGTCAATTTCTTTGCCACCGTCTCACCCACGAAGCGTATGCCGAGTGCAAATAATACCCTTTCAAACGGAACATGTTTGGAGGCCTGCAGGCTTGCGATAATGTTTTCTGCCGTTTTCTCCCCCATCCTGTCGAGCCCGCATATATCGGACGCCTGTAGATTGTAAAGGTCAGCAGCATTTTTAATGAGTCCTTCTTGATAGAACAAGTCTACCGTTTCCGGCCCCAATCCGTCGATGTTCATAGCACGACGACTGATGAAGTGCTCTATCTTACCCTTTATCTGAGGCGGGCAAGCCGTTTCGTTGGGACAGTAATGGGCCGCTTCGCCCTCGTAACGTATGAGTTTGCTGCCACACACGGGGCATTCTGTGACAAACTGCACCTTCAGCGATCCTGGTCTACGAACCGCTTCATCCACCCCTGTTATTTTTGGAATGATTTCACCGCCCTTCTCCACGTACACCATGTCACCTATGTGCAAGTTGAGCCCCTCAATGATGTCCGCGTTGTGCAAGGATGCCCGTTTAACTATGGTCCCCGAGAGTTGTACTGGATCCAGATTGGCCACCGGCGTGATGATTCCCGTACGCCCAACCCGGTAATCAATAGAGTTCAGTCTGGTACAAGCTCTTTCTGCCTGAAACTTATAGGCGATGGCCCAGCGTGGCGATTTGGCGGTGTAACCCAGGTTGCGCTGTTGCCGCAAGGAATTCACTTTCAGCACAATGCCATCGGTTGCAACGGGGAGGTTCTTACGCTCTACATCCCAATAATTGATGAAATCAAAAATTTCCTGTAGCGTACGACATTTGCGCATGATATCAGATATTTTGAATCCCCATTTGGCAGCTTCTTGCAGATTTTCATAGTGTCCATCGGTTGGTAACTTCTCACCTAATAGATAATATAGGTATGCATCGAGCTTGCGTGAGGCCACTACTGATGAGTTTTGTAGTTTCAGTGTTCCGGATGCTGCGTTTCTGGGGTTGGCAAACAGAGGTTCTTCGTTCTCCTCCCGTTCCTTGTTCAGCTGCTCGAAGATGGTCCATGGCATCAGTATTTCACCGCGTATTTCAAACTCCTGAGGATAATTGTTGCCATGAAGCACGAGCGGGATGCTTTTGATTGTCTTCACGTTAGCGGTCACATCGTCGCCTTTCTCCCCATCCCCGCGAGTGACGGCTCTAACCAGTTTGCCTCCCTCATAAGTGAGTGAGATGGAAGTTCCGTCGAATTTCATTTCACAACAAATTTCAAAAGGCTCACCTTCCAGCCCCTTGCTTACCCGGTCGTAGAATTCGGTGACATCTGCCTCGGAATAAGTGTTGGCCAATGATAGCATCGGGTATTTGTGCACCACCTGTTCAAAATTCTTGTTGATGTCGCTACCCACACGCATCGTAGGCGAATTGGGGTCGTAACACTCTGGATGTTTGGTCTCCAGTTCCTGCAGCTCTTTCATCAGAAAGTCGAAGTCGTGGTCACTAATTGTTGGACTGTTCAGTACATAATAATTATAATTGTGTCGGTGCAACTCTTCTCGTAATTGACCGATGCGTTCTATATCTTCCATATAATTGGTTTATTGGATTTCTTGTTTGTTCATTTTCAAAGACTTAGTCTTTAAGTTTACTTCCTTTGACAAAAGTACGCAATTTCCGGCTAAAGTTTCGTACTTTTGCAGAAAAATATAGTTCCCAATGAGAATTGACATCATAACCGTTTTGCCTGAGATGATTGAGGGATTCTTCAATTGTTCCATTATGAGCCGGGCTCAGAAGAAAGGGCTTGCTGAAATCCATATACATAACTTGCGCGACTACACGCTCGACAAGCATGGCCGTGTGGACGACTATCCGTATGGCGGGTGCGCAGGCATGGTGATGCAGATAGAACCGATTGACCGTTGCATCACGGCATTGAAAGCGGAGCGTGAGTATGACGAGGTGATTTTCACTACACCTGATGGTGAACAGTTTAATCAAGGAATGGCCAACACACTGTCACTCAGTCAGAATCTGATTATACTTTGTGGACATTTCAAGGGCATCGATTATCGTATTCGAGAGCATTTTATCACTAAGGAAATCAGTATCGGTGACTATGTGCTCACAGGGGGAGAGTTGGCTGCTGCCGTCATGGCGGATGCCATCGTGCGTATCATTCCGGGAGTGATTTCGGATGAGCAATCCGCCTTGTCAGATTCTTTTCAGGATAATCTGCTTGCACCTCCCGTATACACTCGCCCGGCTGAATACAAAGGCTGGAAAGTTCCCGATGTATTGCTTTCGGGCCATGAACGAAACATCCGCGATTGGGAACTGGAGCAAGCTATCGAACGTACCAAGCGGCTTCGTCCCGATTTACTGGAGTAAAACAATCCCACTGAACTGATGGGACGTAATGAATATATGTCATGAGCTTCCAACCATACGTTAGTTGATTGTTGATGTGTTGGGAGCCCATGAGCATTAGTTTCTTTGGATACACTTAAACTTCCAAGGCACCGATAATGTCGGTAATAGAGTTGAAATGATGCCTATCC
>CAYZVH010000049.1:0-13733 GCA_964481755.1 uncultured Bacteroides sp. | reverse complement strand
TGATGCCGTCGATCACCTTTACAGAGACTGTTGGGTCAATGAAATTGGCGGTACCTATTTCTATCGCAGACGCTCCGGCAAGGAAAAACTCTATGGCATCCGTTGCATTCATGATGCCTCCCAATCCGATTACTGGAATTTTCACGGCCTTAGATACTTGCCATACCATACGCAAGGCGATGGGTTTCACGGCAGCACCGCTCATACCTCCCGTTATTGTGGACAACACAGGCTTACGTCTCTCGGCGTCTATGGCCATACCAAGTAATGTATTGATGAGCGAAACGCTATCTGCCCCGGCCCCCTCTACCGCACGTGCAATCTCTGTAATATCTGTCACATTGGGCGACAGCTTCACGATCAGTGTTTTGTGATAGACTTTGCGCACGGCTTCCACCACTTCGCTTGCTCCCTTGGCAGATACTCCGAAAGCCATACCTCCTTGCTTCACGTTGGGACAAGAGATATTCAGCTCGATGGCAGGAATCTTGTCCAGAACATCAATGGCTTCTGCAGCGCGTACATAACTATCAACGTCCGAACCCGATACGTTTACTATGACATTGGTCTTCAAGTCGGCAATGTCCGGGTAGATGTGGTTGATGAGATAGTCGACACCTTTGTTTTGCAATCCCACAGCATTGAGCATGCCCGATGGAGTCTCGGCCATACGCGGATATGGATTGCCTTCACGGGGAGCCCACGTGGTACCTTTTACAATAATGCCTCCCAAACGCTCGATATCGAAGAAGTCCTCGAATTCCTTACCGTATCCAAAGGTACCGGAAGCGGTCATCACAGGGTTGTTCATCGCCAACCCTTTTATATTTATCTTCAGATTTGCCATAATAATTGATTGATATTAAATACCGGTCCATCCTTGCATACACATTGGTGTCCCACGTTCGTCTTTTCCACACAACAGAGACATGCTCCCACACCGCAAGCCATTTTGTTCTCAAGCGAAACCTCACAGTCGATACCGTTTTGCTTGGCATATTTGGCTACGGAAACCATCATTGGCTTTGGTCCGCATGTATATATTTTGTCAAACTTCTGTTGGCCGAGCATCGTATGCTGGGTTACGTAACCTTTCTCCCCATGACTTCCGTCTTCCGTCGTGGTGTAGACAGAGCCTAGACGTTCGAACTCGTTTAACTGTAATAAATCTTTTCCGGATCGTGCCCCAAGTAAGAATGTGACTAGGAAACCTGCTTTTGTCAAATTCTCTCCCAAGTACAAGAGAGGAGCTACACCTACGCCTCCTCCTATGAGCAGGCATCTTTGCTCTTTGGAGGTTGGCTGTGAGAATCCGTTTCCGAGAGGAAGTACCACATTGACGATGTCTCCAACATTTACCTTTGCCAACTGACGTGTTCCGTCCCCGACCAGTTGAACCAAAAACCAAACCTCATTATTTCCCCTGTCTACATTATTTATCGAGATGGGTCGTCGCAAGAAAGTGGTTGGCGAGTGATCTATCTTGATTTCGGCAAACTGTCCAGGTAGCATTGGTGGCAACTCCTGTTCGTTTGTCATCTTCAGCAGCACGTAGTTGTCGTGTACCTTGATGTTCGCTGTTACCTTTAGGTCTAAGATATATTTTTTCATGAACAGAATTGTATTGTTATTCGCTTGCAAATATAATGTAAAAATTGAGCATACCGAAGACTGAGCAACAAGATTGCTCGATTATTATTGCCAGAAGCCGCTCACCGAACCGGAGAATACAAATGCTTGATGTAAATCTTATGAGAGCTACACTGCATTCTTCTCTCATTCCTTATTCACCGTTCGGCTCTCACCTCTTATTTGGGAGGGAAGAGCACCTCAAAAGTACCGTCATCGAAGAAGATGCGTATTTCAGTAACTTTTCTGGGAGCTTTCTCGACATACTTAACTGTCTCACGCACAATTTCTTTAGGTGGTTCCACGGGTGCTTTTACCTCATTCTCCTTGTCATATTCTAAATTAGCTTGCCAGTCGATGGTGTATTCTTTACTCTCGGTGGGTTTAGAAATGGGGGGCTGAGGGGTCGAACTGATATACATGTCGCCCGTTCCGTCCATCAACCAATCCCAACTAAGGTTAGGAAAACGTTGGTGGATCCGCTTGATAATATCTAAACTAGCGTTGTTGCGCCCATTCAGGATATGAGACAAAGATGCCTGTTGAATGTTTGTCTCTTTGGCAAACTGTAGAGCATTCATGTTCTCTTTTGCCATTATCTGTGCTATACGTTCCTTCATTTTAGTTATTCCTATTAATCATATACGATATTACAATTGAACTAATCAGTTTACAAAGCTAAATATAATAATCTAATGTACCAAATAAACTTATCAGGAATTTAATATTAAAAATGTTTGTACTTTACTGTAACATTGTATAATACATTAATGTACATAGGTAATATACAATGTTATACCAGCATGCTTCGGAATATGAGCAATAAATGCAATCAATCTGATTATTAGCAGTATATGTATAAGATATATGCTATTTATTGCCTAGCTATGCAGTTTTTGGTTGTATTTCTCATATCTATCTGCCGATGCATGCCAATAAATAGTGCTAACTTACTGATTATAGCCTATATAAGCATCGCATGCAGTGTATGCATACCTTAGAATATACAGATGTGTAATGGCATACAATAGTATAATAAGAATCACAATGACGAGTGTATACATATGTAATACATGGTTATTTTATGGACAGCGTTCGATATAACATATATAACATTGTTATACACCCTTGACTATTTACATATGTAATACATCACTACCTATGCTCGGTTGTATACATTTGTAATTTATAATAAAGACCAGCATAGGTAGACACCCACAGGTTACATACGTAATCTTGATTCAGCAATTATCCAATTGTACTCTCCCCTTTCCTTCGTTATACTTTACGAGTCATAGACAAAATCCTTCGCGTATTCTTGCCGTGCCATAGTGAATGGCAAGAATATGACATTCTTAAAGATGCAATATTGTGGTAATATGCTTATAATAATGGAATTAGGTCGGATATGACCAACTGTAGACTGGATGAATCTAGGTAAAAGAGAGGAAAATGGGCAGGCGTAATGTAGTAATAGGCACAATCTGCCCTATTAAGGATTGTTCGGCATTGCTTCAGACGTCACGGAGCGAGTCTTACTGGATTGCCGGTGAAGCGTTATCGACCTTCAGATGAGTAAAGTCTTGGTGGAGGTTTCCCTCCACTAGATGGTTAGTGGAGAATATAGAAGATGAGTTCTTTGAGCAGTTCGCTATCGCCATTGACCTGCGTATTGTTGTTTACACCCTTTGACCGGGCATCGCAGCGACGTATCTCTCCTATTATCTTCATCACTTTCACCCCACTGTACTTGTTCATCGCCTTGATATAATCTCTGGCTTGCCAAGAGTTGCGCAAACTAAGCTGTGCAGCTATCCCGTCTTCGGACTTTTGTGGAGCGTAGTAGGCCAACATCAAGTTCGAAAAGAAGCTGAAGAGAAGTGCCAAAGTGGGCTGCAACGGACTTGCTTTCGGGTTCTTCTCGAAGTAGTTTATAATCCGGTTGGCTTTCAATACATCCTTGTCTATCAGCGCATTTTTCAGTTCAAAGGTGTTATAGTCCTTGCTGATGCCGATGTTTCGTTCCACGTTCTGTGGAGTAATACGGGTCTCTCCTTGTGGCAGTGTGATAATGAGTTTCTCCAACTCTCCTACCATTCGGTTGAGGTCGCAGCCCACAAATTCCGACAACATGGACGCTGCTTTCTCCTCAATGCCGTAGCCTTTCCGTCTCAGATAATCGGTAATGAAAGAAGGCAGCATCGTATCTTTCAGCTTCTTCGACTCGAACAGGATGCCTACTTTCTCTATCATCGATGTAACTTTTTTTCTACCATCTATCTTCCCGTTCTTGTGACAAAACACAAGAATCGTGGATGGTTGAGGTTTCTGCAAATAGTAGCTTAAGTCGTCAATATTTTTTAAGTTCTGTGCTTCCTTGACGATGACTACCTGATAGGAGGACATCATGGGATATCGCTTCGCAGCCGTGATGACAGTGCCTATTTCCACATCGTTTCCATACACCACGGTTTGGTTGAATTCTTTCTCTTCCTCCGTGAGGACGTTCATCTCAATGTAATCAGATATTTTGTCAATATAATAAGACTCCTCTCCCATCAGATAATAGACGGGACGGTACTGCTTATTCTTCAACTCCTTGAGGATGTCGTCTGCTGTAATTTCTTTTTTGGCCATGATGTTGTTACCAGTCGAATTTTAAATGTTTTACTGTATTCTTTTTGTCTACTATCTGTCTCAGGGCATCAATGCCGAAGCGCAAATGGTCTTTGGCAAACCTTTGCGTCACCATCTTGTCGCTCTTCTCCGTCTTCACTCCATCAGGTGTCATCGGTTGGTCCGACACCATCAGCAAGGCTCCTGTGGGGATATGATTGGCGAATCCGGCACTGAACAAGGTGGCAGTTTCCATATCCACTCCCATCGCCCGTGTGTTTCTTAATGTCTGCTTGAAATCCTCGTCATGTTCCCATATCCTGCGGTTGGTGGTGTAGACGGTGCCGGTCCAATAGTCGCGGCCATTGTCGCGCAGAGCCGTAGAAACGGCACGCTGAAGCATGAATGCCGGCAGAGAGGGTACTTCGGGCGGGAGGTAATCGTTGGACGTTCCCTCGCCTCGTATAGCCGCTATCGGTAAGATGAAGTCGCCCAATTGGTTTTTTCTGTCCAATCCACCGCATTTGCCTAGGAACAAGCAGGCTTTTGGACGGATGGCGCAGAGCAAATCCATGATTGTGGCAGCATTAGGACTGCCCATACCGAAGTTGACGATGGTAATGTCGTTGGCTTTAGCCGAGGTCATATTGGCATTTCGTCCCGTCACCTCCACGTCGAACATCTGGGCAAACATCTCCACATAATTATTGAAATTCGTCAGCAATATGTATGGAGTGAAATCTTCCAAAGGTCGATTGGTGTATCTTGGCAACCAATTCTCCACGATTTCTTGTTTGGTCTTCATATTTGTAGTAATTTTGCTTTGTAGTCAACAAGACTCAATGTTCAAATGCAAATTTAATAAATGTCGCCGTTAAACTTACCACCTTATCCAACAAAAATCGTTGTCCGCAACGGAAAAAATGCAATCTTCGACATTTTGCGTCGTCGGTATGTCGCACTTACACCTGAAGAATGGGTACGTCAACACTTTGTACATTTCCTCATCGAACATAAGCATTTCCCTTCGGCGCTGATGGGTAACGAGGTCTCGCTCTCGCTCAACGGTATGCCCAAGCGGTGCGACACAGTACTCTATACCAAAGAGTTGACCCCGAAAATGATTATCGAGTACAAGGCTCCCCATATCGAGATCACGCAAAAAGTGTTCACTCAGATATCCAACTACAATCTGGTGCTGAAGGTGGACTATCTGATTGTCAGCAACGGACTCAAGCATTACTGTTGCCGGATGGATTATGAACGTCAGAGCTATGTCTTCCTGCCCGACATCCCCGACTACTCCTTGCTGTGAATACGCCAAAAGCCGTTTTCACTTCCACGAAAGAGATGGTAGACTCCCCACCCGTCCACATGGCTTGAATACGCCAAAAAGCCGTTTCACTTCCACGACGGAAGTACGAAACGGCTTTCTGACAGTATATTGAAGAATTCACTTATTCTTTTTCCTTCTTTTCTCTCTTCGGCTTAGTCTCTGTATGCTGCGGAGCTGTCTGCACACCAGCCAGTTCAGGGTCTATCATGATGCGGCCGCAGTATTCGCAAACGATGATTTTCTTACGCATACGGATATCCAGCTGTCTCTGAGGCGGAATCTTGTTGAAGCAACCGCCGCAGGCGTCTCTCTGCACGTAAACGATACCCAATCCGTTGCGTGAGTTCTTGCGGATACGCTTGAAGGCTTGCAGCAAACGAGGCTCGATGGTGGCTTCCAGATTCTTGGCTTTATCGCGAAGCTTCTCCTCCTCCTGCTTGGTCTCGGCAACAATCTCTTCCAACTCAGACTTCTTCACCTCCAGGTCTTGCTTGCGTTCTTCCAACAGAGTCTGGCTCTTCTCTATCTCACCAGTCTTGTTTTCAATGGCTTGCGTGAACTCCTTGATTCGTTTCTCGCACAACTCCGTCTCCAAGGTCTGGAATTCAATCTCCTTGCTCAGAACATCGTATTCGCGGCTGTTGCGAACGTTGTCCAGCTGGGTCTTATATTTGTCAATCGAAACGCGTGCCTCCTCAATCTCATGTTTCTTGGTAGCGATACCGTTCTTCAGGTCGGCTATTTCCGCGTTTATCTTTTCGATACGGGTGGTCAGACCTGCCACTTCGTCCTCAAGGTCCTGCACTTCGAGCGGAAGCTCACCGCGCAAGGTCTTGATTTTGTCTATCTCAGAAAGCATAGTCTGCAACTGGTAGAGTGCTTTCAACTTCTCCTCTACCGTTAAATCCTGAGGATCTTTCTTTGTCTCTTTTGCCATAGTTCTTACAGGTATTTTATAGGATTTGTATTTATCTTAGTTATTTCTATCTCCAGCGACGGAAATTTCTCGGAGATGATGGTCGCCAACAGCTCCTTTGTATACTGCTCGCTCTCGTAGTGTCCTATCTCAGCCACCAGCATACCTTTGTCATAGTCGAAGAACTCGTGGTACTTTATCTCGCCGGTGATGAACACATCGGCTCCTTGCCTCTGAGCATCCGGCATCAGGAACGAACCCGCACCGCCACAGAGAGCGACTTTCTGTATGAGTCGGCCCGTCAGTTTGTTGTGACGCAAACACTCCACTTCGAACGTCTTCTTTATCCGTTTCAGAAACTCCAGCTCCGTCTCCGGCTCGTCCAGCATGCCGATGACACCGCTGCCGGCCGTACTCTCCAACTCTTTGGGTTGCAGAATCTTCACGTCGTGCAACCCTATCTTCTCGGCAATCTTGTAGTTCACTCCACCCGGTGCATTGTCTAGGTTGGTGTGAGCCGAATAGATGACAATGTCGTTCTTGATGGCTTTCAGCGCGCAACGCTCAATGTAGGTCGCTCCGCTGATATGCTTCAGGCCATGGAAGAGCAACGGATGGTGCGAAACTATCAAGTTGAACCCCAAAGCGATGGCTTCGTCCACGACCGCTTCGGTAACGTCCAGACACAACAAAGCCCCTGTTGCTTCCACCTCTGTCAATCCTATTTGCAGTCCGGCATTGTCGAATCCGTCTTGCAATGGCAGGGGTGCGAACCTTTCAAGGGCATTCACAATCTCCTTTATTTTCACGATGTTCTTTGAACTATAATTCTGTGCAAAGATAGAGAATAGTTTTCATACTATCGGTCGTTTTGCGGTTATTTATAGATTTTTTTCTCTACCATCACCTGTTTCAGGCAGTCGTACTCGTCGAATGACTTGCGCGAAGCCAACGCGATGGTAATCATCAGCGACAGCATGGAGGCCGAAACGGTGATGACGATAATCATCAACTGATACTTAACTGCCACGTTTGGCGTGCTGCCTCCCAATATCTGACCGATGATGGTCCCCGGCAGCGCCACCAGACCCATCACCGACATGTTGGCGATGGCCGGACTGAAGGACTTGATGATAGCCTGCTTCACGAAAGGCGCAAGGGCCTCGAACCGTGTGGCTCCGTTGCCCAGCAGATAGTAGTAGAGTTGCTTCTCGCGCAATAGTCCCGAGTAGAAGGCATTCAGTGCCACCACGTTCACTGACAGCATGTTACCCATCAAGATGCCGAATATCGGGATGAAGTACTGTGCGCTGAACACATTGTCCAGTCGCAGGATGCACCCCAGCAGATAGAAACCTATCAGCACGGAGGCCGTGAGGAATCCTGTACTCACGGGAATCATCAGGATGGAACGCTTGAGCCGGGTCCGGGTGAGAGCCGTCTCGCTGGCGACCATCACCATGACGATGACCCACAGGGCATTGATCCACGGATTGTCGTAGTAGAAAAGGTATTTTAGGTAGAGTCCTACAAAGAAAAGTTGTACGACCATACGCAGTGTACCGACGATGGTAGCCTTCACCAGTCCGGTCTTGAATTTCCACAAGAAATAAATAGGTATGGCCATCAACAGCAGGCCTACCCCTAAGTTCAAATAGCTTATGTCTATGGTATCCATCTGATTTTCAGCTTAATGTAACGTAAATGTCCGGTTACACCCGGCGGCCAGTTCCTTGTCGTGCGACACCATGATGAGCGTCTGCCCTTCCTGGGCGCGGTGTTGGAAGAAGGAGAGCACCTTGTGCGCCGATTCCACGTCGAGCGCTGAGGTAGGCTCGTCGGCTATGAAGAGTGGTTTGTCGAGCAGGGCACTGACAGCCAACATGATGCGTTGCTTCTGTCCGCCGGAGATCTCTCCCACCCGCTTCTCATACAGCTCTTCACTCAGTCCCAACAGACGGAAGTTCTCAAACAATCTCTCTTTCGAGAACAGCGATGAGTGGTTGGCCTTCAGCTCAAAGGGCAGCATCACCATCTCTTTCACCCATTCCGTGGGGAACGACAGTTCTTGGGGAATGTAGGTCACCCGGCGCCGGATCTTCTCGGTCGTCTGGGCCGTAAGGGTGATGCCGTCCACCTGTATGGTACCTTCGGCCAGGGGGACAAACCCCAGGATAGCCTTCAACAAGGAGGTCTTTCCGCTCCCCGACTCACCCGAGATGCAGACCGTCTCCCCCTTCTGCACGTGCAGCGAGAGTCCCCTGAACAATATTTTGTCGTTATATGTAATGCAAGCGTTGTCGATTCTTATCATGCTAATCGCCTTTTCTAATTGGCCGCTAAAGGTAGACATTTTTGTTCGGCCGTACAAGAAAAGTACAAAATACTGCTTCTTCGGGCACTAAACGTCGCCTTCTCCCCTTCGGAAATGCTACAATCATGCAAATATCTGTAAAAAATTAGTTGACACTGCGTAGAATATTCCACTAAGCTTGATGTTATGCGTGCGATTTAGATTATCTTTGTCCAATCAATTTGTTGTACTATAAGATTTACGAGCTATGATACTGAACGAAAGAGACATACGCCACGAACATGTGCTTCAGGCGGCCCGGCAGATAATGACGGCCGCGCGCACAGCCCCCAAGGGTAAGGGTGTGGACATCATTGAAGTGGCTACCGTCACTGGCGACGAGATAAAGCAGCTGAGTGAGGAGATGAAAGCCATCAGCGCGGAGAACGGCATGAAGTTCTTCCTGCGCGATGCTGACAACATCCTTTCCGCCGAAGCCGTTATTATAATAGGTACGCGCGAGCAACCGCAAGGACTCAATTGCGGCCATTGCGGATACAACGTCTGCTCGGCCCGGCCGGCCGGTGTGCCTTGCGCCCTCAACTCCATCGACGTTGGCATCGCTGTCGGTTCGGCCTGTGCCATGGCTGCCGACCTGCGCATCGACACCCGAGTGATGTTCTCCGCCGGTTTGGCCGCCCAACGCCTGCAGTGGTTGCCCGACTGCCGCCAGGTGTTAGCCATCCCCTTGAGCGCCTCTTCCAAGAATCCCTTCTTCGACCGCAAACCCAAAGAAGAACAGAAATAACGCCTCTATGGGAATATTAGTCGGATTACCAAAGACAGGCGGACGGGAGCGCACCCTGCAACTCTCGTTCGGTTTCGAGATAGAGCAAACGGACACCTTCCTGCCTGCCGAGTGGCAAACGCAGAGCTTCATTCAGCTCACTTGGCCTCACGAGGGGACAGACTGGAACTACATGCTCGATGAAGTGGAGGCTTGCTACACACGCATCGCCCGCGAGATAGCCCGTCGGCAGAAGCTGTTGATAGTGAGCCCGCACCCCGACCGCGTGAAAGGGTCCTTGGAGAAGGTGGGCATCCAGATGAAGAATGTCCACTTTTTCCAATGCGACACCAACGACACCTGGGCGCGCGACCACGGGTTCATCACCATGAACACCAGTCAGGGGCTGCAGTTTCTCGACTTCTGCTTCAATGGCTGGGGCATGAAGTTCGCCGCCAACTACGACAATCAGATTAACGGGAAGTTGTTCGACTCCGGCCTGCTGCATGGCGACTACCGCAACTGCATGGACTTTGTGCTCGAGGGTGGATCCATCGAGAGCGACGGCCGTGGCACGTTGCTCACAACCTCCACCTGCCTGTTGGCCCCCAATCGCAACGACATCCTCGACCGCCCCGGCATAGAGTCGCGGCTGAAGCGGGTGTTCAACCTGCAGCGCATCCTCTGGCTCGACCATGGTTTCCTGGCCGGCGACGACACCGACAGCCATGTGGACACCCTTGCGCGCCTTTGCCCGCACGACACCATCGTCTACGTGCAGTGCACCAATACGCGCGACGAGCATTACGCCGAGCTACAGCTTATGGAGCAGCAACTGAAGGGGTTCACCACCCTCGACGGGAAGCCTTACCGACTCCTCCCCTTGCCTATGCCCGACGCCATCTTCGAGAAGGGCGAACGCTTGCCGGCCACATACGCCAACTTCCTGATAATGAACAATGCCGTACTCTACCCCACATACAACCAATTCATTCACGACGCGGAGGCGAAGGCGGTGCTGGCACAAGCATTCCCCGGCTACGAGTTGGTGGGCATCGACTGCCGGGCCCTCATCAAGCAGCATGGGTCGCTCCACTGCATCACCATGCAATATCCCGCCGGGGCTTTGCAGGAGAATGATTGAAAACCAGAATAAAACGAAGATACACTATGAGAGTTATAAAGATAGGACTTGTGCAGCAGTCCAACGTGGAGTCTGTGGAACAGAACAAGCGTAAACTTGCCGCCAACATAGCCGAGGCCGCCAGCCGCGGCGCTCAGCTGATTGTGTTGCAGGAGTTGCACAACTCACTCTACTTTTGCCAGACGGAGGACACCGAGAAGTTCGACCTGGCCGAGCCTATCCCCGGCCCGTCCACGGCGTTCTATGCCGAGCTGGCCCGCGAGCATGGCGTGGTGCTTGTCACTTCCCTGTTCGAGAAGCGTGCCCCCGGCCTCTATCACAACACCGCCGTGGTGTTCGACTCCGATGGCAGCATGGCCGGCAAATACCGCAAGATGCACATTCCCGACGACCCTGCTTACTACGAGAAGTTCTACTTCACCCCGGGCGACCTGGGCTTCAACCCCATCCAGACGTCCATAGGCAAACTGGGCGTGCAGGTCTGCTGGGACCAGTGGTATCCCGAAGGAGCCCGTCTGATGGCACTCCGTGGAGCGGAATTGCTCATCTACCCTACCGCCATCGGTTGGGAGAGCACCGACACCCCCGAGGAAAAGACCCGTCAGTTGGGCGCTTGGGTCATCGCTCAGCGCGGTCATGCCGTGGCCAATGGCCTGCCTGTGGTAGCCGTCAACCGTGTGGGGCATGAGCCCGACCCGTCGGGACAGACTAACGGCATCCAGTTTTGGGGCAACAGTTTCGTTGCCGGTCCGCAAGGTGAGATACTGGCCCAGGCTAGCAACACCGACGAGGAGGTCGTGGTAGTGGATGTGGATATGGAACGCTCCGAGAATGTCCGCCGTTGGTGGCCCTTCCTGCGCGACCGCCGCATCGACGAGTTCAGTGGACTGACCAAGCGGTTTCTAGACTGAGTGACTATACCTATATATAATAGTAGAGCCCCAGCTTTGTTAAGTCGGGGCTCTACTATTATATATAGGTATAGCTTGAGAATTATTTCTCAATAGGCTTCACTATCAAGTTCAGTTCATCCAGCTGTTTCTGCTCCAGAGCGGCAGGTGCGTCCAGCATCACGTCGCGTCCACTGTTGTTCTTCGGGAAGGCGATGCAGTCGCGTATGCTGTCGAGGCCGGCAAACAGACTCACCCAGCGGTCCAGACCATAGGCCAAACCTCCGTGAGGGGGTGCTCCGTACTTGAAGGCGTTCATCAGGAATCCGAACTGCTCCTGTGCACGTTCCGGTGTGAAGCCCAGAATCTCGAACATCTTGGCCTGCAGCTTGGCATCGTGGATACGGATGGATCCGCCTCCTACCTCCACACCGTTGACCACCATGTCGTAAGCGTCGGCACGCACAGCTGCCGGGTCGGTGTCCAGCAAGGGGATATCCTCGTCCTTCGGGTGTGTGAACGGATGGTGCATAGCCATCAAGCGGTTCTCCTCGTCGCTCCACTCGAACATCGGGAAGTCCACCACCCACAGGCAGGCGAACTTGTTCTTGTCGCGCAAGCCCAGCTGACGGCCCATCTCCAGACGGAGCTCACTCAGTTGCTTGCGGGTCTTCATGGCATCGTCGCCACTCAGTATCAGTATCAAGTCGCCCGGTTTGGCACCGAACGCACCCTTCATCTCCTGCAGCACCTCTTGGCTGTAGAACTTGTCCACGCTCGACTTCACGTTGCCGTCGGCCTCGATGCGGGCGTATACCATACCCTTGGCACCAATCTGCGGCTTCTTCACGAACTCCGTCAGTTGGTCAAGCTGCTTGCGGGTGTAAGTAGCCGCGCCTTCGGCACAGATACCGCCGATGTAGGCAGCGTTGTCGAACACCGAGAATCCGTGTCCCTTCAGGATGTCCATCAGCTCCACGAATTTCATGCCGAAGCGGAGGTCCGGCTTGTCGCTACCATAGTACTTCATGGCGTCGCTCCACGGCATCCGCTGGAACGGCTCTGTCAGCTCTACCCCTCTCAGTTCCTTGAACAGGTGCTTGGCCATGCCCTCAAACATGTTGATGATGTCCTCCTGCTCCACGAAACTCATCTCGCAGTCTATCTGGGTGAACTCCGGCTGACGGTCGGCGCGCAGGTCCTCGTCGCGGAAACACTTCACTATCTGGAAGTATCTGTCGAAGCCCGACACCATCAGCAACTGCTTCAAGGTCTGCGGTGACTGCGGCAGGGCATAGAACTGTCCCGGATTCATGCGCGAAGGCACCACGAAGTCGCGCGCGCCTTCCGGCGTGGAACCAACCAACATCGGTGTCTCCACCTCCAGGAATCCCTTGCTGTCGAGGTAACGGCGCACCTCCATCGTCATGCGGTGGCGCAGCTCCAGATTCTTGCGCACGCAGCTACGGCGCAAGTCCAGGTAGCGGAACTTCATGCGGATGTCGTCGCCACCATCGGTGTTGTCCTCTATGGTGAAGGGCGGTGTGATGGCCGTGTTGAGCACATTAAGCTGGCTCACAATGATTTCAATGTCGCCCGTAGGCAAATTAGGATTCTTGTTCGAGCGCTCGTTCACGCTACCCGTAACCTGAATCACATATTCGCGTCCCAAATGGTTCGCTTGGTCGCAGAGGTCGGCGTTCACCTCTTCGTTGAACACCAACTGGGTGATGCCGTAGCGGTCGCGCAGGTCCACGAAGGTCATGCCTCCCATCTTGCGCGAGCGTTGCACCCAACCGGACAGAGTCACGGTCTTGCCTGCATCGGAGAGCCTCAGTTCTCCACACGTATTCGTTCTGAACATACTCTATGTTTTTGTTTATTCTTTAGTTGCTTCTAATAAGTTTTGCAAAAGTAGAAAAAAAGTCTCTATATAAATAGGTAGTTCAATAAAAGTTTTCGATTACCTTTGTTCCGGCTATAACAAACTGAACTACTAATACCCTAAAACTACCTATCATGGAAAAGGTTATTTTGAATAATGGAGTGGAGATGCCCCAGCTGGGCTATGGCGTCTACCAGGTGACACCCGAGGAGTGTGAACATTGTGTGGGCGAGGCGC
>CAYZVH010000048.1:0-18606 GCA_964481755.1 uncultured Bacteroides sp. | reverse complement strand
CATCAGCGACCTGCGCGACCGCAACTTCCTACAGATCTCCAGTGGTGAGCAACGCCTGGCGCTACTGGCCCGCGCCTTTGTGAAGGACCCGGAGCTGTTGGTGCTCGACGAGCCGCTCCACGGCCTGGACATGCGCAACCGTCGCTTGGCGAAGGATGTGATAGAGACCTTCTGCCAGCGCCGCGAGAAGACCCTCATCATGGTGACCCACTACAAGAACGAGCTTCCCTCGGTGATAGACCACAGCATCTATCTGCAGAAGAACCGATAATAGGATTGGGTCTATATCGGAAGAAAAGAACGAGGATTGTCCCGCGAGGGTTTGTTCGACCGGATATCAGTATGTCAGAATATCAGAAGAAAAAAACGAGGATAGAGCCCCACGAGGATTCGTCCGACTGGATTCCAGTATTTCAGAATATAAGAAGAAACAGCAAAGCCCTGCCGAATCCACATCGACGGGGCTTTGCTGTCTCTTTATCTTTATCGTGAACCTAACCCTACCAGGCGTTCTAGCGGAGCTCTACCGGAGTTTCGCTGAATCTCTTTGCTGTGGGCTTCACCGAAGGCTTTGCGGAAACCGCGGGAACTGCCGCGCATTACTCGCTCTTCCCAATCATGGTGCCTTTCACACGCAGGCGGACAATCTCCTCGGGAGTGTTGGTGCGCAGAATAATCACCTTCTCGAACTTGCCCGGGTGCTTGCCGGCGCCGTTGTAGGTCACCTTTATCTCGCCCTCTTCACCCGGTTTGATAGGCTCCTTGGGGTAGGTGGGGGTAGTGCAGCCGCAAGAGGCGATGGCCTGATAGATGACCAATACCTTCGTGCCGGTGTTCTTGAACTTGAAGACACAGGTGACAGGGCCGTCGGCCTCGTTGATGGTTCCGAAGTCGTGATTCACATTCTCGAAAGTTATCTCTGATTTGGATGTCGTCTGCGCCCAAGTAAGTCCGGTGGCCATGACGGCCATCATCATGAGGAGGAAAATCTTTTTCATCATATTCCCACGTTTTTATCAGTTAATTCTGATGGCAAAGTTATGAACTTTACGCCAATAATGTTTGAGGCGGACTATAAAAATATATAATTTAGCCGCCAATTGAAGTAACACCTATTAAAGAAGAGATGAAAAACATTCTTATGAACATTGCCATTCTGTGCGGCATGATGTTGACAGGCAGTCAGTTGACAGCACAGAGCGTGACGAAATCGGGGCTGCAGCGCAAGAACTTCCAGACGGAGATAGACGGCAAATACACCGACCTGTTCGTGCTGAAGAACAAAAACGGTGTGGAGGCCTGCATCACCAACTACGGCGGTCGCGTGGTGTCGCTCATGGTGCCCGACCGCAAAGGTAAACTGGAGGACGTGGTGACGGGATTCCCTACCATACAGGAGTATACCTCCATCCGACAGAACTACGGAGCCGCCATCGGCCGTTACATCGGTCGCATCCAAGGTGCCAGCTTCACGCTGGACGGTGTCACCTACCAGTTGGAGGGCAAACCCCACTGTTCACACGGCGGTAAGCCGGGCTTCGCCAACCGGGTGTGGAACCCGCGTCAGGAGGACGCGCAGACGCTGCACCTCTACTACACCTCGCCCGATGGTGAGTGCGGATTTCCCGGCAACCTGACCATTCACCTTACTTATAAGCTGACGAACGACAACGCGCTGGACATCACCTACGAGGCCACCACGGACAAACCGACGGTGCTCAACCTCTCGCACCACTCGTTCTTCAACATCACGGGCGACTTGAACCGCTCCATAGAGACCACCTACATGCAGGTGGACGGCGACTACATCACCGAGTACGACGCCACCAAGTGCGTGACGGGCAACCTGTTGCCGGTGAAGGACACGCCGTTCGACTTCAAGCAACTTAAGCTCATCGGCAAGGATATCGATGCCGACGACGCGCAGCTGAAGGTGACGCGCGGATATGACCATGCCTGGGTGCTCAACACCAATGGCGACGACAAGAAGGTGGCCATCCACCAGGTGGACTCGGTGAGCGGCCGCACGCTGGACGTCTACACCACCGAGCCGGGCATACAAGTCTACACCGGCAACGGACTCAACGGCAAGACCATCGGCAAGAACGAGGTGGCTTATCCGCGTCGTGCCGCCGTCTGCTTCGAGGCCATGCACTTTGCCGACAGCCCCAACAAGCCGCAGTTCCCTAGCACCGTATTGCGCCCAGGACAAACCTACTACACCCACACGGTCTACAAGTTCGATCGGCTGAAGAAGTAAAAGTCCTCCAATGGATATTGAGGCCGATGTTCACGAGTGTCGGCTGAAGAAGTAAAAGCTTCGGATGGATAAAGGCTGACGTTCACGAGTGTCGGCTGAAGAAGCAAAAGCCTCCGATGGATAATATGGCTGACGAAACAATCGCCGATTGAAGAAACGAGTGACATCCGAAAAGACATTAAGACAAACGAATACGAGCGCCCTTCGAGTGAAGGACGCTCGTTTAGTATTCTGCGGAATTGCGGTTTCCGCCGCATGCCTTCTCGTTTCCGTGAGATGCCTTCTAAAATACTTTAGATGCCTTGTGGCAAAATATGCCCTATATATAATAAGGTATACATATATATAAGATAAGCATAGGGAGCGCCGTCAGTTTCGCATCACCTGCTTTACACCCTTCACTCCACGAATCTTCTTGATGAGGGCTTCCAACTTCGAGGTGTCGTCCACCATGACGGTGAGCGAGCCGGAGAAGAGACCGTCGTGCGAGTCGATGGAGATGGAGCGCAGCAGGATGTTGCCATCCTTGGAGATGATGGAGGTGATGTTGTTCACGATGCCGATGTCGTCGTTGCCGATTACGTTGAGCCGGATGGGGTATTGCGTGCCCTTGCCTTTGCCTGCCCAGCGTGCCGGCACGATGCGGTAGCCGAAGCGGGCCCGCAGCTGCGAGGCGTTGGGGCAGTCCATGCGGTGAATCTTGATGCCGCCGTTCACGGTGACGAAGCCGAACACCTCGTCGCCATAGATGGGGTTGCAGCATTTCGCCAACGTGAAGTCGATGCCCTTCAGGTTGCGGTCTATCACCAACACGTCGGAGCCGCTGTTGCTCTTCAGCGTCTCGTCCACGGAGGCCATGTTGAAGCCCTCGGCGCTGCGTGCCACCTCGGTCACCTCCGTCTCCTTCTTCTGCAGGGCGAGGTAGCTGTCGATGACGTCGTTCACGTCCAGGTTGCCCTCGGCAATCTTCTGGTAGAAGTCCGACACCTCCTTGAAACCTTCCTTCTTGATGAGTCGCATCATCACGCCCTCGTCATACTCTATCTTGCGGTTCTTGAACTTGCGGTCCAGCGTCTCGCGCACGAAGTTGGCTTGGCGTACGGTGATCTCCTTCAGCGCCTGGCGTATCTTGGTGCGGGCGCGCGAGGTGTGCACGATGTTGAGCCAGTCGCGCTTCGGGGTCTGTGTGTTCGAGGTCATAATCTCCACCTGGTCGCCGCTGCTCAGCTCGTAGCGTATGGGCACGTTCTTGCCGTTCACCTTGCCGCCGATGCATTTGCAGCCCACGTTGGAGTGGATGTGGAAGGCGAAGTCGAGCACCGTGGCGCCCTTGGCAAGCTTGTAGAGGTCGCCCTTGGGGGTGAAGACGAACACCTCGTCCTGGTAGAGGTCCATCTTGAACTGGTCCATCGCCTGCATGTCGTTGTCGCTGTTCTCCAGCGCCTCGCGGATGGAGTTGAGCCACTCGTCGAGTCCGCTCTCGCCCTTGATGCCCTTGTAGCGCCAGTGCGCCGCCACGCCCCGCTCGGCGATGTTGTCCATGCGCTCGGTGCGAATCTGCACCTCCACCCATTTGCTCTCGGGCCCCATCACCGTGATGTGGAGCGACTCGTAGCCGTTGCTCTTGGGGATGGAGAGCCAGTCGCGCAACCGTTTCGGATTGGGCTGGTACATGTCCGTCACGATGGAGTAGGCCTGCCAGCACTCCTGCTTCTCCTTCTCCAGTGGAGAGTCCAGGATGATGCGGATGGCGAACAGGTCGTAGATGCCCTCGAAGTTGGTGTGCTGCTTCTTCATCTTCTGCCAGATGGAGTGGATGGACTTGGTGCGTCCCTTCATGTGGAACTTCAGTCCAGCCTCCTCCAGTTTCTTCTGAATAGGGGCGATGAACGAGGCGATGTAGCGGTCGCGCGAGGCCTTTGTCTCGTTCAACTTCTCTTTAATATGGTAGTAGACGTCGTGCTCGGTGTACTTCAGCGAGAGGTCCTCCAGCTCCGACTTCAGCTTGTAGAGACCCAGCTTGTGGGCCAGTGGCGCGTAGAGGTAAGCCGCCTCGTTGGCCACCTGTATGCGGGCGGCCTCGTTGGGCGAGTCCTTTATCTGCCGCATCACGTTCACGCGGTCGGCTATCATGATGAGGATGACGCGCATGTCCTCGGCGAAGGAGAGCAACAGGTTGCGGAAGTTCTCCGACTCCACCGTGGGGCTCTTGGCGTAGAGCTCGTTGATGCGTATCAAGCCGCGGATGATGCCTGCCACGTCCTCGCCGAACTCCTCATGCACCTGCTCGGCGGTCATCGAGTGGGCCTTCACACTGTCGTGTAGCATGATGCCCAGGATGGAGGCGCGTTGCATGCCTATCTCGTCCGCCACGATGATGGCGGTCTGCATGTTCTTGATGATGGGGTTCATCCCGAAGTTGTCCCGCTGCAGCGAGCCGGTGGCCGTGGCCTCTATGAGGTGTGCCTTCAGCTTGCGGCAATCGTCGTTCTTGAGCGTTCCGCCCGAGAGGGCCAGCAACTCTTTATATAAGGTGAACAGTTGCTTGCGCTCCTGCTCGGTGAAAAAACTGTTCTCTTCCATAATCGTTCTCTGAAAAAGTGTTCCTAAATACTGCAATGTCCGTCGTCCTTGTGGGGCGGCCGACGTTCTTCTTACATTACAAAGGTATGAAAAAACATCTATAGCCGTGCCCGATAATCATTTTTTAATAGATTTTATTAGCATACTATCCGAAGATTGTCTATTTTTGTCAGACCAATTAAGACTCGCTTAATGTATTTTTTACGAGAACATTAAAAAGCTACATATTATGTTGACACAAGAAGACAAAGAGTTAATGGCCCGCAAAGGCATCAGCGAAGAGCAGATAGCCGAGCAACTGGCCTGTTTTGAAAAGGGTTTCCCATACCTGAAACTGGAAGGCGCTGCCTCTATAGGCAAAGGCATCATGGCCCCCATCGCCGAGGAGCAGAAGTTCTACCTCTCCGCATGGGACGCATACAAGAGCAACGGCGAGAAGCGCATCGTGAAGTTCGTGCCCGCCTCGGGAGCCGCCAGCCGCATGTTCAAGAACATGTTCGAGTTCCTGGGAGCCGACTACAACGAGCCGACCACCGACTTCGAGAAGAAGTTCTTTGCACAGATAACCAACTTCGCTTTCTATGCCGACCTCGACGAGGCTTGCCGCAAGAACACGGGCAAGACCATAGCCCAACTGGTGGGCGAGGGTAACTACAAGGCTGTGGTGTCCAACCTGCTGGAGGCTGTGGGGCTGAACTACGGCGCGCTGCCGAAGGGTCTGCTCAAGTTCCACAAGTATGAGGACGGCGCACGCACCCCGCTGGAGGAACATCTGGTGGAAGGCGCACTCTACGCCGCAGGCAAGTCCGGCAAGGTGAACGTACACTTCACCGTGTCCACCGAACACCGTGCCCTCTTCGAGAAACTCATTGCCGAGAAGGTGCAGAAGTATGCCAAGAAGTATGGCGTCACCTACGACATCTCCCTCTCCGAGCAGAAACCCAGCACCGACACGGTGGCTGCCGACATGGAGAACAAACCCTTCCGCGACAAAGGCAAACTGCTGTTCCGCCCGGGAGGCCACGGAGCCCTCATCGAGAACCTCAACGACCTGGATGCCGACATCGTCTTCATCAAGAACATCGACAACGTGGTGCCCGACCGTCTGAAGGGCGACACCGTCACCTATAAGAAACTCATCGCCGGTGTGCTGGTGACCCTGCAGACCAAGGCGTTCGAATATCTCCACTTGCTGGACAGCGGCAAGTATACCCACGAGCAGATTGAGGAAGTCATCCGCTTCGTGCAGCAGAAGCTCTGCTGTCGCCGTGCCGACCTCAAGGACCTGGAGGATGCCGACCTGGTGCTCTACTTGAAGAACAAGCTCAACCGACCCATGCGCGTCTGCGGTATGGTGAAGAATGTGGGTGAACCGGGCGGAGGTCCGTTCCTGGCCTACAATCAAGACGGCACCGTGTCGCTGCAAATTCTCGAGAGCTCGCAGATAGACATGAAGGACCCTGCGAAGAAAGAGATGTTCGAGAAAGGCACCCACTTCAACCCCGTGGATTTGGTTTGCGCCGTGCGCGACTATAAGGGCAATAAGTTCGATCTCACCCGCTACGTGGACAAGAACACCGGCTTCATCTCCTACAAGTCAAAGAACGGTAAGGACCTGAAGGCCTTGGAGTTGCCTGGTCTGTGGAATGGTGCCATGAGCGACTGGAACACCGTGTTTGTGGAGGTACCCTTGAGCACCTTCAACCCCGTGAAGACGGTGAACGACTTGCTGCGCGAGCAACACCAATAACAGACCGTTGAAAACTTTTCTGCGGAAAATGTTAGGAGATACCATATAATATTGTACCTTTGTCAGCGAAAAAATAGACCATTAGGTTTTATAGCGATATGACTAAAAGAATTTTACTTCTCGGATCGGGTGAACTCGGCAAGGAGTTCACGATAGCGGCCAAGCGCCTAGGACAGTACGTCGTTGCATGCGACTCGTACGAAAACGCGCCTGCCATGCAAGTGGCGGATGAGTGTGAGGTGTTCGATATGCTCGACGGCGACAAGCTGATGGCCGCGGTGGCAAAGCACAATCCCGACTTGATTGTCCCGGAGATAGAGGCCATCCGTACGGAACGCCTTTACAACTGCGAGAAATTGGGCATTCAGGTGGTGCCGAGCGCCAAAGCTGTAAACTTCACGATGAACCGCAAGTCCATCCGTGACCTGGCAGCCAAGGAATTGGGACTGAAGACCGCGAAGTATTTCTATGCCAAATCGTTAGAGGAACTGCAGGAGGCTGCTCACAAGGTGGGGTTCCCCTGTGTGGTGAAACCTCTGATGTCGTCTTCCGGTAAGGGACAGTCCGTAGTGAAGAGCGAGGACGAGTTGCAGCATGCGTGGGAGTACGGATGCAACGGAAGCCGTGGCGACATCAAGGAACTGATAGTGGAGGAATTTATAAAGTTCGATAGCGAGATAACATTGCTCACTGTGACGCAGAAGAACGGACCTACGTTGTTCTGCCCTCCTGTGGGACATGTGCAGAAAGGCGGCGACTATCGGGAGAGTTTCCAGCCGGCGGCCATCGCACCCGAGCACTTGAAAGAGGCTCAGGAGATGGCGGCGAAGGTGACAGCGGCCCTCACGGGAGCAGGCATCTGGGGCGTGGAGTTCTTCTTGAGCCACGACAACGGGGTCTACTTCTCCGAGCTCTCGCCGCGTCCGCACGATACGGGCATGGTGACGATGGCAGGCACGCAGAACCTCAACGAGTTTGAGCTCCACTGCCGTGCGGTGTTGGGGCTTCCCATACCGGAGATTACGCTAGAGCGCATGGGAGCGAGTGCAGTCATCCTGTCGCCCATCGCCAGCCACGCGGCACCGCGCTATCGGGGCATGGAGGATGCCGTGAGTGGTAGCAACACCTACCTGCGCATCTTCGGCAAACCCTTCACACGGATGAACCGCCGTATGGGAGTGACCCTCTGCTACGCCCCGTTGGGCAGCGACATGGATGCCTTGCGCGACAAGTGCAAAGCCGCCGCGGCAAAGGTAGAGGTTTATTGATGACGTGCCGGTCTAGCGGACGCAGTAATTGGGTTCGCTGCGGCAGAGTCAGAACATTGGTTGATATTGATTTACATAAAAGAGATATCAAGCGGTAATAGCTCAGTTGGTAGAGCGTTGGCTTCCCAAGCCGAAGGTCACGGGTTCGAGCCCCGCTTACCGCTCATATTTGTTAACTAGGTGTTTAAGGTTTCCCCGATGTGATATCGTGGGAACCTTTTTTCTTGTAAGCCCCTTCATATTACTTATCCTTTGCGTCCGATGGAAACAAAAACACAATTCCGGTAGGGATAATTCTCCGATTCCTCTTTATATTCAAACTAAAAGTGTATTTTTGGGGGCGAATAGAGTTGAACTCGGTAAACTCTACAAAGAATATCACGATGAAAATAAAAGATATAAACATAACCATTTGGAATAAACGTAATGTGACGTTTCAGGCAAACGATGATGTAAATATCATTATGGGTATCAACGGAAGCGGTAAGACGACGTTTCTGAACAGCCTCTATCAATCTCTGGTCGGCAACAAGAAGGGGGAGGCTGGGAATGTGGTATTCTTGCCATCCATCGACAACATCTCCATGAGGGACAAGCGCAAGACAGCAACGGCTTTGTCTCAAGACTTGGAGTATTATATTTACGACATGAAGACGGGCCCCTCGTTGATGAACCTTCGCATGTCTGCTATCGACAGCAGTGCTGATGAACAGGCGCGGTTGAAGTCACGGATCGCTGACTTCCAGCAAGTCGTGAACGACCTCTTTGCCTTGACAGGCAAACGCATAGACATCGAAGGAAGCAGGTTTACTGTCGTTACAGGCGAAGGAACACTGCCCGTCGACGCCCTGTCGTCCGGTGAGATGCAAATGTTGCTCATATTGCTGAGGGTGTTCCTGCTCTGCGGACAGGAAGCCGTTGTGTTGATAGACGAGCCCGAGAACTCCTTGGACATTGATTGGCAGTTCGACCTCATCAATATCATCACCCGCATGAACCCCAACGCGCAATACTTCATCACCACTCATTCGCCGGCCCTCTTCGGAGAAGGGTGGGGCGACAAAGTGTGGTACATGGAGGAGATAACCAAGTAAGGACAGAACAACGTATGGATTGGATTAGAAAACAAGCTCTGCTTTACCGCAATCTTGCCCTTACCAACAGATACCAAGCCGTAGTCCATTTGGAGGACAAGGAGGATGAATCTTTCTGGGACAACCAACTGCAACAAGTCAAACGAGGACGGTATTGCTATCTGTATTTCAGCAAAAGCGACTCTGGGACTGACAGTCGGGGCTGTGAACAATGTTTGAGGTTCAGACCCTATCTCACAGACAAATTCTTCATTTGCATCGACAGCGACCTACGCTTACTGAAAGGTGAGGATGGTCTCAATGTGGCCAATCACATTGCGCAGACCTATACTTATTCTTGGGAAAACCACTTGTGCGAAGTCCATCAGCTTTGTAAACGGATGGAACGGAATTCTGCTTCCGATACCTTCGACCTGATGGCATTCATCGCGGCATTCTCGAAAATAGTGTATAGACCTCTGCTCTATCTTGTGCACTACAGCGCAAACAGCCATCTGAACAAACTATGGAATGTGTCGAAATTCAATGCCTGCATTCCCTTACAACCCAAACGAATGGAATTGGAAGAAAACGGAAAGATATACCTGAACAATATGCGGCAACGTTTTGACGAGGCTATCGACGGACTCGAGGAACTGCCGGCTGTTGTGCCGTCTCTTACGGAAGCCAATGCCTACTTGCACATCCAGGGACATCAACTATATAAACTGGTGTTGCACATAGGCACGCAGTTATATAGAGGCAGGAAGGTGGCTTTCAAATCGGAAGTGCTCGATAAAGGGTTCCATACGACCGGTTACGATGAGATTGAAGCCTTGCAACGTGATTTGAATGTTATAATGAACAAGTGACTTTATGAAAGAAATTCAAGATGAGAGGGAGGTGCGTAGCATTGTCACGGCGGATGCTCCATACATCGGACATGTGACGCGCATACCCGAAGAGATACAGAAGCGGGCAAAACGGCTGTGCTGGGAGTATAACCGGACGGACCCTACGAACGGGAAGGCCCAGGCCACCATACTGAAGGAACTGCTCGGCTCGTGGACGGAGACTGTCGCCCTGATGCCGAACATCCAGTTCGACTACGGCATCAACACACACTTCGCCGGCGGACATTTCACACTGGTGAACTACGACAGCGTGTTTCTCGACACCTCTCCAATCCACATCGGCGAAGACGTGTTTATCGGCCCGAAGTGCGTATTGGCTTGTCCTAGTCATCCCATCCATAGTGGTCAGCGGCGGACTGAACCGCTGTCTGTGAGCAAACCTATCCACATCGGCAACAACGTGTGGATGGGGGCGAGCGTCACCGTGCTGGGTGGCGTGAACATTGGCGACGGATCGGTGATAGCCGCCGGAGCGGTCGTCACTAAGGACATACCTGCCGGAGTGGTGGCAGGCGGCGTCCCCTGCAAGGTAATAAGGCCGATAACTGAGGCCGACAGGATAAATCCGGAAGACATCACATTCTGACTCACGACGACGATGAACAAACAAGAAACACTTGATTTTCTTACTTCCAAGGGAGTGGCCTACGAGGTGACGGAGCACGAAGCCGTCACAGATATGGAAGGGTTGGAGGCTTTGGCGTTGCCGCACAAGGAGGCGCTTGCCAAGAACCTGTTTGTGTGTGATGACAAGAAGTAGAGCTATTATCTTATCACGGTGAAGGATGAGCGGGGCGGAATAATTTGACCCTCTCATCTTATTTCTCACCATAGAAGAACGCGGCCGTGGCCCCACCGTCTACAAGGAAATCGGAGCCTGTGACGAAGGCACCCTTCTCGCCCATGACGAGCTCTGCCACGTTGGCCACTTCATCGGCCGTGCCGGGGCGTCCGGCAGGACATTTGGCAAACATGTTCTTGTAGAAGTCGCCACGCGGACCGTTGAATTCGTCCAGAGCCAACGGGGTGACGATGATGCCTGGCGAGATGGAGTTGATGCGCGCACCGCGCTTCCCCCACTTCACGGCCTCTGCCATTACCCGCTTTACGTTGCAGCGCTTGGCCATCTGATAAGCGTGCAGCGTGTCGCGGATGGCCGACGGTTGCAGCATGTCGAGGCTGAGCAACTCTTCCGTGGGCGTGGTGGCGAGCAAGGCGTCTTGCTCGGGAGTGAGCGCAGGCATGCGGTGGCCCGACTGGCTGGAGATGACCACGCCCGTGCCGCCCGGCTTTATCACCTTTCCAAACTCTTCCATCAACACCGAAGTGCCATAGAGGTCCACACGCAGTATGGTCTCCGTGGAAGCCTGACTGGGCGACACCCCTGCCGCGCAAACCATGTGGCGGATGTCGCCCTGTTGCTGCGCGAGGTCTGTCACACGCATAATGTCGGCCCGCGACGAGAGGTCCATCGCCACGGGACTGCAGTCGAACCCGGCGGCTTTCATCACATTGCAGATGCTCTCTGCGTTCCCGATGTTTTTGTCGGCTACAATGATTCTCAGACCGTAGCCCATACGGCGGGCAATGGCCATACCAATCTGTCCGGCACCTACGAGAACAAAAATGTCTTTTTTCATAATCTTGCTGTTCGGTTATACTTTATTTGACGGTGCAAAATTAGGAAGAAAATCTGACCGTCCGCCTAACCGTTTTACGGACATCGGTATACATGTTACGGGTTTTGTGGGGCAACTGACGCCGTTTAACGAGGTGCGGGTGATGAACGTGTCAGAATAATTTGCAATGTTCGGCCGAAAGGCATATATTTGCAAAGAGAATAAAACTAGGAAGCATTTGCCCCTTAATGTAAAACTATAAAAACATGACACTATGGACGAGAAACTGATAACGGTGACCGGCAATGGCGCAATACACGTTGTGCCGGATGTGACACGTGTGGAACTGTCGTTGGTGAGCCTCCACGATAGCTACGAACAGGCGTACGCTCAGGCAAAGAGCGACACGGACAAGCTGAAGGACATCATGCTGGAGCTGAAACTCGACACCGCACTACCCAAGACAAAAAGTCTGGACATCGAGAAGAAAACCCAAAACGAGTACGACAAGTATAACCACTACAAGGGAGAAATCTTCCTCGGCTTCGAACTGAACCACCACGTGAAGATAGACCTGGGGATGGACAACGTGTTGCTCAATAACCTCGTCCGGCTGATAGGCCGCGAACTGAAACAGGCGGAGATAAGCATAGGATATACGGTGAAGGACCCGCGGCCGTTTGAGCTGAAGATGCTGGAACGAGCCGTCAAAGACGCGAAGGAGAAAGCCTCCATCATGGCCAAAGCCTGCGGTTGCAAGCTGGGACTGGTGAAGCAGATTGACTATTCGGTGCACGAGCTCCATATCTACTCGCAGGCCCGCAACATCCACGAGGCCGACGAGGCGCTCTGTTGTGAACCTTCCTCGCTCGACATTCACCCCGATGACCTTGCCGCCTCGCAGAACGTGACGGTGGTGTGGTACCTCTCCAATGGTGTAAAATCGGAAAAGTCCTAAGACGATGAACAAGTCCGGCTTCACAATCATCAAGGAAGGGGAGCTCTACGGCCTCGTGGACGAGAACCTGAAGGTGGTCGTCCCCTGCGAGTACGACAACATCCTCGACTATGACGACGATGGCTACATCCGTCTGCTGAAGGGCAATGTCTACAGCACCATCAACTTGAAAGGGGAGAAGGTGATTCCTCTGTCGAAGGGCTTGACTCACCTCGGCGTGTTCTGGGGCGGCACGGCCCGAGCCAAGATAGGAGAGGGCTGGGGACTGGTGGACGAATATGGGGATGCGGTTACAGATTTTACCTTCACCCAAATCAACGCCCACGGCAAGAACAAGAACGGTTACTTCGCCATCGATGCCGACGGCGTGAAGGGATGGCTGTTGGAGGACGGCGAGTTCTGCCCGTTCAAGAACCAAACGGCAGTGGGTAAGAAGACAAAGTTCCAAGTCGTGAGGGTATTCCACCACGGCATCGCTCCGGCCCTTACCTGGGAAGGACGATGGGTGTTCGTCAATGAGCAACTGGAGCCGGTGAACGACTTCTCGTACGAAGGGCTCGACCCTGTGTTGCGCGAGGGCATCTATTTGACGTTCATAAAGAGCGGCGGTGGCTACGGGGCAGCCTTCTACGACGGTCGTCCGATAGTGGACATGTGGTTCAGCGGCCCCTTGCACTTTGAAAATGGCCTAGTGGTGTGCTGTAAGAAACGGACGGACGAGAATGGCAATGACGTGAAAAAACCTAAGACCGGATTCACGGCCGAAGACTGCGGCATCTTGCGGAGCGACGGTTCCTGGCTCTTCCCTATGGAATATTCGAGTATTCACTGGAACAACTACAAGAAGAAGGACTGCTGGTACGCCGAGGATGAGCGTGCCTGTTACCTGCTTTATCCCGATGGCAGCCGTAAGGTATACGATAAGTGCAGGTCCGTAAAGAATTGGGCGAACCTCCCTTACATCCCCGAGGAGGAGATGGGTAATGACATCCCGGAGTGGATGTTGGAAAATACCTACGAGCCGAAACTGGTTGTGGAGAAGCATCTCAAAGTGTTCAATAGAGAAAAGTTCGAAAATGCCTTGTCTCCTTACACTTGGCTGTGGTTTGATCCCTTGCAGCTTTACTATCGCGACACCGACGCGGAGTTCGACATCGACAAACATTACAAGGTCGGGCGGGTGTTGCGTGCGGGACATTTCATGGAAGCTACCACGAAGCTGCGACGACCGATTCACAAGGTCCGCTTCCTGATTGCGGCTACGAGGTTGTTTTCCGTCGAGAAATATCTGAAGGATAATCGTGGAGGTGAAAATCCATTTCCTTTCAAGGAAAACATTATCTACCCAAACGCTTGTTTTGTGGTGATGGACGTTTACCGCACCTGCGGCAAGACGCAGATTCTCCTTCTGAAAATACCCTACGGTGCCTATCTGCTTGGTAAGGAACACGGTTTCAAGTTTCGGTATATGAAGGCAGGTAGCAAGTTCTCCAACAGAACGCTGAAGGAGTTCGCGCGTGACGACTTTAACGAGAAGATGACCGATCTCGTACATGGCCATTCCTTAGACGAGGGGTGGACCCATGCGATGCGTCAGCCGGTGGGGTTGGATGAGTCGATGAAGCCTGTGCCTCTGGAACGCGACTTTTACTCTCCAGTGCTTGAGCGTACCGATGGCGCACAGGAGACTCCTTCCGGCTTTATGGTACGTTTCGGTAGGTATTTGCATGACCAAGATAACGATTGGGATTGGCAAAACAGCTCCTTTATGATGAAGCTGAGGAATCCGATAAAGGTGGTTGTTGGCGACATCACGAAGTTGCGGGTGGATGCGATAGTGAACGCTGCCAACACGACCCTCTTGGGAGGCGGTGGCGTGGACGGAGCCATACACGCCGCGGCAGGTCCAGGGCTTTTGGAGGTGTGTAGGAGGATGAACGGTTGCGTCACGGGACGGAGCAAGCTGACGAATGGCTATGACCTGCCTTGCAAACGCATCATCCACACGGTGGGCCCGGTGTGGAAAGGTGGCGACAATGGTGAGGACAAGTTGTTAGCGTCGTGTTACCGCACATCATTGAATATAGCCATCAAGAAGCGCCTGTTGAGCATCGCCTTCCCTTGCATCAGCACCGGAGCCAATGGTTTCCCTCGAGAGCGTGCCGCGAAAATAGCCCTCGGTGTGATAGTGGAGTACATGAAGTCCGGCAAATACCCAGGCGACGTGATTCTCTGTTGCCACAGCGACTCCGATGCGGAGATTTACAAGGGACTGCTGGAGGAGTGATGATGATGGCTTAATGTCTATTGATAGAAAAATTACCAAGTTTTAAGATGTCAACTTATGATTATAGATAAAGAATACCCAGCTACTCATTCCATGAGTACCGCCTGGTTTGCTATCGACATTGATGGTAATGTAGGCATATTGGACTTTAATGAAAACGGCCCTGTTCCGGACGGGATACCCCAAACATGTCCAGACTGTGTGCTGACAGACACGATGTCCGATGAAGAAGATGGTATCAGAACCATTCAATGGAATGATGACCAAGTGGATGAAGTGTTGAATATTATGTCAGACTTTATCGGCTTCAAAGACATTGATATGTGTGCCTTGGTTCTGATAGATACCGCTCAAACAGATTATTTTGTGAGCTTGTTCTTGTCTGTACTTTCTAAAGAATACGATTGTGAATTTGTTTGTCTATCCAAAAAGAGAGGCTTGTATTACGCCGATTTTTATGAGTTGACCAATAAGCAGAAACAAACTCTCGAGAAACACAAAACAATTCTAAAACACTTGGGGCGGTATTTTGATACTAATGATGAGTGGGACAGTGGCAAGAACGATGTAGTATTCACTCATGATTTCAATCACTTGCCCGTGTATCTCTACCAACAGCCTTATTGGAATCAAATCTTGATGAGAAGAACCTATGTGCCCAAATATCCGTTAAAGGAAGATCAATTGTCAATGCGGGTCAGGGAAAAGGCTTTTCGCTTGCCGTTCCGTTTTGATGACAAGAGGGAACTTCAAATCGCAGAGTATTATCCTTCTAGCGCAACTGTTTATGTGGGTGATGATCAATGGGAGTACTACAAATTGCCAACTGAGGCTAATCCGGACGCATGCATTAGAGGCAAAACGATTCCCTATGTACGGTGTGGACATACTTGTCGCAAATGTTACGATAAGTATCATATAGACACTCGTGATTACTATTCAAATCAGTATTGTGAACGCCCTACGCTCGCAATCATCTTTGGCGCATACTCCAAATTGGATTATGAATGGATGGAAAAATGGCCTTTGTTGAGACACGCGGTGTCATTGCCCATAATTCATGGATATCCTTTGCCATGTGATTCATACGGAAAAGAAGCTGATAAATATATCAAGGATCATGGGTATAAAGACATATTCGAAAACTGTAAATCAAATCTTGAAGACGCGTTGAGAACAATCAAGCCGCATGCACTTATACTGTTTGAGGAAACGAAGAAGTCTCTTGGATGCTTCTATCCGGTAAATGGTGATAGGATAACCATCGATGGAATGGAATATCCTTTTTTCTTGTATGAAGAGATAGATAAGGTGTACGACAAGATTCGGGAATATGCGGAATTACCCTATCGTGGGAAAATTATCAACCGGATAAAGAATGATTTGGAGGGAACAATTGAATGATGAGCCAAACCGATAGACTGGAGCTGCTTTCTATAGACCTAAGCAACTATTGTAGTAAGGAGTGTGTGTTCTGCTACAATCATAGTAGACGGGAAGGCAACACGGTGTGGAAGCCGCAGGAAGTCATTTCCTTCGCGACAGACTGCATAGCACATGGAGTGAAAGCCGTGTCGCTTGGTGGTGGAGAACCATTTGAATACGATGGTGTGTTCGACATAATCAACGACCTTCAGAAGAAATGCTACCTCTCGGTGACGAGTAACGGATTACCGTTGGAGAACACCGATGTGTGGAATAAATTACTTGTCGCCAAACCCGATAAAGTCCACATCACCATACATTGTCCTCAAGACGAGAAGGAAGTGGCCCGCGTATTGGGACGATTACCTTTGTTGCAGGAAATAGGAATTAAGCCCGGCATCAATCTTCTTGTCGGGGCGGACAATATTCAGTATGCACGTAAGGCCTACGCGGAGTCTCTTAAGGTGTTGTCTCCGGAGCAGATAATATTGGTTCCACAACGTTTTTCCAATACTCCGGCTCCAAAACAATTGTCTTCAGTGAGCGACGGCCGACCTTTCCAAAGCCCCTCTTGCTTGCTCGGTTGTAGTCGTCCGGGTAACTTCGCCTCTGTATCGTGGGACAAGAGAGCGAATTCGTGTAGTTTTGCCGGAGGTAAGGTGCCCTTACCTTCGTTAGATTTTGCAGGGTTGCAAGAGGCTTTGCGTAATGTAGCGTTCCGGACCTGTATGGACTGAAAAAGATTGAAAATAATCTCTGTTTCTCATCTTCAGGTGCTTAGGGTATCAAGTAACATTAGACCCTATTGTCGTATAACCTTTTCGCTTTATAACAAGTCGCGTTTTGTTCAAAAAGTAAGTGGCGCGGTGGGGTCGAACCACTCCTTCTCACACAGAGCCGAATTGTTCCACGAATATATCGGTGTCTACGCCACTTAGATCCCATAAATATATGATACTTACAAAATAAACATGTGCCTCGATGAAAACAAAAAGAGGAGCAAACTTTTGAAGTCTGTTCCTCTCGCTGAACGTCGGGGTAGCGGGATTTGAACCCACGACCCCCTGCTCCCAAAGCAGGTGCGCTAACCGGACTGCGCTACACCCCGTGGCTCCCTTGCGGAAAGCTGGTGCAAAACCAAACATCAAGTGATTCCGGAGCGATTCGAACGCTCGACCCACGCCTTAGAAGGGCGTTGCTCTATCCAGCTGAGCTACGGAACCATCCTTGTTTTGCGACTGCAAAAGTAGAACTATTATTTGAACTGGCAAAATATTTCCTCCAAAAGTTTTTAGTTCACCACACGGTTCTTTCGTATAAAAGGCTTCCGCTATTCACAAATTCCGTTCTACATTCCCCTTCCATGCGTGTCGGCTCGTGATGAAGTGTATTAGTCATCTCCTCTGAGTACGGATAGCATGTCACTACAATGGCCAGTTTGTGTGGGGCAATATTACCGAAAGATTATATAACGAGTAAATGAGGTTTCACCGACTACTGTACGTCAGAGGTCTAGAGTTATAACGAATTTAGTATCGAGACTATACTAAATTTCCATCAAGGTGTATACGATATCTCTGTTCAAAGTCTTTGAACACACGTACAAAGTCACTGAACATGTGTTCAAAGACTCTGAACACACGTTCAATGACTTTGAATAAAGATTCCGTGAAATGGCGTAGAGTACTTCGTTTGTTGGAATTGATAAATCTATCACTACGTGGAAGGTTTTTGCTTGGCAATGATTCTGAACTAGTTACGCTACTGCTAATATAATACATTCATTGCGTTAATCCAAGGGAAATGAAGATTTACTTCGAAGCAAGGCATGGATTTTTCATAGAAAATCCTCCATCGGCAGCTTGGAACAGGTCGCCGGTGGAGGATTCCATAAATCATTTAATATCGGAGCGTCACTTCAGCCATTTGTCCAACCAGCTGAAGAAGGTGCGCTGCCACAAGATGCCGTTCTGGGGCTTCAGTACCCAGTGGTTCTCGTCCGGGTAGATGAGGAGCTCGGCAGGGATGCCACGCATCACAGCGGCGTTGAAGGCCGACATGCCTTGTGAGGCGAGGATGCGATAGTCCTTCTCGCCATGGATGCAGAGGATAGGAGTGTCCCACTTGTCGACAAACTTGTGGGGCGACTGGGCGTAGGTGCGTTGAGCCACGGCATTGTCCTTCTCCCAATAAGCACCGCCGAGGTCCCAGTTGGTGAACCATGCCTCCTCGGTCTCGAGGTACTGCTGCTCCATGTTGAACATGCCGTCGTGGGCGATGAAGGCCTTGAAGCGCTTGTCGTGGTGACCGGCAAGGTAGTAGACGGAGTATCCGCCGAAGCTGGCTCCCACGCAGCCCAAATGGTCGCGGTCGACATAAGGCTCCTGGGCAATGTCGTCGATGGCGGAGAGGTAGTCGCGGATGCACTGTCCGCTATAGTCGCCGCTGATCTGCTCGAGCCACTCCATG
>CAYZVH010000047.1:14759-18666 GCA_964481755.1 uncultured Bacteroides sp. | reverse complement strand
CCTCCAGTCGGGGTGGGTGGAGTAGATGGACTCGAAGATGAGCTGCGCGTCGGTGATCTTCTGGAAGGGCTCGCTGAGCGGGGTGGTGGAGCTGACGTGGATGTCGGTTGCCTCCTCGAGGTAACGGTCCGTCTTCTCGTACGCGGTCCAGAAGTCGGTTATCAGTTCATTTTTGGAAGCCAAATCCTGCACCGTACTGAGGAAGCAATTTGTCCGTCCCGAGGTCTCGAGCAGCTTGCTCGCGAAGGAGACGTACGTCTCGCTGCCCACGATGCGGGCCGCCACGGCGTCGGCGTCGTACTCCATCTGGCGGGAGAGCCGCAGGTAAGCCAACTGCACACGGTCGTAGATGAATTCCATCGCCTTCACGTAACCTATCGTCAATCCGTAGAGGAGCCATCCGAGGCCCTTTATGGCGACGGAGATGAAGATGCCGCCACCGAGTATCCAAGGGAAGTCTATCAGGTGGTTCACGGTGGTGTTCCAGCGCTCGTTGACGCTCATGGTCCTGGTGATGAACGTGTTGAGAATCTGCATGACGGTGCCCCAGCGCATGGTTTCTTGGGAGAAGTGGCCGAACTCGTGGGCCAGGCAGGCGGCCGTCTCGGAAAGGCTCATGTGGTGGAATATGCCCAGGCCGACCTGCAGGTTCTTCTTCACAGGGAGGAAGATGTTGGTGAACCGCGAGTCGAAGAAGACGCAGGCGTTGGCGTCGGGCGTCACGTAGATGTGTGCGGGGTGGGGCACCTTGGCCATGTCCGCTATCTTCCAGATGAAGTGAACCAGCGACGGCGCGTCGTCCTCGGTGATCTCGTTTCGCACGTCGCGGTCGCTCTTGTAGAGCACGTAGAAGGGGCGCAGGATGCCTTTGCTGAAGGGGTAGGCGAGCGACCATCCGACGATGCCGCCGGCGACCACGGACACGAAGCCCTTGAGGTAGTCGTCGCAGAAGATGGCGTAGAAGCCCCAAATGATGCTCCAGACGTAGCCGAGGGCCAAAGCCACCACGAACAAGGCGATGGGCAAATACAGTAGCATGAAGGCTATCATCCACATAAATACTCTCCGAACGGCTCTCTTCTGAGCTGTGCAATCGTTGATTTTCATATCTTTCATAGTGTTTTAGTTTTTTGATGGCAATGATGTACTCTTTTGTCTTTTGACTGACAAATATAAGGAAATTCCCCTTACCCGCGGGTAAGGTCCCTCGGCATAATGTATGAAACAGGGGGGGAATACTGTACGAAATTGGCCTATTTCCCGCGATATTCCCGCTTGAGGCCGAAGTTGAAGCCTACGTAGAGCTGCAGGGTGCCCATGGAGTTGCTCGTCTGCAGGCTGCGGCGGCTGTAGTCGTAGGTGTGGTTCACCCAGGAGAGGCCGGCGAAGTACTTGGCGTTGTTGTAGACCAGGGCGGCGCGGGTGATGAAGTCGAGGTTGACGCCGTGGTGGGTGTCGGTGCCCTGCTCCTCGGTGGAGTGGATGAGCGACCGCTTGTAGGCCACGGCAGGGGCTATGGAGAGGCAGGCCAGGCAGTTGCGGGCGAACACCCAGTTGTAGGCGTAGCCGAAGTGGAGGCTGAGGTCGGTATACTCCAGCTTGTCGACGTGCATGGCGGGTGAGGCCTCGGAGAGGATCCATTGGGGCAGCTTGCCGTAGTCGAACGTCATGCGGTGCTCGGAGTAGGAGATGCCGCTGAGCAGCGACCCTGCGCTCTTGCGCTGGTTGGTGCTCTGCGAGAAGGCCGCTGGGTAGGAGAAGTGGCGGTTGTTGAAGATGTAGTAGAGGTTGAGCCCCTTGACGGTGGCCTGCAGTCCGTCGAAGTTGATGGCGACGGTCTGTCGGTCGCGCACGTCGGCCGAGGTGCCGTCGGTGGAGCCTTGCAGGGTCTTTATCTAGAAGTCGTTGCCTATCTTCCAGTAGTAGAAGTCCACGCCGAGCTTGGAGCTGTAGAGGTTGAGGGTGAACTCGGTCTTCTTGCTGTTGTTCTTCTTGCCTCCGAAGAGTTGTTGCGCGTCCACGGTCCATCCGATGAATATCCAGCGCCATCCGAAGTAGGCTCCTATCTTGTAGCTGGGGTTGGAGGCGAAGCTGATTTTCTGTCGCCGGGGGTCGGAGGCGCCTATGCTGTAGCTCTCGAAGATGGAGTTGTTGCAGAGCATGATGGCGTAGTTGTAGCGGTTGGGCGAGATGTAGGTGGTGTCGTAGTTGTTGAAGTCGATGAACTTCTTCACGAACCGCTCGAACCGTCGGTCGAGGCGCTTGCTCTTGGGGTTCGTGGAGGTGCTGTCTGTCGGCTGTTGCTGCGCATCGTCAAGCCGAGCGGCAACACTGTCCGTCGCTTCCTTTTGATTATAGGAAGGCAGCGCTGCAACGCTTCCCTCCATTCCTTGCTGTTTATAGGAAGACTGTGCTGTAACGCCGTCCATCCCCTCTTGTTGTTTACGGAAAGTCTGCGTGTTCGCATCGGCGGTCTGTGCGGCGACGCTGTCCGTCGCTTCCTTTTGATTATAGGAAGGCAGCGCTGCAACGCTTCCCTCCATCCCTTGCTGGAAAGGCTTTGCGCCCTTTGCATAGGACGGCAGCGAGAGCGTTAGCGTGAGGGCGGCGAGCAACAGGGTGGCGATGCGGTTCATAGGCTTTGGTGTACGGCGGAAGGGGGAATCAGAATTTACCGAGAATCTTGTCGATGACCCAGTTGGTGGGGGTGGCGCTGAGACCGTTGCACGTGCAGATGGACTTGCCCTGCAGGTGCTCCACCACGGCCCGGATGAGCGGCAGCTGCACGTAGGGCGGATTCTCCACGGGAATCTCCTCGCGGCCTCGTTCGGTATGGAGGGCTATGGGGTCGAAGGTGAAGACCGAGAAGCAGATCATGCCCTTGTCGCCGATGACCTCGATGCGGTCCTCCTTGGCGGAGTCGTGCGCCACGAAGCACCACGATCCGGAGCCGGGCAGGCCGCTCTCGAAGCGGAAACAGGCGCTGACGGAGTCCTCCACCTCATAGAGTCCGGCGCGGTTGCAACAGTATCCCTCGGCCTCCAGGATGCATCCGAACATCTCCTGCAGGATGTCTATCTGGTGGGGCGCCAGGTCGTAGAAGTATCCGCCGCCGGCAATGTCGGGCTGCAGTCGCCACGGCAGGTTGTTGCGGTTGTAGTCCATCTCGCGGGTGGGCTGCGCGAAGCGTATCTGCACGTTGATGACGGTGCCTATCTGTCCTGTGTCGATGAGCTCCTTCACCTTCAGGAAGTAGGGGAGGTAGCGGCGGTAGTAGGCCACGAAGCAGGGCACGCCGGTCTCTTGGCTGATGCGGTTGATGCGTGTGCAGTCCTCGTAGCTGGCGGCCATAGGTTTCTCGATGTAGACGGGCTTGCCGGCTTTCATGGCCATGATGGCGAAGGTGGCGTGCGAGGAGGGCGGTGTGGCGATGTAGATGGCGTTCACCTCGGGGTCGTCCACCAGTTCCTGCGCGTCGTCGTACCACTTGGGTATGTGGTGTCGCTCGGCGTAGGAGCGTGCCTTGTTGATGTCGCGGCTCATGACAGCCTCCACCATAGAGTCCTCAACCATATTGAATGCGGGGCCGCTCTTGCGCTCTGTTACTTCGCCGCAGCCGATGAATCCCCATTTGATAACCATCTTTTTGTCCTTTCTTCTTTATTCTATCGATGTGCAAAGATATACAATTCGTCCGAATAATCACGTTGGAAGGTGACCTATCTTATCCGAAAGACATTTATTGGAAAGAAAAGGCCAAGGTCTAAAGGGGTGAAACATGGTCTATGGAAAGAGCGAAACGCCTCGGAGAGAAGAAATTGGAATCGTGGAGGATAAAGGGTTTGGAAGAGGGATAACTAGGGGAAAGTAATAGAGGAAACTCTTGGGGTTGTTGGAGGGCAGAAGG
>CAYZVH010000047.1:0-14659 GCA_964481755.1 uncultured Bacteroides sp. | reverse complement strand
TTGGAAGAGGAAGAATTTAGAAAACAGAGAAGAAGGAGAAGCTCGGAATCGTGGAGAGGAGGATAGAGATTTGGAGGTGGAACTACTTGGGGAAAGAGAGAAAGGATGAATTTGGATTTATTGGGAGCCGAAGATTTAGAGGAGTAATAATTTAGGAACGGAGAGGACGAACATCGCTTCGCTGGAGGGGAGGACTCCTTTACTTCAATTTATACTTCTTGAGCAGGCGGCGGTAGGCGGGCTGTTGCATGTAGTGGGTGAGCCAGGCGTTGAGGGTGTCGCACAGGGCGGTGCTCTCGCGACTTACGCCCCAGGCGTAGAACTGGTTGAAGGAGATCTGTGTGGCGATGTCCAGCTGGGGGAAGTCCGGCAAGAGGCGGCGGGCGATGTGCTCCTCGCAGACGGCATAGTCGATGTCGCCGTGGGCCACCATGAAGAGGAGCTGCTCCTCGCCGTACGACTCCTCCTCGTGGATGAAGATGGTGTCGCCTATCTCGTGGCTCAGGTTGTGGATGCGGTGGGCTATGGACGAGTGGGACGAGATGTAGACCGTCTTGCCGCCGAGGTCGAGCTGGTTGCGGACGAAGGTCAGCGAGTCGCCCTCCTGATGCTTGCGCTGCACCAACACCTGCTTGTTCTTCAGGATGGGCTCGGTGAAGAGCAGCAGCGAGTCCTTCGACTCCACGGTGACGAGCAGGCCGTTGGCTATGAGGTCATACTCTCCATGGCAGATGCCCTCTATCTGTCGGCCGATGGACATCTCGGGCAACACCTTCAGCTGCAGCCCCTTGTCGTGGGCGAAAGCCCGTGCCAGCTCGTAGTGGAAGCCCTCGAGCGAGTCGCCTCGCACGTGGAAGCTGACGGAGTTGTACTCCGTGGTGACGCGCAGCGTGTCCGAGGCGACGATCTCCTCATACGTGCGGGGACGGCCGTGCCGATGCGAGCGGCTGGGGAAAATCACCGAGGCGAGGGCTACGGAGGCGATGCCCAGCAGGAGATATCTCAGATAGCGGCGGCGCATAGGCGGACAGGTTTAGTTGAAGAAGTTCCACGAGATGCCCCACTTGAACGCCATGGGGTTGATGGGATAATGAGGCACCAGGAAGGAGTTGGGTGTGCCTGTGCCCTCGTTCACGTGGTACATCATGACGTAGATGCGCGTGTGCTTCAGGTGGAGGTTGGCGTAGAGGTTCACGATGGGGTAGTTGCCTATCTCCACACGGTTGGAGGCGTTCTGCGCATAGAACTGTCCCAAGGCAGGGGCGTAGTCCTCGGCGTAGTATTTGGTGAAGTAGCGCACGTCGGCTCCCAGCTCTATCTTCAGCACCTTCTTGGCGACGGAGAAGTCGAGGTAGAGGTTGTGGTAGAGCGAGAGGTCCGGCAGGGGCAGCACGTCCTGGTTGCTGCTCTTCTGGTAGGCTATCTCGTTGTCGAGGTGCAGGATGCCGAGCTTGAAGTTCTGGCGCAGCACGGCGCTGAACACCTGTATGTTCTCCGAGCACTGGCGCACGTTCATGCCCATGCGGTAGCTGTCGTCGGAGCCCTGCGTGGAGGCGTTGCCCAGGTAGACGTAGTCCTTCAGGTTCTCCACGCCGACGCGCAGGTTTGTCCCCAGGCGCTTGGCGGTGAACTCACCCTCGACGCGTGTGCGGAACTCCTGGCTGAGGTCGTTGTCCCACCAGAGGTGTTGCGAGTGATAGTGGCGCAGGTAGAACGAGGGGTTGAAGCGCTTGGCGAAGGCGTGTGCCGCCAGCTGTATGGTGTCCTTGAAGAGGCGGAAGTTGAGGTCGATGCGTCCGTCGAGCTCGAACTGTCCGGCGTCCTCGCCCGTGAGCACCGTCTCGCCCCGAGCGCGGTAGTGCAGGGTGTTGCCCTGTGTGCGCGACAGCTCGCCGCCCACGGAGACCACGCTCTCGGAGTATTTGCGGGTGTACTGACTGCCGCTGGTCGCCAGTGTGTCGGGCAGCTCATACTTGCGCAGCTCGTGCGACACGAAGGCCGTGATGCCTGCCTGCGCCCACTTGTTGAATCCCTCGCGCAAGGCGAGCGCGAAGGTGTTCTTCACGGAGAAGTGGCGTGTGACGTCCAGCGTGGAGTCGCCCGGAAGGTAGGTCTGGTCGTAGTAGTCGTCCGGCGTGTCGTAGGCTATGTATTTGCGTTTATAGTTCTGCACCTTCAGGGTGTGGATGAAGCTCGTCACGGGCACGAACTCCTTGTCAATCTGCGCCGTGTCCTCGGGCTCGCGGTAGAAACCGAGGTTGTAGCGGTGGGTGAGGAAGAGCGAGTAGTTGTCGTTGCGGGCCCACGTCTTGTCGAGCACGGTGGGTATGTCCGTGGAGTTGTAGGTGTTTGGCAGGTCCTCGGGGTGGGTGATGTAGATGTCGTCCTCGATGCCGCCGTTCTCCGCCATCTTCATGTGGTTCTTGCCGAAGATGAAGTGGAGGTTATAGTGGTCGCCCATGTAGGACGAGAAGAGGCTGGCGTTGAAGTAGGAGGTGGCTTGGTTGTTGTACATGCCGCGCCCGTAGAGGTAGTCGGTGGTGAAGCCGAAGCCGAGCCGGCGGTTGGCGTTCACGCCGAAGTAGGAGCGGAAGCGGTCCTCGCCGTCGGTCTGGTTGCCGGCGGAATAGTACGACAGGTTGGTGAAGGGGGACTTGGTGTTGATGAAGTTGAAGTCCTCGGTGCGCACCATCCAATAGTCCAGCGGGTCGGTGAAGAGGAACTGCGAGGCCGCCCTGCGCTCGAAGAAGAGGCGCGAGTAGCGTGGCGCTCCCATGTTGCCCAGGTAGTTGTAGTGTCCGTTCATGCCGTCGGTCAGCTGCACGTTCTGGAACTGATGGCGCAGGGTGTCCACCTCGGTGGGTGTGACGTTGCCGAGCCAGTCCACCTTCCAGGTGGAGATGCCGATGGGCACGGTCTTGGAGTCCACGGTGGTGGTGTCGCCCTTCTCGAATTGGCTGCGGCGTGTGGTCTTGCGCGGACCGAAGGTGGTGCCGTCGCCGTAGTCGTAGTCGGTGCTTTGGGCCTGGAGGTTTGGAGCCGCCATGCCCAGCAGTAGCAGTATGGTAATCAAACGATGTTTCATCTCTGTGTGCCTTTAAGTGAAAAAGGTGATAGACATATTCCGTGCAAAAGTAGTATAAAAACCCGAACCCGAGCACCTTTCTACATGAAAAACCGCTATCGGGGGGCTATGATGCCCTTTCCGGTAGCGGTTGTCTCTTCGTTTGCCCCTCGGGGGGAGCGCTTGCGCTATGCGTGGGGACGGATAATCTCCATGCCTTTGCGTATGGCCTCCTCGTTCATCGGGATGAGGTGGTGATGGCGCTCGGGCAGTGTCTTGCGCAGACCTTTCAGCACGCTCTCGATGGTGACGATGGGGTGGAGCTTCAGCAGTCCGCCCAGCACTATCATGTTGAAGGCCTTGGTGTTGTTCATCTCCGCTGCGGCGTCCATGGCGTCGATGCGGTAGATCTGGATGTCGGTGCGTGTGGGCGGTTCCATGATGCCGTATCCGTCGTAGATGAGTGTGCCGCCCGGCTTTATCTTGCTCTCGAACTTCGCCATGGAGGGTTGGTTGAGGATGATGGCCGTGTCGTAGCTGCTGAGGATGGGCGACGAGATGCGGTCGTCGCTGATGATGACCGTCACGTTGGCCGTTCCGCCCCGCTGCTCGGGACCGTAGGCAGGCATCCACGTCACTTCCTTGCCCTCCATCAGGCCCGCGTAGGCGAGTATCTTGCCCATTGACAACACGCCCTGTCCGCCGAATCCGGCGATGATTATCTCTTCTTTCATAACGCTTTTACTCCTTATCTTTTAAATCTCCTAACGGATAATAGGGGAACATATTCTCTTCCATCCACTTGTTGGCTGCCACGGGGGACATCTTCCAGCCCGAGTTGCAGGTGGAGACGATCTCCACCAGGTTGGAGCCCTTGCCGTTCATCGAGTTCTCGAACGCCTTGCGGATGGCTTTCTTCGCCTTGCGGATGGCGGCCACGCTCTGCACCGACTGTCGGGTGACGTAGCAGGTGCCCTCCAGTGTGGCGGCTATCTCGGTGATGTGGAGCGGATAGCCGTGGATGTGCACGTCGCGTCCGTAGGGGCAGGTGGAGGTCTTCATGCCCACCAGTGTGGTGGGGGCCATCTGTCCGCCCGTCATTCCGTAGATGGCGTTGTTGATGAAGATGATGGTGATGTTCTCACCACGGTTCAAGGCGTGTATGGTCTCGGCCGTGCCGATGCAGGCAAGGTCGCCGTCGCCCTGGTAGGTGAACACCAGACGGCTGGGCCACAGGCGCTTGATGGCGGTGGCAACGGCAGGCGCGCGTCCGTGGGCCGCCTCTTCCCAGTCGATGTCGACGTAGTTGTACATGAACACGGCACATCCTACGGGGGAGATGCCGATGGCATTCTCTTCCATGCCCATCTCCTCAATCACTTCGGCCACCAGTTTGTGGACCACACCGTGACTGCATCCCGGACAATAGTGCATGGGATTGTCGTTGAGCAACTTGGGCTTTGCGTAGACCAGGTTCTCAGGTTTTATGATATCTTCTTTTGTCATAATTCGGTAATGTTTGGTGTATTGACTCAACGCATGATGCGCAGCACGATCTCGATGAACTTCAGTGTGAGGGCTGCCGAGCAGGCGTAGAAGAACGCGTGCTTGTCCTCCACGGCGAAGTAGAGAATCATGGCCACCAGTGCTCCCACGAGGAAGAGCGTGTTCAATACGGTTCTGATAGTATATCTGTCCATCTCTCTAGTGTGTGGCGTTTAGCGTTTCAACTCTTTGAGCCATCCGACCACCTCGTCGGGGTCGGGCACGATGCCGCCCAAGCGGCCCGCGTGGTTCACGGGTATGTCCTTCTTCACAGCCAGGCGCACGTCCTCTATCATCTGTCCGGCGTTCAGCTCCAGGGTGAGGATGCCTTTCATCTGACGCGAGAGGCGCTCTATCTGCTCGGTGGGGAACGGCCAGAGGGTGATGGGGCGGAAGAGGCCCACCTTCATGCCTTGCTCGCGGGCTATCTCCAGGGCTTTCATGCCGATGCGGGCACACGAGCCGAAGGCCACGATGAGGTACTCGGCGTCGTCGCACTGCAACTCCTCGTAGCGCACCTCGTTTTGCTCAATGGCGCGGTACTTCTCCTGCAGGTGGATGTTGCGCTGCTCCATGATGTTGGGGTCCAGCTCCAGCGAGGTGATGATGTTGGGCTTGCGTCCGCCGCGTTTGCCGGTGGCGGCCCAGGGGCATTGCGCTATCACCTCCTCGTCGGTGCGGCGCGGACGGAAGGGAGGCAACGTCACCTTCTCCATCATCTGGCCGATGACACCGTCCGCCAGGATGAGCGCTGGGTTGCGGTACTTGAACGCCAGCTCGAAGGCCAGGCCCACGAAGTCCGCCATCTCCTGCACCGACGAGGGTGCCAACACGATGAGGTGATAGTCGCCGTGACCACCGCCCTTGGTGCTCTGGAAATAGTCCGACTGGCTGGGTTGTATGGTTCCCAGTCCGGGGCCGCCGCGCTGCACGTTGACGATGAGTGCGGGCAGTTCTGCTCCGGCGATGTAGGAGATGCCCTCCTGTTTCAGACTCACACCGGGGCTCGATGAGGAGGTCATCACCATCTTGCCGGTGGCGGCGCCTCCGTATACCATATTAATAGCGGCGAGTTCGCTTTCTGCTTGGAGCACCACCATGCCTGTGGTCTCCCACGGCTTCTCTTCGGCCAGTGTCTCCAGGACCTCCGACTGCGGAGTAATGGGATATCCGAAGTATCCGTCCACGCCGTAGCGGATGGCGGCGCGGGCTATCGCCTCGTTCCCTTTCATTAAAACAACTTCTTCTGCCATATCATTGATTTCTTAAAGTTTGGCTTTGTAAACGGTGATGCACCCGTCGGGGCAAACGATGGCGCACGAGGCGCATCCTGTGCAGCGGTCCTCGTCCACCTGGGTGGCGAAGGGGTAACCTTTCTTGTTCACTTCTTTCTTGGTAAGTTCCAGAATCTTGAAGGGGCAGGCCACGACGCAGAGGCTGCAGCCCTTGCAACGTTCCGTGTCCACTACGATTGTACCTTTTATTGTAGCCATAATAAGTTATTATTATTGATTGTACATGTCTTTGTTGTAGAACTCGAGGATGTCCATGAGCATGTCGCGCGCCGCGCGTGCGGGGCTCTGTGGGTTGATGTCGATGGCCTGCAGGTAGTTGCCCAGCGCCATCTGCCAGTTGCTCTGCTTGCGGTAGGCGTTGCCGCGCAGGTAGTAGAGCTCGTCCGAAGCCTCGGGGGCGGCGGCTATGAGCGAGTCCAGTTGCCTGATGGCCTCGCCGGTGTCTCCCTCTTGAAGCAACCGCTTCACCTCTGTCAGTTCATCCATAAGTTCATCCATATTCACTACTTGCGTACAAAGATAGATTTTTTATCGTTGCACCGACCTATAAGGTGAGACTTTTATTCAAATTGAAAGTGCTTTTTAACTTTATGAATTTAGAATACTTAAATACGGCGGGGTTCCTGCGCGGAGGAGCGGGGATTCTGCGTGGAGGGATGTGCGCGCACGCAAAAATATACCGCCGTCCGGTAGCTATGCAAATCAGCGGGCTGTTGCACGCTACCTGGACGGCGGCTTCTTACATGATGGACAATCAAATATTCAGTTTCTTCTTCCTATCTTTCTATTTCATCCAGACGTTGGTAATCTCACCAATGTACATCTTGTGCATAGCTTTTCCTTCCCACTCCTGTCTCAGAGCGTCCTGTTTCACCACGTCGGGGTTGAACGACTGTGCTATCATCTTCCGGCACTCGATGATGAGCCATGCCTCGCCGAAGGCTTTGTTGCCCGATGGGGTGGTGATGGGGGTGAGGCCCGAAGCCTTCACCTTGTCGCCGTCGCGGCCGGATGTGGTGCCGCACACCTGCAGGGCCTTGCGGCTCTCCTCCTTGTAGAACGAGAGGGTGTAGGTGTCGCCTTTCTCCATCAGCTGGTAGGTGTAGCGGCTGGGGTTGATGAAGCAGAAAGCCACGGGCTTCTGGTAGAGGTTGCCCAGGCCGCCCCAGCTGGCTGTCATCATATTGAACTTCGCGTCGTTGCCGGCGGTGATGAGCATCCAGTCCTCGGAGAGCATCTGGTAGATGTTGCCGGGGATGTCCTTCACCTCCACCTTGCGGTATCCCGCCATGTCGGATGTGGTGGCTACGGTTGTCGTTGCCACGGTGGCTGCGGGGATGACGGCGGCCGCTGTTGCCGGAGCCGTCTCAGCGGCCTTGATGGCAGCGGGGTCTATGGTCACCACACCAGCGGCGTCGGTCTGCACGGCCTTCGTCTCTACCTGGGGCTGCGAGGCCTTGGCGGTCTGTTGCAGCTGCTCCATGATGGAGGTGGAGACGGATTTGAATAGGTCGTCCTTAAAGTCGATGGTCTCGCGGCGGAACTTGCCGATGACGCGCGCCAGCTTGTCTTTCTTCTTGTTGAGTCCGGTCTCGTCGGTGATAATCTCCTCGGCGCTGTAGCGCTGTCCGCCGCTGCGTGCCTCCTCGTAGAGGTAGCGTATGCGGGTGATGGTCATGTCGCACCGGCCGTTGGAGCATTTGGCGGTGAACTGATAGTAGATGCGGGCGCGGTCCAGCGACAGCACGCTGTTGCTGAAGACGATGAACTGCTCGCCTATGGCGCCTATCTCACCTGCCGAGGCGTCCTCGGATATCAGTTTGTTGTTGGGGAATCCTTCCTGGGTCTTGAACTGGTCGTTGGCCCAGTTGTCTAGGTACGTGTAGAGCACGTCCTTCGTCAGTCCCGGCACGTTGATGGTCTGCGTGAAGGTGACGCGGCCGTCCACCACAGGCACAGCCCCCGCCAGGTATTTGGCGTCGGTCTGAGCGTACACCCATGCGGGGATTATCAGTAGCAATAAGAGAATTTTCTTCATAACGCTATTTCGATAATTTTTAAATCGCGCCACAAACATACGGAAAAAAATGATTGCCCTGCAAGAAATTCAGAAGAATTAAGCAAAAGATGAACAAATTTCATTCTTCGAGCTCTCCCTTGCCCTCGCGCACTATCTCGAAGTCGCCGTCGGTGCAGCGCACCACGGTGCTGGGCTCGGTGCCGCCTATGCCGCCGTCTATCACCAGGTCCACCAGGTTGCCGAACTTCTCGTCGATGAGCTCGGGGGTGGTGATATACTCCACGTCCTCGTCCTCGTCATGGGGCAGGGTGGTGGTGAGGATAGGTGCCTCCAGCTGTCGGCATATCTCGCGTATGAGCGGATGGTCCGGCACCCGGATGCCCACCTCCTTGCGGTTCTTGTAGACCTTCGGCAGTCGGCTGCCGGCGGGCAGGATGAAGGTGAAGGGCCCTGGCAGGTTGCGCTTCATTAGCTTGAAGGTGGCGTTGTCCACGCGGGCATACTCGCTGATGTCGCTCAGGTCGTAGCAGATGATGGAGAGGTCGCACTTGCGCGGGTCCACCCCTTTGATGCGGCAGATGCGCTCTATGGCACGCTCCTTCAGCGCGTGGCAGCCTATGGCGTACATCGTGTCCGTGGGGTAGATGACGAGGCCGCCGTCGCTGAGCACCCGAAGGACTTCATAGAGGTCCTTCGGGTTGGTATCCTTTTCGTAGAGCTTGCGTATCATGGCGTGGCTTACTTCTTCTTCAGCAGGTTGAGTACTTTGTTCACGGCCTTTTCGGTCGCTTTCTCGGCCACCTTCTTCTTCAGCGAGTCGGTGTTGCTGGTGACGGTGGAGTCCAGGCCCAGCTTCTGGGCGGCTTTCTCCAGGGCCTTGTTGGTGACGGTCTGCACGGCTTGGTTCGCCATGCTCTTGGTGTCGATGCTCACCTTGGGCGAGGTCAGTGTGCCGCCTATCTTCAGGTCCACGGTGGTGAGTTGCGAGATGGAGCCCGCGCTGGCGGGCAACTTTATCTTGCCGCTGTAGTTCACCGTCTGGTCCAGGCCCGTGTCGCCGGAGAGGTTGATGGTGGTGTCGCCCAGCTTGATGTCGAAGGGTTTCGTGCTCAGGCGGCCGTCCTTGATGGTGAAGTCCAGCGTCAGGTCCTTGGCGCTAAGGCTCTTCAGACTCGGCTTGTTCACCAGCTCGGCTATCTGACCGATGCACTTCACGTTGCTCAGGTTGATGTCCTTGGTCTGCAGCTGTCCGTCGGCCTGCAGGGTGTTCATCACGGGCGTCATGGTGCTGTCGAGCGCCGCCGTCAGGTTCATCTTGCCGGAGAAGTTACCCTCCATGCCCTCGAAGATGGGGGCGAACTTCTGTATCATGTCCAGCTCCTTGAAGGTCTGGGTGAACGAGAGCCCTGTCATGCTGAACGCCGCCTTCAGGTCGGGGTTCTGCCCCTTCGGTGTGGCGTAGCTGCCGTTCATCACCACCTTGCCGCCCATGGTGTTCATCGAGAGGTTCGACATGTCCACCACGCTGTTCTTCACCGTCAGGGCACCGTTGAGGTTCTTCAGCGTCATCTTGTCGAAGAGCACCTCCTTCATGTTCACGTTCATGTTGAAGTCGATGTTGTCCGGCACGCGGATCACTCCCGTGGCCTCTGTGGCGGCAGCCGTCTGTGTGGTGTCGGCGGCGGCCACCATGGTGCTGTCGGATGTGGTCATGAAGTCGTTGAGGTTGAAGTGGTTGGAGGATGCGTTCACGCGTCCCTTCAGTGTCTTGCCCTTCAACGCGAAGGCCATGTAGTTCTCGAAGCGGCAGTCGGCGGTGAGGTCGTTGTCGCCAATGTTCACCGTGGTCTCGCTCAGGTTGAGGTACTGCGGGGTGAAGGTGAAGACGGACTGTTTGATGCCTATCCGGGGCATGTCCTTCATGTCGAGGTTCATGTCGTTCAGCTTCAGTGTGCCCTGCGCGTCTATCTTGTCATACTGCTCCTTCTCCACATAGGAGAGCTTGCCTGCCACGCTCATGGCCGCCGTCACCACGCCGTTGAGCGTCATGTCCTCCAGCGGATAGATCTCCTTTATCTTGCCCAGGTTGAGCACTCCGTTGGCCGAGAACTGGAAGTCGGGGTCGCTCACGGGAGTCTTCACCGTGGCCGTGGCGGCGAAGGCGTTGCCTGCCATGGTGAAGCTGAAGGGGTCTATCTTCACCTCTGTCAGGTCGGCGCTGCCGCCGGGGTTGCTCACCTCAGCCAGCACCTGTATCTTGTCCACGCCAGCGGGCAGCGCGGGGTAGCGGAACTGTCCGTCCTCCACCTTCAGCTTCATCTCCATCGCCGGCAGGTTCACAGAGTCCATCGTGCCCTTGGCCCATGCCTCCATGGACACCTTGCCGCTGGTCTGCAGCGTCTCGAAGTCCTTCATGTAGATGGCGGGAATCAGCGAGAGAATCTCCTTGAACTGAATCTCCGAGGTGTTCATCTTCAGGTCCATCTGCGTGGTGCTGTCCGCCAGGGCCACCCATCCGTCGAGGTTCGCCTCTATGGCGTTCAGGCGCAGCTTGTTCTCCTGCAGGGTGAACTTCTGGTTCTGCAGGTCGGCGTCCACGTTCAGCGTGGCGGCTATCTCGGCGTCCTTCAGGAAGGGGATGTCGTTCATGCGGAACAGCAGTGCTTTTATCTCCGACTCCAGCTTCATCACCGTGTGCTGGGCGCTCATGTCGCCCGAGCAGGTCAGCGCCAGGTCGTCCACTGCGGCGTACATGTTGCTCTGGCGGTCGTCGTAGACGATGTCCACGCCGGACAGCGTGAGCTTCTGCAGTTTGATGCGGAACGAGCTCTCCGTCGCCGTGGTGTCGGTCTCCGCCGTGGCGGTGGTGTCGGTCTTCATCACGTCCCAGTTGGCGCGTCCGTCGCTCAGCACGATGGCCTTCACCTTCGTATCGTTCACCTCCACCTTCGAGATCTCGTAGCCCGAGCCGCCCAGCAGCGACATCAGGTTCACCGACACCGATATCTCGCCGGCGTTCAGCAGTGTGTCGTTCTCGAAGTCGCCCACACCCTTTATCCAGAAGTCCTCCAGCGACAGGGTCGCCTTGGGGAAGTTGCGCAGCAGGCTGATGTCGACATCGTCGAAGTAGAACTCCGCGTTCAGCAACTTGTTTCCTTCGCTGATAGCCAGTTCCTTTATCTTCCCCTTGAACGCGTAGGGGAGCGCCAGCAACAGTACGAAGATGGCCGCGATGACGAGCACCGCGATTTTGATACTTTTCTTCATGTTTTCGTCTATATTATTATATATGTATGTATATGTTGTCAATTCTTCTTCCGCTTGTTCTCCTTCGGCTTGCCGCCGCCACCTTGCTGCCGTCGCAGGCGTTCCGCCAGTTCCCACTGCAGCTCGGCCTCGTCCGTCATGCCTTGCTGTGCCAGGGCGTTGCCGAACCACTCGTGGGCGTCGGCGTCGTCCGGCACCAGGGTGGTGGCTTTGTCCAGGTCCGCCACGGCTCCGGTCACATTGTTCAGCTTCAGCCGTGCCTGTCCGCGCAGCAACCGTGCCTCGGCGCTCTGTCGGCTGTGCTTTATCACGTGGCTCAGGCAGGGCTCCGCCTCGGCGTATCGCTTCAGCTCCATCAGCGTCCGTGCCTTGCCCATCCATCCGGGCACGTACATGGGCGCCAGGTCTATGGCCTTGCTGTAGTTCGCCAGCGCCGCCTCCTGCTCCTCGCGTCTGGGGCCGCACATCTTGCCCATCTCGCAATACTCCGCCGCCAGCTTCTCCATCATCTTCTGCTTGCGCAGCAGCTCCTCCTTCAGGTGGTCGATGGTGGCCTGTTGGGTGCGTATGATGCCCAGCTTGCGGCGTATGAACCGCTTCACCAGGGGGCGCTCTATGTCGTAGCGGGCGTGTATGGCCTGGAAGAAGGTGTCGAGGCAGGCCCCGAAGTCGCCCTCGTCGAAGTGTCGCACCGTGTCGCGGTAGAGGATGTCCGCCTGCGCCTGCTTCATGGCCTTGTCGTACACCTGTCGGTCGTTGAACCGGCTGGCGAACTGCACGATGGCGTTGCTCACGAAGATGTCCGCCTGCGAGATTTGCTTCTTCAACTGGATGCCGTCCAGCGAGGTGCATCGCGAGAGGGCCACGTAGGTCTGTCCGCCGGCGAAGGCGCCTCCGGTGAGGTCTATTATCACGCGGCTGAAGGTGAGGCCCTGGCTCTTGTGGATGGTGATGGCCCACGCCAGGCGCAGGGGGAACTGCGTGAAGGTTCCCAGCTCCTCCTCCTCAATCTTCTTCTCCGCCTCGTTGTAGGTGTAGCGTATGTTTTGCCACTGCTCCAGGGCCACGTCGTAGTCCTCGCCCGTTTCGGTGGTGACGTAGAGGGTGCTGTGCTCCTCGTCGAATCCGGTCACCACGCCTATGGTGCCGTTCACCCAGCGGTGGTCCTTGTCGTTCTTTATGAAGATGATCTGCGCGCCAGGCTTCAGGCTCAGCTCCATAGCCGTGGGCAGGCTGTTCTCGGGGAACTCACCCTTTATCACGCCCTGGAACACCGTCGGCTCGCCGGGCAGCTCCGCCAGCTTGTGCTCGTTGATGTAGTCCACCACGTCGCGGCGAGTCGCCAGGGTGACGCTCATCCGCTCGCTCTGGTCGCTCATCTCGGCGCCCACGCGGGTGTTCAGCAGCTGCAGGTCCGCCGCCCCGGCCGAGTTGGTGCGTATGTGGTCCAGCACGTTGATGAACACGCGGTCCGTCTGCCGATAGACCTTCCTCAGCTCTATGGACACCAGCTCCATCTGCTCGAACACGCGTGCCGAGAAGAAGAAGGGGGTGGGGTAGAAGCGGTTCAGAATGGCGCGTTCGTCCTGCTTCACCACGGGCTCCAGCTGATACACATCACCCACCAGCAGCAGCTGTTTGCCGCCGAAGGGAGTGCGCATGTTGCGCGAGTATACGCGCAGCACCTTGTCGATGAAGTCGATGATGTCCGCCCTCACCATGGAGATCTCGTCGATGATGATGAGCTCCACCTCGTCGATGAGTTTGCGGTGCGACGAGCTGTACTTCAGGAACTCCTTTATCCGCCGTGGGCTGAACTTGGGGTCGTCGGGCAGCAGGGGGTAGAAGGGCAGTTTGAAGAAGCTGTGCAGGGTGCTGCCACCGGCGTTGATGGCGGCGATGCCCGTGGGTGCCAGCACCACGTGTTTCTTCTTCGTCACGCTGCACACGTAGCGCAGGAACGTGCTCTTTCCCGTGCCCGCCTTCCCGGTGAGGAACACCGACTGGTGGGTGAACTGTATCAGGTTCAGCGCGTTCTGAAACTCTTGGTTCGATGTGTCAATCTTCAGCTCTTCCATAATCCGAAGTACAAAGGTAACGCAATTTGCGCATCCCCTTCGCTTTTATCACTTAAAAAATATTATTCCGTTCGTGCGCCCCGCCCCTCTTTTTAGTTAAAACCCGCCGTCGGCTTGCCAACTTCGAGGGGAAGCGCTACATTTGCCTCGGCACGCCGGATGTTTGTTTAACTTGCCTGTAACTTGCCTGTAACTTGCCGGAGCGGGTGCGTCGGGCAACTCGAAGCTCGGAATATCGCTGATAGATAGATGGTTAACGTTGGATGGTTTAACTTGCCTGTAACTTGCCGGCGACAAAATATTGGAGATTATAACTTATATTATAAGTAACTATTATGAAACACACAATCGCACTCGTCGCGCTGAGCGCCGCCCTGGCGGCCTGCGGTGGCGACCAACAGACTGAGGCCACGGACGCCACGGTGTCCGCCGCCGACCGCATCGTGGAGGGCATCGCCCTCACCTCATTCCCCGACAGAGAGACCACCGTACGTCCCCTGGGCGACAGCGCCACGTGCGCCCGCAGCCTGCTGCAGGGGGCCATCGACTCCTGCTCGCTGGCGGGTGGCGGACGCGTGACTGTCGGCGCGGGATACTACCGCCTCAACGGCCCGCTCCATCTCCGCAGCAACGTCGACCTCCACCTCTGCGAGGGCGCCTACCTGCAGTTCAGCGGACGCCCGGCGGACTTCCTGCCCGTGGTTCTCACCCGCTGGGAGGGCACCGAGCTCTACGGCCATTCGCCCATGATCTACGCCTACCACGCCACCAACATCGCCCTCACCGGCAAGGGCACCATCGACGCCCAGGGAGGCCTGGAGTTCGCCGCCTGGAGCCAGCGTGAGGCCGCCGACCGCGACCGCCTGCGCGAGATGGGCGACAAACTGGTGCCCGTGCGCGAGCGTGTCTTCGGCGAGGGCACCCTGCTGCGACCCTCGTGCATACAACCCTTCGGATGCTCCCGTGTGCTCATCGAGGACATCACCGTGAAGGACTCTCCCTTCTGGACCATCCACCCCGTCTATTGCGACAACGTCATTGTGCGCGGCGTCACCATCGACAGCCACTTCCCCAACAACGACGGTTGCGATCCCGAGTCCACCTGCAACGTGCTCATCGAGAACTGCACCTTCCGCACGGGCGACGATGCCGTGGCCATCAAGTCGGGCCGCGACGCCGACGGTCGCTCCATAGGCCGCCCGTCGGAGAACATCGTCATCCGCCACTGCCTGTTCCACTCCGAGTGTAATGGCCTCTGCATCGGCAGCGAGATGTCCGGCGGCGTGGCGAACGTCCACATGAGCCACATCACCATCGGCACGGTGAAGAACGCCCTCTACTTCAAGTCCAACCGCGACCGCGGGGGCTACATCCGTGGCGTGGACGTGAG
>CAYZVH010000046.1:4762-18751 GCA_964481755.1 uncultured Bacteroides sp. | reverse complement strand
AGGGCTTGGCAAGCCACGGAGGCACGCTGGGACTGATGATAGCCCTGTGGCTCTACGTGCGCAAGACGAAGGTCAACATCGTGTGGGTGCTCGACAACATCGCCATCGCCACCCCTATCACTGCCTGCTTCATCCGCCTGGGCAACCTGATGAACTCCGAGATTGTGGGCAACCCTACGGACGTGGCTTGGGGATTCATCTTCGCCCGCAACGGCGAGGATTTTGCACGCCACCCAGCACAGCTCTACGAGGCCATCGCCTACCTGATAATCTTCTGCATCGGCATCTGGCTCTACAAGCGCTATCGGGAGAAAGTGGGCACGGGATTCTTCTTCGGCTACTGCCTCACCACCATCTTCACGTTCCGCTTCTTCATCGAGTTCCTGAAGGATGTACAGGTATCCTTCGAGAGGGGGATGACGCTGGATATGGGACAGTGGTTGAGCCTCCCGTTCATCGTCCTGGGCATAGCCTGCATGATAGGTGGTAAGTGGCTCGAGCGCATCGCGCAGAAGCCTGCGAACAAAAAGAAATAGCATAAGAGATACGAAACGAAAAAGAGGATTTATCGAAGTGATAAATCCTCTTTTTCGTTTCGTCGAAGGAGTTGGACTACCAGGATTCGAACCTGGGCAAACAGAACCAAAACCTGTTGTGCTACCATTACACCATAGTCCAATCGACAGTGCTTTCGTTAAAAAAGCGGCACAAAGATAGAGAGATTATCTTGTGCCGCCAAAGATTTTTAAATATTTTTGTTCTATTTCTTATTTAGCAATGATAAGATAATAGTTTTTCTTGCCACGTTGCACCAACAGATACTTGTCGTTAAGCAGGTCGGCGGTGGTAATTACCTGGTCAAAGGCCGCTAGCTTCTCTTTATTGAGCGAAACGCCACCGCCCTGGACCAACTTACGCATCTCACCTTTTGAGGCAAATACAGGGGCTTTTTCGGCGAAAAGGTCCACGGCCTTCACACCAGCCGCCAGTTCGTCGCGCGACACCTCGTAGCGGGGCACACCTTCGAACACGGCCAACAGGGTGTCCTCGTCGAGTTTGTGCAGAGCCTCGGAGGTAGCGTTGCCGAAGAGGATGTTCGACGCATCCACAGCAGCGTTGTAGTCGGCCTCGGAGTGTACCATGATGGTGACTTCCTTTGCCAGGCGTTTCTGCAGCAGACGCAGGTGCGGAGCCTGGGTGTGCTCGGCTATCAAGGCCTCAATCTCGTCCTTGGGCAGGGAGGTGAAGATCTTGATGTAACGAGCAGCGTCATCGTCGCTCACGTTCAACCAGAACTGGTAGAACTTGTAGGGAGAGGTGTAGCGGGGGTCGAGCCATACGTTGCCGGACTCGGTCTTGCCGAACTTGCCGCCGTCAGCCTTGGTGATTAGGGGGCATGTGAGGGCGAACACCTCGCCTCCGTTGGTACGGCGAATGAGCTCAGCGCCGGTAGTAATGTTGCCCCACTGGTCGGAACCGCCCATCTGCAGTTTGCAGTTCTTGGTCTCGTAGAGGTGGAGGAAGTCGTAGCCTTGCAGCAACTGATAGGTGAATTCGGTGAAGGAGAGTCCGTCGCGGGCCTCGCCATTGAGGCGTTTCTGCACAGACTCCTTCGCCATCATATAGTTGACGGTAATGTGTTTACCTACTGTACGCGCGAAGTCGAGGAATGAAAAGTCTTTCATCCAATCGTAGTTGTTGACGAGTTCAGCACGGTTGGGAGCATCGGACTCGAAATCGAGGAACTTGCTCAACTGTTTCTTTATGCATTCCTGGTTGTGGCGCAGCGTCTCCTCGTCGAGCAGGTTACGCTCGGCCGACTTGCCCGAAGGGTCGCCTATCATACCGGTAGCTCCGCCCACGAGGGCCAATGGTTTGTGGCCACAACGTTGCAGGTGACGCAACATCATGATACCGCACAAGTGACCGATATGCAGGGAGTCTGCTGTGGGGTCGATACCTACGTAAGCTGTTACCATCTCTTTCTGAAGCAATTCTTCTGTTCCCGGCATCATGGTATGTACCATGCCGCGCCATTTAAGTTCTTCTACAAAATTCATCGAATGATTTTCATTTAAAATGTTTTAGTTTGTTCTAGAATGTGTGCAAAAGTACAACTCTTTATTTGAAGATACAACTGTTGTCTTCAAAAAAGAGTTTCTGCACGTTCTGTTCCACAATACTTTGTAAACTAGCTAACGACATCTGCAGCTCAGAAGCCACCCTATCGTACACAGTTTCTATGGGCAAAGGGCTCTCGTCAGTCTCCAGTAACAGGCGTTCCTCCGGCACCGCCCGCAGGGCATCGGCCTGGAAATGTTCGCCAAAGGAGAGGTAAAGACCATGCCTCACATACTCCTCTGCCAGAGTCCGTTTGCCACGGAATCCGTGCACTATCCAAGGCTGACAGGCATGGAGCTCCTTCCGCAGCCGCAGGATTTCGTTGGAGGCCCTCACCACGTGCAATATCAGCGGTATGGCACACTCCTCGGAGAGCGCCACCACCCTACGAAACAGGCGCAGCTGCAGGTCAAAGGGTGCTTCGGCACATTTGTCGAGTCCCACCTCCCCTATCGCCACTACTCCCGCGCCGTGCAGGTGCTTGCACAACCATTGCCATTGGGCCTCGCAATTCTCCTCGGTGAGCTGCCAAGGATGGATGCTCAGCGAGCGAAGACAGCCCTCAGCGGAACGGTCGGTATAGGTGCAGGAATAGACGGCATGGGCAGTAGGCTCAGCCTGCGAAAGATGGGTGTGTACGTTCCAAAAGAAAGGCCCGGATATGTCAGCAAGAGGTCCCATAGCAGAGCGTAGACGGAACGAAAGAGGTTAAGGAACAGGGTCGTAGCCGGAGCCTCCCCAAGGGTGGCAGCGGAGCAGACGACGCACAGCGAGCCACAGCCCTTTCAGAGGACCATGCTTGCGGATAGCCTCCAGGGCGTATTCAGAGCAGGTGGGCGTGAAGCGGCACGAGGGAGGTGTCAAGGGGGAGATGAATGCCCGATAGAAGCGAATGGGCAACACCAAGAGCCATATCAAGAAGTCGCGTATCATTGCGCATCAGAGGATGGTTGAGCGGGTTCCGCGGCGGTTTCGTCGGGGGCAGCATGCGGCTGCAGGCGTTCCGCCAGGCGGACGAGCAAGTTGCGCACCTTCTGCTCCACCACAGTGGACTCCACGAGCGCGTCGCCAAGCCAAATGAAGGCCATCGCCACGGACTTGTTCTGCACCTCGAGGGCGGGTGTGAGCAACTGTTTGTTCTTGCGGTAAGCCTCGCGCACCTGACGCTTCACACGATTGCGTTTCACAGCACGTTTAAAGCGTTTCTTGGGCACGCTGATGAGCATCGACGCAGGCGTGTCGGTTCGGTCGGTCGTCATGTAGACCATACGCAAGGGGAAGGCCAGCAGCGATTTACCATCGCCACCGAACAACTGTTCGATAAGCCGTTTCCTGTTCAGGCGTTCCGCTTTCGGTAGTGTATTGTGTAAGGTCTCCATATCGTTCATCGTTATTTAGTAAAGCAGTGAGGATTCCGCACCACAAAGTTACCGCTTTATTGGTACAGAATCCTCATTTATGAGAGAAAAAGCACTCTTGGGGTGCTTATTTATGCTCTTTGATGTACATGTCAAGGGCAGCCGTCATGGAAGGCGCTTGTGGCGACGGAGCTTCCAAGTCGAGCCGCAGACCAGCGTCGCGTACGGCCTTCGCTGTGGTAGGACCAAAGCTGGCGATGGCGATGTCGCCCTGTTCGAAGTTGGGGAAGTTCTTCAGCAGGGAGGTGATTCCCGCGGGGCTGAAGAACACCAGCATGTCGTAGTCGAACTTCTCCTCGGGGGTGAAGTCGTTGCTCACGGTACGATACATCACCACCTCGGTGTGGTTCAGCTTGTTCTTGTCCAGGAGGTTCTTGATCTCATCGGTGTGAACGTCGGACATCGGCACGAGGTATTTCTCCGTCTTGTGCTTCACCATGGAAGGAATCAAGTCGTCAATCTTGCCGGTAGCGCCGAAGAACACCTTGCGTTTGCGGTACTGAACATACTTTTGGATGTACAGCGCGATGGACTCCGTCACACAGAAGTACTTCATATCCTCGGGGATGTTCACCCGCATCTCGGTGCAGAGATGGAAGAAATGATCGATGGCGTGACGTGAAGTAAATACTATAGCCGTATGATCCAGAATAGAGACTTTTTGCTGTCTGAATTCCTTGGCAGACAAACACTCAACCTTTATGAAGGGGCGGAACACAATCTCTACCCCATACTTCTCAGCGATCTCGTAGTAAGGAGACTTCTCAGAAGCCGGTTTCGGTTGCGAAACAAGTACTTTTTTTATCATTAAGGTACTAATAATTTATTATCAACAAGTTATTGGCCATAACTAGTGTCTTCCACACGAGAAGGCACGGTACCAATTCGAGGGTGCAAAAGTACACAATTAAATAGATACAGCCATACTTTTTGCTGAAAAAGACCTTAAAACACTTATATAACAACAATATTTCAATCAAAAGGGTAATTACGACGACGGAAATGAAGGCGCAAAGGTTCGACAAGTCGAAATATACGACGGACGATATGAGCATGAAAAGGAAAATGCCGCCGATGGAATAGCACAGCACATAGGTGTCTATCCAAAGGGAATTCTGTTCTTTGTCAAAGAAAATCCAATCGGCAAAGGCGAAGAGCGCCATCTTGACGGCATAGGCCACGAGGATGACGATGGCATAGAGCGCGAGCCAAAAGGGCAACGGGCGGGACTGGAATATCTGGGGCATCACCTCGTAGGTATAGTCGACAAAGGCGAGCGCCAGCAACATGCAGGTGAAGAGCGACAAGAGGATGTTGCACTTGAAGCCGGACTTCATCTCCTCCACGGAACTAAGCGAGGAGACTTCGCGCGGATAGAACATGCTCTCGATGCGCTGCAGCAGGTACGACTTCTCCGTGGCAAGGGTGAAAGCCAACAGGAAGAAGGAGAAGAGCAAGGTGGCGACGAACACATTGTCGACGTGCGGATGGTAGGGTATCGCCTGCATCTCCATGCCCACACTCTGGGTGCAGAGCAACGAGCTGTCGCCACGCACATCGGCAGGCAGCAGACCGATTCCCAGAGCGGAGTCAACATCGGGGGTGGCACTGTGCGGCGCCGGAGCATAGGGCACCGTCAGCGTGTCGGCCTCGTAGGTGTAGAACGATGGTTTGGGAAACGGATTCTGAATCATAGCCTTGCAGTTTTAATGGCATCCTCGGCCCACTGTGGGGTCGTCATGATTTGCCGGATGGCTTCCTCGGGTGTTGTGGCCACTTGCCACAGCAGGGCGTGCTGGGGACGCATGAAGCGTTCGTCCACGGCGTTGCGCAGCATAGCCAACAAGGGGTCGTAGTAGCCGTCAGTGTTCAGTATGACGATGGGGTTGCGGTGGAGCCCCAGCTGTTTCCAAGTGATGGCCTCCAGCAGTTCTTCCATCGTACCGCAGCCGCCAGGCAGCGCCACGATGGCGTCCGCCAGACGAATCATCGTCTCCTTGCGTTCGTGCATCGTCTCGGTGATGACGGTCTCTGTCAGACGGTCGTAGCCCCAGCCATTCTCCACCATGAAGCGGGGGATGACTCCGGTCACCTCTCCTCCTTGGCGGAGCACGCCATCGGCACAAGTGCGCATAAGTCCTTCGCTACCGGCACCGTTGACAAGACGCATGTGGTTCTGCGCCAACAAGGTTCCCAGGCTCTCCGCACACTGCAGGAAGCGGGGATCTACGCTGGCACTGGAGGCGCTGTAGACACATACATTCTTCATATCACTCATCACTGACTGTCTATTTGGGGGCAAAAATACAAAATCAAGAGCAGAATCAAACGATAGATTCGTTTTTGTCTGCTCTTGATGGTCTCTTTTCTTATAAAAAGGTAATATCTACGGCCGAAGCGGCCTGTCGGACCTACTTATTTCAGTCCGAACTCTTCCTTTATCTTATCCACGTAGTCGAGCTTCTCCCAGGTGAAGAGTTCCACCTCCACGGTCTTGGTGGGCTGGTAATTCGACTCGAAGGTCTTCGTCACCCATTGGGGCTCGCGGCCCATGTGACCATAGGCGGCTGTCTCCTCATAGATAGGATTACGCAGCTTCAGACGCTCCTCAATGGCGTAGGGACGCATGTCGAACAGCTGGTCTATCTTCTTGGCAATCTCGCCGTCGGTCATGTTCACGTGGCTACGGCCGTAGGTGTTCACATAGATACTGATGGGGCGTGCCACGCCGATGGCGTAGGAAACCTGCACAAGCATCTCGTCGGCCACGCCGGCAGCCACCATGTTCTTGGCGATGTGGCGTGCGGCATAGGCAGCGCTGCGGTCCACTTTGCTGGGGTCTTTACCAGAGAAGGCACCGCCTCCGTGGGCTCCCTTGCCACCGTAGGTATCGACGATAATCTTTCGTCCCGTCAGTCCGGTGTCGCCGTGAGGGCCACCAATGACAAACTTGCCCGTGGGGTTGACGAAGTACTTAATTTGGTCGTTGAAGAGGGCCAACACCTTCGGACTGTGAATCTCGGCGATGACGCGAGGCATCAGCACCTCTATCACATCCTTACGTATCTGTGCCAACATCTGCTCGTCGGCCTTCAGCTGAGCCACCTTAGAGTAGTCCTCGGGTTGTATGAATTCGTCGTGTTGGGTAGAGACGACAATCGTGTCGATGCGCGTGGGCACTCCGTTGTCGTCATATTCTATCGTCACCTGGCTCTTTGAGTCGGGACGAAGGTAAGTCATCTGTTTGCCTTCGCGGCGAATCTCGGCCAGCACACGCACAATCTTGTGAGCCAAGTCGAGCGACAGAGGCATGTAGTTCTCCGTCTCGTTGGTAGCGTAGCCGAACATCATTCCCTGGTCGCCGGCGCCCTGTTCCAAACGCTCCTCACGCTCCACACCGCGATGGATGTCGGCGCTCTGCTCGTGGATGGCGGAGAAGAGTCCGCAGGAGTTGCCGTCGAACATGTAGTCGCTCTTGGTATAGCCGATGCGGTTTATCACCTCGCGGGCTATGCGCTGCAGGTCCACGTAGGCCGTGGTAGAAATCTCGCCGGCGAGCACCACCTGTCCGGTGGTCACCAACGTTTCACAAGCCACCTTCGAGTTGGGGTCGAAAGCAATAAGTTTGTCGAGTACAGCGTCAGAAATCTGATCCGCCACTTTGTCGGGGTGTCCTTCAGACACCGATTCGGATGTAAACAAGTATCCCATCTTTCTACATTTAAAAGTTTAGTAAATAATAAAATGTAAAATGGGGAGAACGTTTGGGGAGAATGTAATGCACGACAGCAAAGGCTGTCCCATTTAGCATTTTTTACCGTGGTTGCAAGCTGCCCAAATCTTTCCACATTTCTTAATCGGCCGCAAAGATACACCAAATGCACAATAGCACAAGGGAAGTAGCCTATATTTTTGCCTCACGGGGAAGAATATGCGGTTATTTTAAAAAAAATGCGGTGGGTGGTGTAACTTTGTGCCCCGATGTCCGTCATTATAACAAAGAGATGCGAGAAGTCAGTTTCAGAAACGATGTGCTGCCACTAAAAGACAAGCTCTTCAGGTTGGCGTTGCGGATCACGTGCAACAGCAGTGAGGCCGAGGACATCGTACAAGATACACTGATAAAGGTCTGGAGCAAGCGCGACCAGTGGACGGAGCTCGACTCGATAGAGGCCTATAGCCTGACCGTCTGCCGCAACCTAGCCATAGACCGCGCCCAGTTGAAAGTCAACGAGAGTGCGGAACTGAGCGAGGAGACCGACACCCGACCCGACGCATCGAGCCCTTACGACGACCTTGTGCGCGAGGAACGCTTGACACTGGTTCACCGGTTGATAGATGCCCTGCCCGAGCGGCAACGCACCATCGTCCAACTGAGGGACATTGAGGAAAAGAGTTACAAAGAAATTGCGACTATCCTGAACCTGAGCGAAGAGCAGGTGAAAGTGAACCTCTTCAGAGCCCGGCAAAGGATAAAACAACAATATAAAGAGATTGATGATTATGGACTATAAGTACATTGAGCAACTATTGGAGCGCTACTGGCAGTGCGAAACTTCCGTGGAAGAGGAACGCATCCTGCGCGCTTTCTTCCAGCAAAAGGAGATTCCTGCTCACTTGCTGCGGTACAGAGACATGTTCGCTTACCAACAGCAGGCCAAGGAGGTGAAGCTCAGTGACGACTTCGACGCTCGATTGCTGGCGAAGATAGAAGAAGCAGAACCGGTGGTGAAGGCTCGCCGCCTCTCCCTCTCCTATCGACTGAGACCCCTGCTGAAGGCAGCCGCCTGTGTGGCTATCGCCTTGACCGTGGGCAACGCCGTGCAGCACGCTTTCAACCAGCCCAGCGCCGAGAGCGACTATAATTACGATGCGTATAAGGATAGCTTCACCGACCCGCAGACGGCTTACGGAGAAATCTCGGACGCCTTGTCGGCCGTGTCGGAGAGCATCAACAAATACCAGGAACAACCGGCGGACAGCAGTCTGGTGGAAGTGAACGCCAACACCGAAGCACAGCCGGAGAAGCCTGACACGATGACGATAGAATGAATACGATGAAGCGTTCGTTGTGGGTCATCGGCCTCATGGCCGTGGCAACCTGGGCCAGCGCACAGGACTTCGCCACTCGCTACATGAGCGAAAACAGATGCGACACCGTTCTGAAGTGCATCAGCATCAGCCCCAAGATGATAAACACGGTGCTGAATACCGATGCCGAGAACGAGGAGCAGGCACAGATAAGGGATATTCTCTCGAACCTGAAGAGCATGCAGATAGTGACCTCCGCACAGCATGGCGAGGCCTACTACCAAAAGGCGGAACAGATGGCGCAGAAGAATACCAACCGGTTCGAACAGTATCTCGCCTTCGACAACGAGAACGAAGAGGGAAAGATTCTGCTCCACCGCAAGGACGACACCATTGTGGAACTGGTGATGTACCTCCACCGAAAGAATTTCTTTCAGGTGATAGACTTCACAGGCGACATGGACGACGAGTTTATCAACAAACTCTCACGTACCATCGTTCCGCAAGGCGAGAATGTAAGATGATATTTATTTGCTTTTAAAAACGTATATATATTTGATTAGTACTTATTAAAACACATCTAAGAAACTGTGAAGTTTCATTTCTCTCAAATTTTTTCATAAAACTAACTTTTAGTAAAAGGGCTACCGCGAGAGCGGCGGCCTTTTTATTTTTATGTTACCTTTGCAGCCATGAAACAAGGAATCAGCTTCGTACACAAAGACCTGGGCAATGTCACGGTGCGCGTCAACGCCCGTGCGCGCCACATCGTAATGAGGCCGCAGCGCGATGGAGTGCTCGTCACGGTGCCCTACCCTCTGACCAACGAACAGATTATGAACACACTGGACGCCTACAGCGAACGGCTGAAGGCCAAGCAGACAAAGTTGCGGGAGGAGCAGAGGTACATCGACCTCACGTTCCGCATCGACACGGCCTGTCTGAAGCTCCACTTCGCCCAGGGTGAAACCCCAGGCAAGTTTTTCGTAAAGCGGCAGCGAGGATATGTGGAGGTTCTCTGCCCGCCGGAGTTCGACTACCAGCAGGACGAGTCACAGGCATGGCTCCACAAAGTGGTGGAGGAACAGCTCCGCATACAGGCCCAGCTCTACCTGCCAGAGCGGCTGCAGGCCCTCTCCGCGCAGCACGGACTGCCCTACAGCCAAGTGCAGGTAAACAGCAGCAGGGGACGCTGGGGCAGCTGCTCCAACCGGAAGCACATCAGCCTCTCGTTCTACTTGATGACCCTGCCGGCGCACCTGATAGACTACGTCCTGCTCCACGAGCTGTCGCACACAAAGGAGATGAACCACGGAGAGCGGTTCTGGGCCTTGATGGACAAGTTGACGGACGGCAAGGCACACGCCCTACGCGATGAGATAAAGGGTTACTACACCGACATCTTCAACCGAGAAGAGACGGATTGCGACGGGGAAAGAGACTGCGAAGAGGTGGATTAGCGACGGGGAAAGACACGCCGAGCCCACACGAAGCAGACCACGAATAGGACGACACAGAGCAGCAGGGCGACGTACAAGGCCACGGGGCCACCCATCAGTTCCTCAGTGGACATGTCCGTGGGGATGTAAAGCATAGTCCACACGGCCAAGCCATTGTTCACCAGATGACAGAGTATGCCCGGCACTACACTGCGCGTGCGGTAGTAGATCCAAGCCAACAGCATGCCCAGCATGAAGGCAAAGGGTATCTGGACGGGATTGCCGTGCACCACACCAAAGAAGGCCGACGACAACACGATGGCGAACGTGGCGCTGTGACCCTGCTTCAGCAGATGGCCTTCAATGGCTCCACGGAAAACCAGCTCCTCGGCAAGCGGTGCCATCACGACGATGGAGAGAACGCCAAATGGATTATGGGCCATCTGCAGAAACGCTTCTTGGTTAAGGTTAGGCAAGTCCGCCCACTCGCTAAGGACATTCAGCACGAACATGGCTGAGAGCAACAGCGGCAGGCAAAGCAGATAGCAACGGAGGGGAACACTGGTGACAGAGGCCTTATTCAACTGTGCGTCGCGACAAACCAGCACGCTGACGATGACCAGCGCAAAGGACAAGATGGACGAGAGGATAAGGAAACCGGTATCAAACTCATTTGGATTGGGACGTCCCAACAAATGGTTAACGCCAATCAGCAACAGGGATGTCATAAACTGGTAGCCTATGAACATCAATACAAGCAAAAAGGATTTCTTCATCTCCCCTACTCCATTATTTAGTTATTATCCAATAGTTTATCCACCTGCTCGGCATCCAAGGCAAGCTGTGCGGAGAGGTCGGACAAGTTGTCGAACCGCCGCTCGTCGCGTATACGTTGTACGAATTCCAGCTGCAGGTTGCGCTGGTAGATGTCCTCCGAAAAGTGGAGTATGTGCACCTCGATGGTGCGCTTATTATCGTGGCCCACCGTAGGACAGATGCCTATGTTGAGCATTCCCTTGTAGACCTTGCCGTCGAGCTTCGCCCACACGGCATAGACTCCATTGGCGGGAATCAGCTTATCAGGGTCAGACTCTATCATGTTAGCCGTGGGGAAGCCCAGTTTGCGGCCCACGCGGTAACCGCTCGCTACCCTACCCTCCAGCTGATAGCCGTAGCCCAGGCATTTGTTTGCCGACACCACGTCGCCCTGCAGCAAGTATCGGCGGATGACGGACGAGCTGACGTTGATGCCGTCCACCACGCAAGCGCGGGCTTGCATCACGGCCATGCCCAGCTCCTCGCCGTAGCGGACGTAATCGGCGAATCCCTCGGCACGGTTGTGTCCGAAGCGATGGTCGTAGCCTACCACCAGTATCCTCACATTCAGTTGGTTGCGCAGCACGCCTTTCATGAAGTCGTAGGCCGACAGTTCCGAGAGCTCACGGGTGAAGGGGAGCATCACGCAGCGGTCCACGCCGGTGCGCAGCAAGCGGGTGCGTTTCTCGGCGAAGGTGGAGAGCAACTGTGGCTGATAGTCGGCCTGCATCACCTTGCGCGGATGCACGGGGAAAGAGATGAGGCAGGTTGACAACCCGCGCTCCGCCGCCAGTTCCTTCACCTGGTCGATGAGGTAACAGTGTCCCCGATGTACGCCATCGAAGAAACCTATTGTCGCTACGCAGGGTTTCGCATCTTCCATCTTCTACAGGGGGTGTATGTGTAAGTGAGTTATTTATCGAATAGTTGTCGCCAGTCGTCGCTGTCTTTGGGGCAATAGACCTGCATGCCCAGCGCGCGTGCCGCCTCGCAGTTGGCGGGCGAGTCGTCTATGAGCATCGTCTCGGCGGGCATGATGCCGGCGCAGTTGAGTGTGGCTTGGAAAATCTCTCTCGAGGGCTTTGCCATGTGCATCTTATAGGAGAGGTATTCCTCCTCGAAGAAGTCGTGCACATCGAACCCGCGGTAACGGAAGAGTCTCGTGCAGACGGCGTCCCAGTGTATGGGGTTGGTGTTGCTGAGCAGGTAGACCATGTAGCGTTTTCGCAGCGAGAGCAGTAGGTCGAGCTTCCAGGGTTTCACTTCGCCCAGCATGCTGTTCCAGCAGTCGATGACCTGCTCGTTGGTGAGCATGTCGTGCGAGAGGTGTCGTATCTTGCTGCAGAACACTTCGGAGGAGATGTTGCCCAGCTCCAGTTCTTGGAAGACGCCAGCCTGTTGGTACTTGTCTATCCACTGTTCCGCCTCGTCCAGTCCGAACTGTTTGAAGGCCTCGATAGACCGATGTTGGTCGACGTCGACCAGCACTCCCCCCATATCAAAGATAAAGTTTCTTATTATCGTTCCCATCGGGTATACATAATTCCGGTGCAAAAGTACAGTTTTTCCGCCAAATACTTGCACAACTCAACAAAACATTCTACTTTTGCGGTCGAAATAAGTCAAGTTTATTTCTCGGACTTGTAGCTCAGTTGGTTAGAGCAACAGACTCATAATCTGGAGGTCCTAGGTTCAAGCCCTAGCTGGTCCACGCATAGAAGCGGTTACGTAGAGTCGTAGCCGCTTTTTTCGTGTTCCTACGAGACGGTCAGATGGAAACTTTTTGTGCAATTCATTCAAGAGTTTCATGACAAAGCAGTAACTTTGTGCAACAAAGAACGTTTACCGGCTTCGCTATGTGGGAAGTTGGCAAAAGAATAGAGCCACTAAGTATGACTGAACAAGAAGTGCAACAATATCTACTTTCCAAATACCCGAAAGAAAACGAGGAGTGTGAATGGAAGGAGTTCAAGAACCTGAAGAATGACTTCAACGGAAAAGAGAAGGATGACGTCATTTCTTACGTTTCCGCCTTGTCAAACATGGAAGGCGGTCATTTGGTTATTGGCGTTATCGACAAGACATTGGAGATTGTCGGTACTAACACCTATAATTATGATGTGCAGAAAGCAAGGCTCAGAATGACAGAGATGTGTGCCAACTTACCATCTGAAGGATTGATGGTCGAAGAGTTTATTACGGATGATTCGCACAAGACTGTATGGGTGATCCACGTTCCAAAACACATGAAGCGCCGACCCGTGTATGCCCATAGCAAAGCGTGGCAGAGACTGGATGACTCTTTGGTAGAGTTGACCGATTCTCGTCTCAATGCTATACTTGACGAGCAAGATTCAACATACGACTGGACAGCGCAAATCGTCGAGAACGTTACAAAACTCCGAAGAACTACCGCAATCCTGCGTTGGTAAAGGCTATGGTGAACATCAAAATGATTGATACCCAATGATATGGAATCCACAAGATGTTCGTGAGCCAAAAGGAACGTTATCTGCCTATGCCCGATTACGACAAATCCACCGCAACAGAGGTCGTTTTGACGTTACCTGGTACCGTCATTGATGAGAACTATAGTCTGTTGTTGTTAGAGAACAGAGACCTTTCTCTAACAGATACAGTATTGTTGGATGCGGTTCAGAAATGCAAGCGCATCCCGTCAGAAGCAGTGGCAATGCTCCGCAAACGAAAGTTGATAGAAGGTCGTTTGCCACATATTTTCATTGCGAAGGATATTGCCCAAGCTACAGACCAAAAGATAGAATACACCAAGCACAAAGGATTGGATGACAAGAAATGTGAAGCTTTATTGATCGATTCGCTGAAGAATCACGGGTCTTTGACGAAGCCGGAGATTGTGCGTCTGCTATGGGATGTGCTGCCTGACCAGTTGAATGACAAGCAGAAGGACAACAAGATAAACAACCTCTTGCGTAAGCTTCGGTCAGAAAGCAAAATTTGTAATACTATAGTCGCCGGCAACAAATCAACCTGGGCGCTTGTAAATGACTAAAATTTACAAGCGTTTACAAGAAATTACATGCGGTTTTTACGAGCTAAGAGGAAAGCATTTACTAAACATCTATCTGATTATCAGCATACTTAGTTCATAATAGTCGCTTGTAAAAGTCAGAAAATTCCGTGAG
>CAYZVH010000046.1:0-4662 GCA_964481755.1 uncultured Bacteroides sp. | reverse complement strand
TTCCGTGAGGAATCCATCAATTACAAGGTAACAGCTATAGAACAACGCTAGATAATTGTTACCGCGTCCCGTGTGATTATCCCCTCTCTACTAAGCCTATCCTACACTGAAGCCATAGGACCCGGGAGTCTTTGCAGAAACGAATATCGTGTGTACCTTTGTGCGCGGGTAGGGCAGCGTTCGTCTGCCCATAGAACCCCGAACGAATAAACCTAAACATTAAAACTATAAATAGTATGGAGAAAGAGAAGATGCCGGAATGGAGCAAAGAGATGAACTGTGCCGTCACGGTGTGCGACGCAGAGGGGAACATCCTCTACATGAACGATAAGGCCAAGCTGACCTATGCCAGCCACGGCGACTTGATAGGCAAGAACCTGATGGGTTGCCACAGCGAACGTTCGAAGGGAATCATCAAACGCCTGCTGGAGACCGGCGGACAAAACGCCTACACCATCAGCAAACGAGGTGTGAGAAAGATGATTTACCAAACGGCCTGGAAAGAGAACGGTATGGTAAAAGGCCTAGTGGAAATCTCAATGGAGATTCCCGAGGAAATGCCGCACTACGTGAGAGAGTAGGGGAGAACGGCTGTTCGCTGCAGCGAGAAAACTTTCATAAAGGAGCTAGAAAGCCAGCTACAAGGAGCAAAGAAGCTATTCATTCGAAGTTGGGAAGTTCTATATACAAAGGTAGAAAGCCAGCTGTTCGACTAGAGAAAGTTCTTCATTCGACTGAAGGAAGCCAGCTACACGATGGGAGAAAGCCTGTTAATCGGTACCAGAGAACTCTTCATTTGACTCAAGAAAACCTATAACTCGATGCAAGAAATCGAACAAAAAGAGCGTACGGCAACTGCCAAACGTGTGTACGGCAATTGCCAAACACGTGGATGGCAATTGCCGTACACGTGTTTGACAATTGTCAGTTACTCCACAAGTCCACTTGTTTCACTGATTTTCAATAGATTGTGCAGGGTTTGAAACGGCTCAGTCGAGCGCCTCACCCTTCAGTGTGGCGGAGCTGGACTCGGTGACGCGGACATGCACAAAGTCGCCTATGCGATGCGTACCACGATCGAAAACCACCACCTTGTTCTGCTCCGTGCGGCCGAACAGTTGGCTGGTGGAGCGCTTCGACACACCCTCTACAAGCACTTCGTAGACGTTGCCAACGCACCGACGGTTGCTCTCGGCGGAAAGTTCGTTCTGCAGAGCAATGATTTCGTTCAGACGGCGTATCTTCACCTCCTCGGGCACGTCGTCGGGCAAGTGCTTAGAGGCGTAGGTTCCAGGGCGCTCAGAGTATTTGAACATGAAAGCAGCGTCGTAGCCACAGGCACGCATCAGCGACAGCGATTCCTGATGATCCTCCTCGGTCTCGGAGTGGAAGCCGCAGAAAATGTCCGTGCTCAGTCCGCAGTCCGGCACGATGCGACGGATGGCTGCCACACGCTCGAGATACCACTCGCGAGTGTACTTACGGTTCATCAGGTGGAGGATGCGGTTGCTGCCGCTCTGCACGGGCAGGTGGATGTGACGGCAGACGTTGGGCACCTCGGCGATGACCCGCAGCGTGTCGTCGCTCATGTCCTTCGGGTGCGATGTGGTGAAGCGGATGCGCACCGACGGAGCCGCCTCGGCAACGGTACGCAACAGCACGGGGAAGGTCACCACTGCACCGTCGGCCGTCTGGAATCGGTAAGAGTTGACGTTCTGGCCCAGGAGGGTAATCTCCTTGTAGCCCTTGGAGGCGAGGTCGCGCACTTCGTTGAGGATGCTCTCCACATCGCGGCTACGCTCACGACCACGGGTGTAGGGCACGATGCAATAGTGGCAGAAGTTGTTGCAGCCGCGCATGATGGAGACGAACCCGGAGATGTGGTTGCCACAGATGCGTGAGGGAATCACGTCGCGGTAGGTCTCCGTGGTGGATAGCTCCACATTGATGGCTTTCTCGCCTGCCTCCACAGCTGCTACCAGATCGGGCAGCGACAGGTAAGCGTCGGGGCCCACCACCAGGTCCACGTGATGGTTCTCTATCAAGTCATCCTTCACACGCTCGGCCATGCAGCCAAGCACGCCCACAATCAGTCGGCGGCCCTTCTTGCGCATGGAGTGGAAGAACTCCAGACGGTTGAGAATCTTCTGCTCGGCATTGTCGCGCACCGAGCAGGTGTTCATAAACACGGCGTCAGCCTCGTCGAGGTTGTCACAAACCTGGTATCCGGCCATCTGCATGATGGAGGCGATTACCTCGCTGTCGGCCACGTTCATCTGGCAACCATAAGTCTCGATAAACAATTTCTTGTTGTCGGTCGCAGATTTAAAGTCTGCTCCCTTTGCTTCTTTTGTCATACGATAATAAGATAAATAATGTAAGAATTGAGCCGCAAAAGTAGGCAAAATAACTGAATGAGAGCCACACTCGCCCCGAAAAGTGCTTTAGGACAAATTAAGACGAGATAGGGTGCTGAGCCAAAACCGATAAATGATGAACTCTTTGTTTCGACAAAAGCGCAAACTACAAGAATATGGCACGCAAAGTCACACATTTGAAGCAAACGTAAAAGTAAAGTAAGCTGAAGCCGGAAAACCCATTGGAAATTCCGATAGTTTAGACGAATGATTTCTGTGGAAATGAAAGATAAAACGCATCGGAAGTTTCTGTTTTTGCCGCCTCACAGTTAATAAATCTTAAGATAGAGGTAAAATACACGGGAAGTTTTGCGTTTCTTAGATATTATTCTGACTTTTGTAAGCGACATACATGCAGGTAGTGTTGCCTGCAATATGTAGACGTAAGATTTTTTCATAGTTAAGGTTTAGGTTAAAAGGGGACTGAGAAGTTCCCTTTTTACATTTTATAGAGGCGGGAAAGGTGATTTATTAAATTAAATGTTTTACCTTTGTCGGACAATAATTTGCATCACGATGGAAGATATATTTAAAATTCTGTTTTTCGTAGCGTTCATCGTCATCTCGGTAGCCGGTCAGGCACGTAAGAAGAAGCAGACGACGAAGGAGGAGAATTGGCCCGACATCCCCGAAGACGTGGAGGAGGAGAAGGAAGTCGAAGTGAAGAGCACGCCAAGGTGCGAGCCAGAGATGTTCATCCCCGCGCCGAAGCCCACCGTGAAGAAGAAAAAGCACAAGCACAACGAGAAGAAACAGCAGGAAGCGCCCGTGGCGGCGGCTCCCGCGCCCACTGTCCCACAACCTAGAGACAGCGTCACCGACCTGCGTTCACCCCAGAAGGCTCGCGAGGCGTTCATCCATTCCATCATCTTCGAACGAAAGTACCAATAAACAAATATTACTATTCAATAAACTATGGCATTCAAGATCATAACAGCCGCTGAAGCAGCAAGCCTTGTGAAGCATGGCTACAACATTGGCCTCAGTGGTTTTACTCCTGCAGGTACCCCGAAAGCGGTAACTGCCGAGATTGCTAAAATAGCAGAAGCAGAACACGCTAAAGGTAACCCCTTCCAGATTGGAGTATTCACGGGAGCATCCACCGGAGACTCGTGCGACGGCATCCTCTCCCGTGTGAAGGCAATCCGCTACAGAGCCCCCTACACAACCAACGTAGATTTCCGCAAAGCCGTGAACAACGGCGAGATAGCCTACAACGACATCCACCTGTCGCAGATGGCACAGGAGGTGCGCTACAACTTCCTGGGTAAAGTGGACGTGGCCATCATAGAGGTGTGCGAGATTACCCCCGACGGCAAGGCTTACCTGACGGCTGCCGGCGGCATCGCGCCGACCATCGCCCGCCTGGCCGACAAGGTCATCATCGAGCTGAACGCTTTCCACAGCAAGAATATGATGGGTATGCACGATGTGTATGAGTTGCAAGACCCCCCTCATCGCCAGGCAATCCCCATCTTCAAGCCTAGCGACCGCATCGGTGTGCCCTACGTGCAGATAGACCCTGCCAAGATAGTGGGCATCGTGGAGGTGGACAAGCCCGACGAGGCACGCTCGTTCACGGCAGGCGACCCTGTGACAGACAAGATAGGCCAGAACGTGGCCGACTTCCTGGCAGCCGACATGAAGCGGGGCATCATCCCCAGCACCTTCCTGCCGCTGCAGAGCGGCGTGGGCAACATCGCCAACGCTGTGCTGGGCGCACTGGGCCGCGACAAGACGATTCCGCCCTTCGAGATGTTCACCGAGGTGATTCAGGATTCCGTAATCGGACTTATCCGCCAGGGACGCGTGAAGTTCGGTAGTACCTGCTCACTCACCGTCACGAACGACTGCTTGAGAGGCATCTACGACGACATGGACTTCTTCCGCGACAAGCTGGTGCTGCGTCAGTCCGAAATATCCAACAACCCCGAATTGGTGCGCCGACTGGGTGTGATCTCCATCAACACCGCCATCGAGGCCGACATCTATGGTAACGTGAACTCCACACACATCGGCGGCACGAAGATGATGAACGGCATCGGCGGTTCGGGCGACTTCGAGCGCAACGCCTACATCTCCATCTTCACTTGCTCCTCCGTGGCGAAGGGCGGCCTCATCTCGGCCATCGTGCCTATGGTGAGCCACCACGACCACTCCGAGCATGACATCAACGTGATTATCACGGAGCAGGGCATCGCCGACCTCCGCGGCCTCGCGCCGTTGGAGCGCGCGCGGGCTATCA
>CAYZVH010000045.1:0-19165 GCA_964481755.1 uncultured Bacteroides sp. | reverse complement strand
GAGGATGGTGAACGCTGGCTCTACCTCTCCGACGATGCCACCGAGACTCCTGTGGTCCGTGTGAAGGGCAAGAAACTCTACCTCCGCGTCACTCTCGACTTCCCTGGCAAGGATTTCCGCTTTGCCTACAGCTTCGACAACCGGCAGTTCACACCCTGTGGTGACTCCTTCTACATCCGCTTCGGCAACTGGAAAGGTGTGCGTTTGGCGCTCTATTGCTACAATCGTCTCGGTGCCCGGGGCAGTGTGTCGTTCTCGTGGTTCCACTATCGTCACGACGGTCCCTCTCGCTAGACAATAGGGCGGTTTTATCTCCCTAGTTAGGAAAATATATTTCTCTGGTTAGGAAAATATATTTTTCTGACTAGGAAAAATATGTGAAAGAACCTCTATAGTTTCCTTTTTTCATAACTTTGCGTCACACGCCGCGAGCGTGGGATCTGTAATTTACATATAATCTTATACATCTTATGAAGAGACAACTCCTTCTTTTTGTTGCTTTGCTTGCCCTTTGTGTGGGTGGCGCTAACGCTCAAACCCTCGAAGAGGCTCCCTTGTGGGGTAAGACCATTAACGTCATTGGTGACAGTTATGTGAAGAATCATCGCCGTCCTTACCAAGAGGCTTGGCACGCCTTGGTAGCCGAGAAATACCACATGAACTATCGCAACTACGGCCGCAACGGCTGTTGCCTGGTGTTCGACCGCACGGCCGAGAACTGGGGCATTCCTATGCTGGAGTACTGTGAGGTGATGTCCGACACGGCCGACTACGTTCTCGTGGTTGGTGGCCACAACGATGCCGAGTACATTCGTGCCGGCAAGGGCACCTACGAACAGTTCGAGACCGGGCTGGACAGCCTCTGCCGTAAGCTCATCCACAAGTATCCCTCTGCCCGTCTGGCCTTCGTCACTCCTTGGCGTGTGCCGCGCGACTGCTTCGCCGAGGTGACGGTCATCATGGCGAAAGTCTGCGCACGCTACTCCATTCCATTACTTAATGCCGCCGAGCGCTCCGGCATCTACGTGTGGGACCCCGAGTTCCGTCGCCGCTACTTCCAAGGCGCCAACGACACGGCCCACCTCAATGCCGCCGGCCACAAGCTCTTCATGCGCAAGGGCGAGACGTTTCTGTTGGGCCTTTAGGCTAGCGACGTATCTGTCCTCTACAGAACTTACACAAAGTAAAGCTGCCAGGCTCTTCCCTCTTGCGGGGGAGAACCTGGCAACTTCTTCTATAGAGTGCTGTGTACTTATTCGTCAATCGGCAACTTGGTAGGGTCGATGCACACGTATTTCACACGTTGGCGGCGCCAGGTGTAAACCACGTGGAGCTTGCCATCGCTGCCTTGAATGATGCTCGGGTAGGAGTATTGACTGATGGGGCTATCCTCCAGGGTGAGCAGGTGGCGCCAGTGGATGCCGTCGTCGGAGATGGCGAGGCTGAGCGGCGTGCGCAATCCCTTGGGGGTGCCGGGCAAGGTCTCGAAGTTGTTGTAGACCAACACGTGGCGGCCGTCCTTCAGGGTGACGGCATCGGTGCCGGAGTTGTTGTTCTCTATATCGAGCAGGGTCACCTTGCTCCACGTCTCACCCCGGTCGCTGCTCCAGCTGGTGGCCAGCTTGGCGTTGCGGCTGCGGCAGACCACCTGTAGGCGGCCATCGCTGTGGCGCAGGATGCTGGGCTGTATGGCATAGATGGGTTGTGCGCCCTTGCCCTTGATGGCCTCACCACCTTCTTGGTCGTCCTGAGCGGCGGCTCCGGCCTTACGCAGTTGGGTAGGCACACTCAGTTCGGCATTCACAGGACCTACCTTACGCCAGGTCTTCCCTTGGTCGTCCGACAGCTCGAAGTGGATGCGCCATCCGTGTCCCTCGGTACTGCTGGGGGCGATGATGCGTCCGTCCACATACTCGGGCTTATTCTTCACCGGGCCGAGGAATCCCTCGGGCAGCGGCTCCTTAGCACTCCACGTTTTGCCGCCATCCTTCGAGCGTACGAGCCATCCGCTCCAGTCGCCCACGCTGGTACCTATCTTATAGAAGAGCAACAGTTCCTTCTTGCCGGGCACTTGGTAGAGCACGGGGTTCCAGCATGCCTTGCGATAGGCGTTGCCCTTCTTGCCTTTGAAGGTGACAGCCACTGGCCCGGCTGCGGCGGTGGTAGTCTTCTCCGTGATGCCAGCCCGCGCAGCGTTGGGGTCCGTCAGTGCGAACACGCCGTCGGCAGCCAGGTAGGGGGCGGTCCACTGGGTGGCACCCTTCGGCTTGCGGCACACCCAGATGCAGCAGTTGGGGTTGCGCTCCTTGGTGCCTCCGAAGAAGGCAGCGACGAGGTCACCGTTCTTCAGTTCCACGATGGTGGCGCCGTGACACTCGGGGAACGAGGCCTGCTCGTAGAGGAACTGGTCGGTGAGAATGCCTTGACGCTCCTGCTTACCCTGTGTGGGGTCCAGCGGAATGGTCAGGCGATATTTGCCCGAGGGCACACGCCACACGGTGGAGTTGCCTTCGGTGCGCAGCAGGGTGATGCCCTCTTGGTTGATGGCCTTTGTGTCTGTAGTAGGCAGGTAAACCTGCGCCGTGGTGTTGCAGGGCACGGTGATGTCCCACTGCAGCGTGACGAGGTCCTTCTTCCAGTGGCTCTCCACGGTACCATAGAGGGTGTTGTACGATGCCTTCACGTAGCTCAGCTCCTGGATGGAGAAGTCGGGCTTCAGCATAATCTCCTTGTAGCCAGGCTGTGCGGGATTGAATCCTGCCAGGTCGCGGTAGAACCAGGGGATGAGGTCGCCCAGTATCATCACGTGGTTGCAGCTGTTCATCTTGCGGCTGGCCGTGTCGCCGTTCCACAGTTCCCAGATGGCGGTGGCGCCTTTCTTTATCATATATCCATAGCTGGGGTAGGTGGTGTTGCTGGCCAGCAGGTAGGCGATGTCGCCCCGTCCGATGCGGGTGAGCTCGCGGAACAGCCAGTTGACACCTATCACGCCGCAGCTGATGTGGCCGTTGTTGGTGGTGATGATGGCGCGCACCAGGTTGCCGCACACCGCCTCGCGATACTCCTCGGGCACCATGTCGAAGGCCAGGGGGAGGATGTTGGAGGTGACGGTGTTGTTGCCGTAGTAGATGCTGTCCGGGTAGAGGATGTGCGGCGTCTTCACGGGCGAGGTGCCGGGCTTCACGGTGAGGAACACGGCGTTGAACCGCTCCTTCATGGTCGAGGCCTCTTGCTCGTAGAAGTCGGCATCGGCTTGCAGCCCTTGCAGACGGGCAAACTCCGCCATCATCTTGCATACCTTATAATAATAGGCCGAGCTGATGAGCGAGCCGCTGGTGAGGCGGGCAGGGTCGGTGCTGTGGATGAGCTTCGGTGCTTCGGGCGGCATGCACCAGTCGCCATACTTGTCGGCATTGATGACGCCGTCCTTGGTAGTGTAACCCCCACGTATGGCGGCGAGCCACTTCTTGATGGCAGCGTAGTTCTTGCGGATAGGCTCGATGTTGCCCTGCTGGTGGTAGAGCATGTCGCAGATGACGGGGAACGACGAGGCCCACGTCATGGCCGGCGTGAAGTAGTTGTAGAAGGCAGGGCAGATGTCCGGTATGATGCCGTCCTCACGCTGCGCCTCGCGCATGTCGTCGGTCCACTTGGCATACATGGTGCCGTTGTCGAACATGAAGTTCTCGCCCCAGGTGCCCACGCAATGGTCGCCCATCCAGGGCTGGCGCTCGTCGCGCTGAGGGCAGTCCAAAGGCACACCCTTGTAGTTGCTCGACACGCCCCACCAGGCGTTGCGGTACACTTGGTTCATCACTGTGCTGCTGCACTCGAACGAGCCGTTGTTCTCGAATCCGTCATACACCACCTCTGAGGTGAGGTCGTCGGCGGTGAGGCCCTTGCAGCCGGTCACCTCGATGTACTGGAATCCGTGGTACGAGAAGCGTGCTGCCCACGTGTTGCCCTGCTCCTTGCCGTTGCACACGTAGTAGTCGGTGCTGAGGCTGCTGCGCAGGTTCTCTACGTCGAGGTCCGCTCCGTCGTTCTTCACCCGCTCGGCATAGCGTATGCGGATGGTGTCGCCCGCCTCGGCTTTAGGCAGACGGATGCGCACGAAACCGGCGGTGTTCTGTCCGAAGTCCACCATGTAGCGGTCGCCGTACTGCTTGAAGGTGACGGGCTTCAGCCGCTGCATCACCTTCATGTTGGGTGCGGTGTTGCCACGCAGGGTGCCGTAGGGCAGGGTGACGCGCTGAGCCGTCAACCAACGGGAGTCGTCGTAGCCGGGCAGGGCCCAGTCGCCCAGCTCCATGCGGGCGTCGTAGATCTCGCCATCGTACTCGTTGTTGCTGCGGATAGGGCCTTGTGCCGTGAGCTTCCAGTCCGTGTCGCTGTTGATGCGTTGCGTGGCTCCGTTCTCATACTCGATGATGAGGTTGAGTCGCATCTTGGGATAGCCGAAAGTGGCTATCTTGTAGTTCTTGTGGTTCTGCCGCATGGTGTAGTAGCGGCCGTTGCCCAGGGTGACACCTATGGCGTTGTCGGCACTGGCACTACGCAACTGCTGGGTGACGTCGAACGAGTTGTAGATGCAGGTGCGGCGGTAGTCGCTGGTGGCAGGTGCCAACTGTTGGTCGCCGATGCGCTCTCCGTTGACGAAGAGCTCGTACATGCCCAGCCCGCAGATGTGCAACGTGGCCCGTTTGATGGCTTGCTTCTGGGTCTTGAACTCCTTGCGCAGGTAGCGGGCGCTGAGCTGACTGTGCATCACCTCCTTGTCCCACTCGAAGGCGCCGTCCCAGCCTATCCACTGGCCACGCCATTGCAGCTCGCCCATCATGCCCATGCCCCATTCGGCGGGTTCGCTCCAAGGAGATTCGCCACGTGTGGTGGTCACTTTCACTTTCCAGTAGTAGCGGCCGTTGCTCTTCAGCGCGGGTCCCCCGTAGGGCACCCAAGCCGACTGGTCGGACTCCACTGTGCCAGAGTCCCACACGTCGCCTTCGCCGGCGGCGAGCTTCTCGGGCGTAGTGGCCACCAGTATGTGGTAGGCCGTCTGCATCACCCCGTTCTCGTCGGAGGTGATAATCCAGCTGAGCCGGGGTTGCGCACGCTCCACGTTGAGCGGAGCCTGGAGCCGCTCGGTGAGCAACTGCCCCACGTTCACCGCCGCCTGTGTTACCAAGGCGACGAGCAGTGTCAGCAGGAATGAACTGATTCGTTTCATCATGGTTTATGGTGTATCGTTAGTATTTCGTAGGAATGTTGGTCTGGTCCTTGGTGAGGTAACTCTTGGAGGCATCCACAGCGATGAGGACGCGATCGTTGCCTGCACCGGAGGCACCGTCGTAGTGGAACGGCTGTACCTTGCTGTCGAACTCGCCCACATACTGCAGCGAGCCGTTGGTCACGTTGTACCACCACACGTTCTTCTTCGCGCCGGAGATTTTGCCCAGGTCAAGCTTCATGGGGCGGTTGGTGTAGTTGTAGACCAACAGATAGTCCGTGCCGCGGGTGGCGATGACACGCTCGTAGCGCGTTCCGTTCTCTTCGGCTATGATGCTTTGGTCGGGCACACGCTCGAAGAATGGGAACGTGAGGATGAGGTTCTTCAGGTACTGCATCTGGTTGTAGCCCGGGTCCTTCATGCCCTCGTACCAAGTCTTGTTGGCTCCGTAGCCACCATCGTTAGCCACCTTCAGCATCTGCATGATGGAGTTGTGACCGTAGGTGTGGCCGAACGAACCGGCGAAGACTGACCAGTAGGCGTAGCGGCGCACGTCGGGAGCCTGCCAGCGCGGCTGCTTCGGGTCGTGCAGTCCTTGTGGGATGTCCTCGTAGCTAGGCTCGGCATCGAGGATAGGTTTGGCTGGAGTCTTGGCCCAACCGGCCTCCACGTAGCGCCAGTTGTCCTCGGCTACGGCAGCCTCTGCCTTGTCGTCGCCATCGCCCTTTACCTGGTCGTAGCGGCGGTGTCCGCTCTGGAACATGTTGAAGTCGAGCCAGTCGGCATCGTGGAACCAATAGATGGACGACGTGCGACCGAAGGGGTGGTAGGCCATCAGGTGGTTCTTGTCGATGCTCTTGATGGTGCGTGCCAGGGCGTTCCATTGGTCGGGGTTGATGTCGCCGCGCACGTCGCCACCCATTATCCAGATGATGTTGGGTGAGTTCTTGTAGCGATCGGCGAGGAACTTACCGTATGCCTCGGCATCCTTCACGCTCATGAGACCCTGCTTCACCAGTCCACCCCAAATGCACACCATACCGATGTAGATGCCGTTCTGCTCAGCCTTCTGGATGATGTAGTCCATGTGGTCCCAGTAGCCGTAGACCCCTTTCTTGTTGATGTCCTTGAAGTTGAATCCGTCCGGGTGGGATAACTGTCCGTACTCGTTGATGGCGGGCACGCCGTTGATGACCTGTATCTGCACCACGTTGAAGCCAGCCTGGTGGCAGTGGTTGAGGTAGTAGCTTGCCTCGTGGCGGTCGAGTCGCTCGGGCAGCAGCCAGCCGGTGTCGCCCAGCCAGAAGAACGGTGTGCCGTTCTCGTGTTGCAGGTATCGTCCGTTGTCGGACACTTTCAGTTTACCGTTTTTCCAGGGCACGCTCTGTGCACTGAGGGTGCTCGCCAACAGGAGGCAGAGCAGTGATAAGAGTGTAATCTTCTTCATCTTTCGTATTTGGTTTTTGTTTCTAATAATCTTGGTTTATACTTACCGATGTGGATAGCCCACGTCTGGTATACCTTATGTATAGTAGCTATCAGCCGTTAAGCCCGGTTAAGGGCCTCGGACCGGAACCTTCTATTTCCCGATGAGTACATAGCTCTTGCCCGTCTCGGTGGGAAGGTCGTAGAGGTAGGTCTTCGGCAGCGTCACCTTACCCAGCTGTGCCTCGCTGTTGATGAGCGGGTCTGCCACTTGGGTCAGCTGGTAGAGCGGGTTGGGGTTATCGCCCTTGGCGCTCTTCAGTCCCTTGCCGCTGAGGCGACAGAGCGAACGCAGGCGGCAGTTGCCGCCCTTGTGCGAGGTCACCGTGAGGCGGCTCACCTTGCCATCCTTCCATGCCAGGTCTAGCTCGAAGCCGCCGCGTGCCATCAGTCCCTTCACCTCACCCTCTTTCCACAGCGTGGGCAGGGCGGGCAACAGGAAGATGAAGCCGTCGTGACTCTGCATCAGCATCTCGGCGATGCCTGCCGTGCAACCGAAGTTGCCGTCGATTTGGAAAGGTGGGTGCGCGTCGAAGAGGTTGGGGTAGGTACCACCGCGCTTCTTCTCGTTGCGCACAAGCGAGAGCTGGTCGGTGATGAGCTTGTAGGCATGGTCGCCGTCGAGCAGGCGGGCCCACAGGCACACCTTCCATCCCATGCTCCATCCCGTGGAAGGGTCGCCCCGGTGGATGAGCGAGGTGCGTGCCGCATCGAACAACTCGGGTGTGCGGTAGGGCGATATCTGGTTACTCGGATAGAGTGCGTAGAGGTGCGACACGTGGCGGTGGGTATCGTCGGGGTTGTCCCAGTCGAACATCCACTCCTGCAGTTGTCCCCAGTGGCCTATCTGCAATGGAGCCATCTCCTTGAGGCGGCTCTGCAGCCGGGCGGCGTACTCCTTGTCGGTATCCAATATCTCGGAGGCGGCAATCACCTCGTTCCAGAGGTCGAACACCAGCTCCGTGTCCATCGAACAGCCGGCTGCCGTGGAGGCTTTGCCATCACTACCCGCATGGGTGTTCTCCGGCGAGTTGCTGGGGCACACCACTAGCCATCCGTGTGTGGGCTCCTTCACCATTGTCTCGTCGAAGAAGAGGGCGGCACCGCGCAGGATGGGGTAGACCTGGCGCAGGAACTCCACATCGCCCGTGTAGAGGTAGTGTTCCCACAGGTGGCGGCAGAGCCACGCTCCACCGGATGCCCACATGCCCGAGGGGGCGTTGTCTATGGCACCGGTGATGCGCCAGATGTCCGTGTTGTGGTGGAGCACCCAGCCGTTGGAGCCATACATCACGCGGGCACTCTCCTTACCAGTCTCGCTCACTTCGCGGATGAGGCGGAACAGAGGCTCGTTGAGCCAGCTCAGGTTGGTCACCTCCGAGGGCCAGTAGTTCATCTCGAGGTTGATGTTGCAGGTATATTTGCAGTCCCACGAGGGGAAGAGCTTGTCGTTCCAGATACCTTGCAGGTTGGCTGCCTGTCCGCCCGGTTGCGAGCACGAGATGAGCAGGTAACGGCCGAACTTGAAGTAAGTGGCCACCAGGAAGGCGTCGTTGGTTTGCTTGAACCGCTCCACGCGTAGGTCCGTAGGTACGTCGGCATATTGGTCGTCGCCCAGCCAGAGCGAGGCGGTGCCTATCTGCTGCCGGTAGGCAGCCACGTGTGTCCGCTTCGCTTCGGCATATCCCTGGGTGAGTGCCTTCGTGAGGTAGTCCTTGGCGCGGGCCACAAAGTCGGCGGTGATGTCCTTATAGTTGACGAAGTTGGTGGCGATGGAGGTGTAGAGCACAGCTTCGTCGGCTCCCTCCACGGTGAGTACTCCGTCGCGGCAGGTGGTCACACCGCCCTTTGTCTTGGCGGTGACACGACCTTGGAACTCCACCTTACCTTTTAGCTTCTCGTGTAGCGAACTGACGCCTTGCAGGGTGATGTCGTCTCCGTCGGAGGCGATGAAGACATCCTGGTGGGGCGAGGTGAGGGTGGCGTTGAAGGTCACCTTAGCGGGCTGGTCCGCCGTGATGCGTGTGATGATGACCTGGTCGGTCAGCGACACGAAGGTCTCCCGTTGGTAGTTGACCCCGTCCACCCGATAGCGTACCACGGCACGGGCCGAGTCGAGGCTCAGCTCACGATAGTAGTGGTCGTAGCGCGAGTGCCCGGGGAAGGTGACGCGCAGGTCACCGAAGCTCTGGTAGGGCATGCCCGAGTTGGTGCTTGCCTTCACGTGGGCCGTGGCTGCGTTCTGTGCCTCGAGGTATTTGCCCTCCAACACCATCTGGCGAATCTTCGGTATCCACTCCAGTGCCTCGGGGTTGGCGTTGTTGTTGGGTCGACCGGCCCAGATGGTCTCCTCGTTGAGCTGCATCTGCTCTGCGGCAGGGTTGCCATAGAGCATCACGCCCAACCGTCCGTTACCCAGTGGCAACGCCTCGGTCCACACCTGTGCCGGTTTGTCGTACCATAGTTTATACTCCTGTGCCGAGTGGTCCGTCGGTTGCACCTCGGCCATGCCGGGTAGACACGCCATCGTCAGCAAGCCCATCAATAAGGAGGACTTCCATCGTCCCCGCAGGGAAACTTTCTGTCTCATCATGCGCATTCTTATACTATATTATATATATGTGTGTTATTTCTTCTTTTTTGCGTCGGCCTTTGCCTTCTTCTCGGCGTTGCGCTTGCTCACGTAGTCCTTGAAGAGTTGGCGCCAGTCGCGTCCGTTTTGGTTGAGATACTGCTCGCACTTGGTCTTGTAGACCTCGAACACCTGCGAGATGGCCTTCATGCCTTTGCACTCGAGCGCTTCTTCACGGGCTTGCTTCAGGTAGCCCTCCAGCACGCTGGCCTCCTTGTCGGTGAGGTCGGGCACGATGGCATAGTAGCCTTTCATGGTGAAGGCCACCTTGCCCACGGTGTAGCCGTCGAACACCTGCTCCACCTGCTCGGGGGTAAGGGAGCGGTTGAGCTCTTTCACCAGCCGCTCGTGTACGCTGGCGGGTATCGTCTTGTCCGCCATCATCTCACGTTCTATCTTGCTGAGGGTCTTGCCTGTGGCAGGGTCTTTCTCGGGGATGATGGAGTAGGGGTGCGTGTTGTGCCAATCGCGCACGGCACGGCGATGGTTGTAGACGGCGGTCACCACCTGGTTCTCCACCTTCTTGTCCGTCAGCTTCAGTGCCTTGACGATACTCTGCGACTTCTTCAGCACCGACTCGTCGGCAGCGGCATTGCGCACGGTCTGCTTGCCGAAGTACTTGCCCAGGTCGTTGATGGAGCGGATGGCATCCTTAGGCAGGTTCTTACCATCCTTACCGAAACTGTAGAGTGCCTCGAAGGGCTCCACCGTCACCTTCGACTCGTCCAGCATGCTTTGGTCGAGACCGAAGACAGTGATGAAGAAGTCGTACACCGCGTTGCGCTTGTTGGGACCGAAGTCGTGACCCTCGTTAGGCAGGTGCACATTGGTGACGCTCTTTGCGTTCAAGTAGTACTCATACACATGCTTGATGTAGGGATATTCCAGCGTGGGCACGGTGTGTGTCCAGTCCTTGTCGTCGGAGACGATGCAGAGTGGGTTGGGAGCGAAGAGCGCAGCCAGTTCGGCATTGCAGGTGCCACCGCCCGCCTGGGTGATGGGCATTCCGCTCTCGCAGGCACAACCGCCGTCGAAGTGTGAGGCCAGGCTGACCACCGGGCAGGCTGCCGTGTAGCGGTCGTCGAGTACCGTCAGCAACACCGTCTGCGTGCCACCGCCCGAACCGCCGTTCACACCCACGCGCATGTAGTCCACATCCTTGCGGGTCATCATGTAGTCGAGTATGGAGATGCCGTTCATGGCCTGAATGACTTGTGCGATGCTGGTGTTGTGACCTATGGAGCTCACCTGCAGGGCGGACTCGCCCCAACCGAAGAGGTCGTAGTCCACACAGATGGCTCCCATGCGGGCCAGTGTGGCCATGCGCAGTTGCTGGTCCTCGCGGTAGCGTCCGTCGCCGAAGTGTCCATTAGGACAGATGATGAGCGCATGCTGACCCTTTGTGCGGGGGGCGTAGATGGAACCGCAGACGTAGAGCCCAGGTAGTGTTTCCAAAGCGAAGTTCTGCACCGTGTAGTCCTTGTACTTACGTTCCTTGGAGAGGATAGGCTCCGCCTTCACACGCTGCTCCAGTATGGGGTCGATGCCCAACAACTCGCGTACCTCTCTCTTCAGCACGGTCTTGCGCTGCTCGAAGGAGGCTTGGTCGCGGTAGAGCGTCTTCAGATAGGCAATCATGGCCTCCCCGTCCTTATCTGTGCGGCGGGCGTACTCGTATGGCTTTATCTTGTAGAGGTTGCCGTCCTGCTTCACGAACTTGAAGTCGAACGGAGCCAACACGTTGGTGAGCGACTCCTCCACCGAGTAGGGGCGGATGCGCGAGTCGGCATAGGGGAGCTTCAGTCCCGTGGTGTCGATGTTATACTTCAGCCGCACCTGAAAGCGGTGGCTGATGTCGGTCAGCACCTCGCCCAGTGGACGGGTGAACTGATTCTCGTAGGTGTTTTGTGCCCCTGCGCTTACAGCAGCGGAGAGCAACAACACTGACAATGTGAAATGTTTCATGATTCTTTATTATATTATCTTGGGTTTAAATGATGTTTCATCTTTAGGGGTAGGGTGAAGGTGTGTGTGCCACTCTTCACCACGCCGGCGCACTGCTCTTCGCCAGGTAGCCATACCTCCGCCGTGCAGTTGGCGGGCACGGTCACCTGCAGGTTGAACTCTCCCTCAGTGCGTTGCCAGCTGACCCGTATCTCACCATAGAGCGTACGGTAGGTGGCGTCCAGCGAGGTGAGGTCGCCCGGTGTCTGTGGCTTGAGAAGGAAGTGTTGATAGCCTTTCTCGGTGGGGTTGCTCTGTATGCCAGCCAGCGAGTAGAAGAACCACTCGTCGATCTGTCCCATCATGAAGTGGTTCCACGATGAGCCTTGGCGCGGGTCCCACTGCTCGGTGAGCGTGGTGGCGCCGAACTTCAACTGGAAACCGTAGCCGGGTGCTTCCTCGTGGTTGTGCATGGCATACATCACCTCGTCAAGCCCGGCACGTGCCAAGGTTTGGAACAGGTAGCGGTTGCCCACGTCGCCCGTGGTGAGGCGTGTGCCGTGTTGACGGATGTCCGTCACGAGGTTGCGTAGCACGGCAGCTCGGCTGTTCGTGGGCGCAATGCCGAGGAACAGCGGCAGGGAGTTGCTGGTTTGGCTGCCCGTGCCGTATTGGCAGGTTTCGGCGTCGAAGTACTTACTGTTGAAGGCCTCCTTCACGTCGTTGCCCAGGCGGGTATAGTAGTCCGCGTCGTAGCTGTTGCCCAGCATGCGGGCCGCCTCGGCGATATAGCGGATGTCCATATAGTAATGTGCCGATGCCACCAGCCCGACGGGGGTGTTGCGTGAGAATCCGGCACGGAAGTCGCCATAGTCGTACCAGTCGCCCAGTCCGAAGTCAATCAGGTTCCCTTCAGCGCGCGACGAGAGATAGTCCACGTAGGCCCGCATCTGTCGGTAGTATTGGCGGATGAGCGAATCGTCGCCATAGGTGTCGTAGTAGAGGAACGGTATCACCACCATGGCGCTGCCCCACTCGGGCGAGTCGGTGAAGACATCCAGCCCCGGGCCTTCGAAGATAGTGTACTGCGGAGCGGTTGTCGGCACCATGCCGTTGGCCTGCTGTGCGTCCGCCATGTCGCGCATCAACTTCGGGTAGTAGGTGGTGAGGTCGTAGTTGTAGAGCAGGCCGGGTCCGTTGAGGTGGTCTTGCTCCAGCCATCCCAGCTTCTCGCGGTGCGGACAGTCGGTGAAGACCGCCTGCATGTTGCTGCGCACGGCATTGTGGATGAGCTGATGTGCTTGCGTGAAGATCTTGTTGGAGCAGGTGAACGAGCTGACGTCCGCTGCTGCGTTGTGTACGAAGCACGACTGGATGTTGTGCACCACGGGCAATTTGTCGGGGTTCTTCTGTCCCTTCAGCACCGCCCCCTCCAGCTGGATGTAGCGGAAGCCGTAGTACGAGAAGCGTGGGTGCCACGTCTCCCGTTTGTCACCCTTCAGGGTGTAGGTATAATAGTGTTGTCGGCCTGTCTGTCGTTGGTTGGCGGCGTGGCAACTGTCCACTACCGATTCGGCCACCACTAGGGTAATCTTCTGTCCCCGTTTGCCGCTCACCGTTATCTCGGGGAAGCCGGCGAGGTTCTGTCCCATGTCGAGCAACTGAGCCGATGCGTCCACGGTGCGCTTGGTGGCTTTGGTGGCTTTGCGCACATCGTCCGCCGTGAGTTTGTAGCTGCTCTGCACCCCGTAGCGCTTCATGATCTTCACCGGGGTGGTGAGTTGGGGCCGCAGTGTGCCCTTTGGAGCCTCCTGCACGACCACGGGTTTCCATGCCGTGTCGTCGAATCCGGGTTTGTCCCACCCTGCCTGTTCCAGGCGGGCGTCGTAGTCCTCACCTCCGTAGATGGAGTGGAACGTCACGGGACTGCGGTCGTAGCGCCACGTGCTGTCCGTGGCCACCGTCTGGCTGGTGCCGTCGGTGTAGCGGACGAGCATCTTCAAGAAGAGTGTCTCGGGACCGAACCCTATCTGCAGCTTGCGGTAGCGTCCGCCACCCACCACGTTGTAGAATCCGTTGCCCAGTATCACGCCCAGGGCATTGTCGCCTTGGCGTATGAATGAGGTCACGTCGTAGGTATTGTAGTAGACCGTCTTGTCATAGTCACTCCAGAGCGGGGTAAACTCCCCGTCGCCCACCTTCGTGCCGTTGATGGTGAGCTCGTACTGTCCCAGTCCGCACACATACACCGTGGCGTCGGCTATCTGCCGTGGGGTGCTGAACTCCTTACGCAGACAGATGCTGCGCCATGCCATGGAGTCCACTTGGCTCCATGCCTCCTTGACGGCCGGCTTGTTGAGCTCGCCCCCAGTGAACCGACGACCTTGCGGCAACTTGGCGTCCGCCTTCGTGACGGCACCTATCCATTGTGCGTCGAGGAAACTCTTGTCCGGCGCGATGCGGAACTCTTGCGCATCGCTCCAAGCCGAGGCGACATCCCCCTCGTCCCACACCCGCACGCGCCACCAGTAGCGCAGCAGCGGTTGCAGTGCCGTGCCGCCGTAGGACACCAACTGGCTCTGTGTGGAGTGTTGCTTGCCGCTCTGCCATAGGTATTGTTTCTCACCGCCTTGCAGGGTGTAGACCTCTATTTCGTAGGCGGATTGCATGCAACCCTGCTCTCCCTCCATCTGCCAACCGAAGCGGGGCGTGGTGGTGTCGAGTGCCAGGGGCGATGTGGTCAGCTCGCAGGTGACGCGCGTCACCTCTATTGCCTTTGCTGAGGATGCGAGACAGAAGGTCAGCAGCCCTAGCAAGAATATCTTTGTGTTTCTCATCGTATTCAGTATCTCTATCTATCAAGATTCTCCTATCAAGTCAATCCCAATCAAAGTACGTCCTTGCAAATCAGTCGGGTGAGCGTGTCGCTCTGTCCGGCCAAGCGGCCATCCACCAATACGCGCAGTCCGCGGCCCTGATGATAGCGGTCGCCATTGCGGTCCCATAGGATGGTGACGTTGTGGCCATGGTAGCGCACATTGTCCAGGCAGAAGTAGTCCCACTGACTCTCCGGCACCAACGGGTTCACCTCGATGCTCTTGTCGGCGCGCGGACGCAGACCGGCGATGCCCGTGATGACGAGGTCGTTGAAGGTAGAGTGGTTGTAGTAGCGGCTACGCTCTTGGTCACCCTTGAGCCAGTAGCCCGTCACCTCGTCGAGATACTCGCCGATGTAGGGACGGCCGCGGTGATGTTGCGACTCCACGTAGAGCTGCATCTGGCGGAAGAAGGTGCTGTCTGTCACCACAGGAGTCTCCGAGTGGTTCAGGTAGTTGGCCAGTGCCGTCAGGGTCTGTGCTGTGGCGAACGGCCAGATGGCGCCGTCCCACTCACACTGGCCCACGCCATGTGTGCGGAACTCCGGGTGACGACGCTCGGCGGTGGTCAGACCATAAGGTGCCGAGAATCCCTTCTCGTCGTTCAGTTGCTTCCATGCCTCGCTATACTCTTTCGAGGGGAGGTTGAAGTACCAAGGTATGTAGCCTATCGCCTCGCGTACCTGGGCGCAGGTGTCGCCCCGCACAGTTTCGAAGAACTGATGCTTTGCATTCCACAATCTGGTCTCTATCAGTAGCTTCGTCTCCGCTGCCTTCTGGCGGTAGAGTTCCGCGTCGGTTGTCTTGCCCATCAACTCGGCAATCTGTGCCAGTGCCATGGCGTTGCCATACATGTAGCTATTGATGGTGGGGCGGGCGTTCTGTTGCTTGCGTGCACCGCCGAGGCTCTCCTCCATGCCGTCGCGCACATCGTACTGCCAGAAGAGGCCGTTGGCCAGGCGGTGTGTATCCTCCCAGCGCTTGTACTCGTCGCAGAGGTCGGTGTAGAGGTCGGTGAGGAAGGTGGTGTCCATCGTCACCAAGTAGCGGTTGTAGATGGCGTCGGGGTTCCACGAGCTGTATTTCATCATGCGGCTCATGGGTTTGCCCTCGTTGCCGCGGTACCATGTGTGGATGATGCCGTCGAGGTATTTCGGGTCGCGCAGCCAGCGGCTCTCGTAGATGTGGTGGCCGATGGCGCACGAGATGAGGTTATACTTGTCGGCATACGAGCGCTTCACCAGGAACTCCGTCATGCCGTAGCCCACGGGAGTCTCCTCGATGTGCTTGCGCAAGGTCCACCAACGGTAGTAGAACATCTCCTCGAAGTCCTTCTCGGGACAGTCGAACAGGGGGATGTTCTCCTTCATCCAGTCCGAAGCCTGCGCGTTGGGGATGGCCTGGACGATGTTCTCGTCCTCCATGCCGTTGAAGTAGTCCACGTAGTGTTTGTAGTCGGCATAGCGCAGCACCGCAGCCGAGCCGTCGGCATCCATCGACGCGCTCTTCACGTTGGCGATGCGGAAGGTAGCCTCCGGGTCCACGCCGTTGGCGTTGGGTGCGTCCTCATACTGGTCGGCCCACGTGTCCACGGTGGGGTAGTGACGACGTTCGCCGGTGCGGAACACGATGCGCTCGATGCTGGCGACTGGAGCGAAGAGCATGCGGGTAGCTTTCTTCTCGCCGTTCACGTAGACCACCGAGTTGCGGTTGGTCACCGACACGTCCACCTTCACATGGTAGCGCTTGCCCGGCTCATACATCAGCACCTTGCCGTAGCGGGCACCGCCCTTGGAGCGGAACTCCCCTTCGGGGGTGAGGTCGAGTCGTGCGCAGGCCGTGCCGTCCTCGTCCACAAACTCTATCTGCATTGTGCCGTGGTCGTTCTGCTCGGCCATCAGGTCGAACTCCACGCTCAGTTCCTTCGTATTAGGTATCTTCCGTTCCACCTTGGCGGCGTCGAACGGATCCTTATCTTTCAGGGTAAGCCATGTGGTGCCATCCTTCTGCTCGAGCGACACGGGAGCCCACACGGGGGAGTAGAGGTTCCACATGTCCAGGTCCGCCAGCGTCTTGAAGTTGGCGAAGTCCTCGTCGGCATGACTGGAGGCGTGCTGCTGCACGGGCACCTTGATGCGTGCCACCCACATATCCTCCTTGTTCACACTGTAGGTCACCCACAGGTTGCCGTCTGCTGGTGTGCCGTTGCCCTCCTGTATGCCTCGCACGTATTGCGGGCCGAACGATTTGTACTGACCGCAGTAGCGCATCATCGGCACTTCGCCGTGCACCAGGTTCAGCGTGGTGTACTCCAGCCCGTCCTTACTCAGCGAGATGGCCAGTGGCCAGCGGAACTCCGAGGGGTTGTACACCGTGGCGTAGGTGCCGTCGCTCAACCGTTGTCCCCATATCTTGGCGTTGCTGTTGACGAATCCTTTGGCACGGCCGATGGGTTGCTCCCACGTGTTGCCGCCGTCGCTGCTGATGGAGGTTAGCGCATGCTTCCACAGACAGGCGATGCGTCCGTCTGGCAGGGTGTACCAGCAGAAGGCCTTGTACTCCTCTTTCAAGGGTAGGATAGGATCTTGTCGGTCGGCCTCCTCCACCCACTGCATGCGGTAGAGGGGGTTGGCGAGTATCTCGTCGCAAGCCTGTCGGAAGGCTTTGTCCTTCGAGCGGGTATAGTAAGGGTAGAGGGTATTCTTCTCGTTGAAGGCATGGTTATAATAGATGAAGTAGATGGGGCCGAAGGTGCCGTCCTCGTGTATCTCGCGCACCACACGTCCCACACCGTTGCCGTCGTTGGGGTCGTCCTTCGGGTGCAGACAGACGCCATAGTGGCCCATGGCGATGAGTTTGCCTGACTTGGAGACGTAGAATCCCACGCGCTGGTGCATCACGGCATCCAGGTTCTTCGCCACCACCGAGCCGTCCTTGGTGGTGCCGTCCGTCAGGTGATAGACCGGGAAGAGCACCTCCGGGGTCGACCATGTGTATCCGTCGGCAGAGGTCTGCAGTAGTGTGCACGAGGGTGGCACGTGCTCGTCCACCACGTCGGAGAGGTAGTGCATGTAGAACTTCCCGTTCCAGTAGGCCATCATCGGCTGGTGGTTGTAGGTCCATCCGTTGCCGTTGGTGGAGTAGAGGTCGTAGCGGCGGGTAGCGCGCATCGTCTGTATGTTGTGCACACCCACCACGGGCGACAGCTGTCCGTCGTGCTCGTTGGGGTTCGATAGTTCGGTACCGGTGTAGTGGATACGGTCTTGGGCATTTACGGGGGCAAGGAACAGGCAACCTGCCGCCACCGTCAACATTTGTTTAGCGAAATGTTTCATAAATGTTCGTTCTTAATGGTATTAAATCAATTGGCGGTAGCAAGCGCTACCTCTGTTAGTCTACAAAATTATTGAAAAATCATTGTGGTCTCAAACAACTTGCGGCAAACGCCTTGTTATTTAACGTAAATTGAGAAACCAGTCGCGCCGCATCCTTATGACACTTCCGTGTAGCAAAGGTTTAATGCCAAAAAGTTTGCTACACCACACACTTCCACTAAATTTGCAGCCCGAAAGAATCTACACGTCTTACGTTTTATGATGAACTTGAAAGTTAAAGGCTTCGCACTAGGTGCTATTGCCGCTGCCACATACGGTATGAATCCGTTGTTTACCCTGCCGCTCTATAGCAACGGGATGAACCCCGACTCCGTACTCTTCTTCCGATACCTGTTGGCGCTGCCCATCGTGGCGGTGATGCTGAAGGCGCGCGGACACTCGCTGAAGTTGCAGCGACGGGAGGTGCTGCCGCTGGTGGTGATGGGCGTGCTGATGGCTGCCTCGTCGCTCTGCCTCTACCTGAGTTACAACTATATGGCGGCGGGCATCGCCTCCACCATGCTCTTCGTCTACCCCATCATGGTGGCCCTCATCATGGCGCTGGTCTACAAGGAGCGCCTCTCCCTGATGACCGCCTTCTGTCTGGTGATGGCCCTCGGCGGCATCGGCATGCTCTACAATACCAGCGACGGCGGTACACTGAGCCTGTCCGGCACCCTGCTGGTGATGCTCTCCTCCCTCTCGTACGCCGTCTATCTGGTGGGTGTGAACAAGCCTGTGCTGAAGAACATCCCTACGCTGCGGGTCACCTTCTACGTGTTGTTGTTCGGTGTCTTCCTCTATGTCATCCGCTTGGTGGCCTTCTGTCCGCTCACCATACCGCACGATTGGTACTTGTGGGGTAACCTCATCGCCTTGGCCACCTTGCCGACCGCCATCTCGTTCTTCTGCACCACCCTGGCCATCCAGTACATCGGCTCCACGCCGACGGCCATCCTGGGCGCCTTGGAACCTGTCACCGCCATCTTCTTCGGTGTGGTGGTGTTCGATGAGACTCTCACGCCCCGCGACATCGTAGGCTTGGTGATGATTATCACTGCCGTCACGCTGGTAGTGGCAGGTGGTTCGGTCACCCTCCATCTGCACTTGACCCGCTTCCGCAAACTGTTTCCAAGGATTCCCTTCGGGCACCATCATAAGGAGGAGTGAGGCGATACCTTATTATTAATGTAAGAACATCGGCGGATGTAGCCGCCGATTCAACATAATTACCAGTCAACTGCCTCTTTTATAAGGCACAATTCTTCATTTGTACTTGTTCGTCCACGTGCAATGTCCTACTTTTGCCAAAATGAAAAACACACTTCTAAAGACTGGTAATGCAGACGAATGAACAAATATTGATTCTACAACTTCAGCAAGGGATGGAAGTTGGCTATGCTACACTCTACCGTGAGCACTATGGTCCCCTGTGTCATTTTGCCTCCCTCATGTTGCAGGACGACTTTGCGGCGGAGTCGGTCGTGGAGGACGTCATACTCCATCTATGGGAGAACCGTCAGCAATTGGACATTCACACCTCTCTACGTAGCTATCTTCTGCGTAGCGTGAAAAACAAATGTCTGGACCATATCAAACTCAAGTATACCCGCACGGAGTGTCAGTT
>CAYZVH010000044.1:10427-19211 GCA_964481755.1 uncultured Bacteroides sp. | reverse complement strand
TGCAGTTCAACAACCTCCCCGAGTTTGATTGGGGTGAGAGACGTGGTTTCAATGAGGGCAACTCACTGGCATATCGCTCCACAAACTATCTGCATGCCAATTGGGTGTGGCATCTCGAGAATGTGCCTGATGACTCAACGGAGGATCCTATCGCCATTCGTGTGCAGACAGCGGCAACGTATGGAGCACAGAGTTTCATCTCTACCTACGCTGACCATGAGGAGCGTACATTCCGATATGGCTGCACTGACCAGATTATCAACTTGAAGCCTTTCAGTCGCGACAAATGCGGTACCATCACGTTGGAGAATAATTTCGATAAAGAGGCTATTATGAATGTGAAGGTCTACAAGCAAGAGAAGCAGAACAACACTTACGTCGATGGCGATTTGGTATGGTCGACAAACAACACGCTGAAGACTGGTAAGAAGGTCACCACTCCGGCCTTGAAGATTGCTGACACATACACCGTTTACCTTACTACCAATGATGGTAAGAAGTACAAGTACAGCAACCATCCGACACTGACAATTGAGTTGGGACTGGATAACGTTGTTTACAGTAAGACCGACTTCTCCGAGGTGAAGTCAGAATAGTCCGTAACGACTCAATATAAACAATACAGCCCGGCATACTCAAGTAGTATGCTGGGCTGTACTGTTTATATACTCTATCTGGGTCTAAAGCTGTCTCTTGCGATACACTACGAGCAACAGCACTTCAAATGCCGTGATGACAATGCACGCTATCACGCCCCAGTTGTCTACCAGATGATCGGGTGAGACCAGGCTCAGTATGTATTTGACGAGGCCCGACAGGGTGAACAATAGCGTGAACGATACCTTTATGGCATCGCTCACCCGGATGGAATGCACTAGGTAGACGAGTACGGCACTAACCAACAACACTACCGTCGAGAACAACAGATTGAATCCGCTGTACGCCGACAGCAGCAAACCTATCAGCAGGTTCATCGCTATCAGTATGCCACTTACTGCTATGATTTTCGTTTTCATGAGCGTGCAATAGGTTAGAGGTTAGGTATTGGTGGCGGGCAGTTCGAGTCTACCAGCGACGAGAAGTCATCGCAGTCGGACAGCTTTTGCCATTGTGCCATTCCTTTGGCCCATACAAGGGTATCGTTGGTAATCTGATTGGCTTCGTATTTCTGCTCCACTGCGGCATAATCGAACGGTCCTTGTTGTTGTCCGTTCACGGCCAGGAAGTACTTCTTGCCCGTGAATGGCAAGGGTGGGGGAGTCTCACTTGACTGTTGGGTGTTGATTACTCCCGTCGCCAGCGAGGCGGCGGCGTTGCCCAGTCCGATGCCGGCCCCTATGCCCATGGCAGCACCTGCCATGCCGCTGTGATTGTTGGCGGCCTGTTCCAATACATCGAATGAACGACTCATCTGATAGTCCTCACGACCTATCACACTGATGCGTGCCTTGGCGTCCTTCGCCTCCTTCAGCCGGATGAAGCTGGGGTCGTCTTCCTTGATGGAGATGGCGATGATGCTGAACATCTCCAGATTGATGCCATAGTTGGCGAATACTTCACACAGGCGCGTTTGCGCGTATTCGGACAGACTGTCGACCTGTGATGATATCGACAGCACCGACTGGTCGTTCTGCTTCAGTGCGTCGTAGATGATGTTCGTCAGTTTCGACAGCAATACGCCCTTGAAGTAGTCCACCACACGGACCGTCTCGAATGACGACATGTTGCCTACCAGCTTCTCCAGAAACAGTCGGGCATTCTCTATGTGCAGTCCGTATTGGCCATAGGCCCGCATGGGCACAATGACGTCGTATTTCGGGTCCTCCACCTGGATGGGTGTCAGCGTTCCCCATTTGTTGTTCAGCAGCGACACATGGTTCACGAACCAAACCTCAGCCTTGAAGGGAGTCTCTCCGTCGAAGGGCAGGTTCACCACTTTCCCCAGCAAGGGGATGTTGTCACTCTTGATGGTATAGGTGCCGCTGGTAAACTCGTCACAAATCTTTCCGCCCTTCACAAAGAAAGCGGTCTGTCCGGGATAGACAACCAGCTGAGAGCCCAGCCTCAATCCGTCGCTCTCGAAGCGGTGGACGAGCTCCTGCTCGTTCACCTCCCATGAGACTATATCCACTAAATTCATCGTTATTCGCTATTGTAGGTTTTACTGATTCATTTATTCTTATTGGTTACCCATCTCTTCTTCCATGACAACCAACCGGAGCTTGGCTGTGCTTAGCTCAGTGTATCCAGATACGTTGTAGTTATAGGAGCCTTCCTCCATTAAATTGTTGCTCCTATAGATGCATGAGTGCGCCATGTTCCCGTCATCACTTGGCCCTTCGGGGTTCACCAAATCCGCATAGTCGCTCCATCCGCTCGATAATCCTTGGTCGTCATACAGGTCAAGGCACAGCTCGTCCCTACAGGACTCTGCCTTAATAGAACCCTGTTCTGAGGCCCACATCCACTGCATCAGTGTAGGCATACGAAATACACAAGACGAAACCGCATTCACCTTCTCGATGAAGTCTTTTGCCGTGCTCGTCGAGAAGTCCTCCGTTTCCAACAGTTTCCATTCTTCCTCCGTCACGGTAGTCGTCATGATGTAATAGTTGGTGAGCTCTACGCTTATGGGATCGTCACCAGTTCCTAAGAAACTTCGCGTGCCGGTTCCCGGGATAGCGAACCTGTCGCCCTGTACCAAAGTTAACCTTTCCTTGAGGCTCTTAGCCACTTTCCGGGCGTTCTCCTTCTTCTGGAGTTCTTCCTGGGCCTGCATCTCAGCCATCTGAGCTTCCCATTCCGCCTGTTCGGCTTGTGCTTTGGCACCTTCATAGATAGGGATAGCTATCGCGATAACCGTCAAGGCGACGGCCATGGCTATCAAACTGGTCCATACCCACTTCAACGATACCCTCTCAGGCTCCTTGAATTTGTTCAAGTCTATGCTTGTGTTGGCATCCGCATCGCCATAATCGCAGTAGCGCTTGGCATTGGAGCTCCTTATCAACTTGGCGCACTCGCGTACCACGCTGATGTATGCGTCAATCTTATCGTTCCCTTCATGCATATACTTGTACAGTTTGCATAAGATGAATATGGCGATGGCGCTGCACAGAGTAATCACTATTCCGGGGAAGTCGAAGAACGTGCCCCATCTATGGCTAAAATGATAAACGGTGAAGCCAAATGTGGCAATCAGTACGGTAAATAAGAGGAAGATGCCTATGAGTGTCGAGATGATGTCTCTCTTCCTATCTCTTATTTCGTTATCATGCTTCTTGGTATCTTCATCCTTCGGGACGGTGATCTCGTAGTGGTTCGGACGGTCGCCGCGCAACACAGCGCCGTAGGTCTGTCCATCGTATTCGTAGGAAACTAGCCAGATGGGGACGTACACTTCCGTTCCGTCGCCCTCTTTGCTCCACGATGCCGACTGCGAGAATTGTTCGTTGGGGCTTGGTGCCTGACGGTATGCTGCCGAATAGGCTAGGTCCTCTATGATAGGTTTGGCCACGGTGTTCCAGCTGACCAATTGCTCCTTCTCGAATGGGACGAGTTGTGCGTCCTCATCCACCAACGATTCGTCGAAGGGGACGGAGTTGTTGTAGTTCTTGAAGTCGTAGCGATCTGCGCTCAGCAGTTTCGGGTCGGACGAACAGAGGATATCGAATCGGCCTGCGGCGGTACCGCTGGCAGGATGGTACTCCTTCTCGTAGTAGGTTTCCGTCTTCGGCTTCCCGTCCTTATAGACGGTCCGTTCCTTCTTCACTTGAATCACTTGTGTGCAACTCCACGATGATTGGAACGAACCCACGAAGTTATACATCGGGAAGAATCCCTTGAGGGCTTTGAAGTCTTTCATCTTCTCGAACACATCCAATGGCACGTAATTGGTATCTATCAACTTCTCCATCACCATGCTCTTGATGTTCTCCTCTTTTATGTCGGGGTCGAAGGGTATGATGCGTCGGTTGCTCGATGTGCTTGCATTGCTCACCGTCGGGTTACTGACACTCGGGCGAGTCAAGGGTATCTTCGCCCCGCAATATTCGCAGACCTCGCCTGCTGTTCCTGGTGCTCCACATTGTGGACAGGTCTCAATTCTATTGTTCATATAGTTGTGTTTTGTGATAATCAAGCTGATTGGCGGATGCCTTTTAGGCTGCAAAATTATACAATTCGGCTGAGTTATATGGTGCACTCGTGCGTAAAAGTGCTCTTATGTCGCATTTACTGCTCCCATACTCGTGCTTCTTCATAAACAAACAGGAGACACATCCGTGGGGGATGCGTCTCCTGTAAATGGTTGAATCCTATCAGAGCTGAGCTGTTAATAGCCCGTGTTCTGTTTGTAGAGACCTGGTGTGATGTTCATCTGGTTCTGTGGAATCGGATAGAGATAGCGACCGTCGGTCACGTCGGCTGTACTGGTGCCTTCGGGGTTGCCGTAGCGGTTAAACATATCGATGATGTCCTGCTTCCATTCGCCATAGCGTACTTGGTCGAACCAACGGATGCCCTCGCCGGCAAGCTCCAGACGACGCTCGCGCTTCACATACTTCAATGCTTCGGCGGCGGTAGTCGCTGAAACGGGGTCGCATCCGGCACGCTCGCGAATCTCGTTGACTATAGCAACGGCTCCGCTTACATTGTTCTCGGCGCACATAATCTCGGCGTTGAGCAGCATCATGTCCTCGATGCGGAGGATGGGGAAGTTCACAGGCCAGTCGTACATGCTAACCAGTGCGCTGTAGTCCATCGACAGTCCCAGTGCGTCCATCTTAGGCTTAGAGGGAAGGGGCTTGTAGAACTGACTCTTTACGTATACGTCGGTGGTCACGCCGTCCACGGTCACCGACTCCTTCTCGTTGGAGTAGGCCACGGTGTTGGCCTCAGCCTCATAACCGTCGAGCAGGGTCCAACCCTCTCCACGCAAATCCTTGTTGCCACCAGAGTATATCTTGTCGTACTCATAGCGCAGGGTCTTCTCTATAAAGATATCATAGCCATAGAGTCTTACGCCTACACCATTTGTATAGGAAGGAGGCAGCGACTTCACGAAGAAACCTGTGCCCGGGTCGCCTGTGCCGCCTGAGCGGTACTGGATGGCGAAGATGCTGTACTTGTTGTGGTAGTCGGGAGTCCACTGCTTGCGCCACTCTGTGATGTCAGTTGCCCAGTAGTTGCTCTTTTTGTCAAGCACTTGCTGGAGGTAAGTCTTGGCCTTCGCCATGGCCGACGAATCGTTGAAGGGATAGCCGGCGAGCGTCATATAGACACGGGCCAACATAGCGGCGGCAGCTGTCTTGTCAGCTCGTCCCTGATCGGGTACGGCTGTGCCGGCAGCGTTCACCACCTTTCCCTTCTCCGGCAGATTGAGGGCAGCCTCCAGGTCGGGGATAACCACAGTGTTGATGATGGTCAACGCGTCAGACTGGGGAGTGTTGTTCACCGTGGAGGGTGAGGCAGCCTCGGTCACCATCGGGACGTTGCCGAACAAGCGGGCCAACTCGAAGTATGCCCAGCCACGCAGGAAGCGAACCTCGTTGAGGAACTGTGCCTGTATGGTTTCATTGTCATAGGTGGCACCCTGAATCTTCTGGATGGCCACGTTGGCATCGTAGATGACCTTGTACCACATGTTCCATGTGCTCTCAAAGGTGCCCGTCACCGCGGTGGCACGAAAGGCGCTCACATCCGAGCGGTCGTTCTGTCCGTTCACGACAGGGTTCACCCAAGCATTGTCCGAGCGGCACTCCGACATACCATAGTATTCGTAGTCAGTGGCATAGCGTAAATCGGAGTAGACACCTATCACGCCTTGGTTGGCTTGTGCCAAGGTCTGGTAGAATCCGTCAGAAGAGAGCAGGTTCACAGGGGGTTGGTTGAGGTAACTGTCACAGGACATAGCGCCGATAGCCAACAGGCCGCAGCAACCGACAACCGGTACAATACGGAATATATTCTTGATTTTCATATTTCTTCTATTCTTTTTATTCTTCAATAAATACATTAGAATGTGACGTTAACACCAAAGGTGAAGATGCGGGCTGATGGATAGCCACCGTAGTCGATACCCGTTGCGGTAGCACCACCAGGTACAGACTTGCTACCATTCGACACCTCAGGAGAGTAGCCGTGGTAATAGCTGTGTGCACGGAGCAGGTTCTCACCCGAGAAGTAGATGCGTGCGCGCTGCAGCAACTTCGTCTTCAGAGGCAGTGTGTAACCCACTGTCAGGTTCTTCAGACACAGGTAGTCGCTGCTCTCCAACCAACGGGAGTCAACTTGTCCACCACCTGTTGTGCTGAGGATGTAAGGTGTTACACCGTCGCCGGTCTCTGTCTCGCTCCACCAAGCATTTGTCCAGCAGTCCATCACGTTGGCTGAGGCTCCCATACCCGGGCGGTCGTTGGCACGTCCGAAGCAACCGAAGATCTTACCGCCTGTCTGTGCTGTCAACAGGATGCTCACGTCAAAGTTCTTCCACTCGAAGGTGTTGGTCATACCGAAGGTCCATTTCGGTGTGGGCTGACCCAGGTAGACGCGGTCGTTGGTGAGGTCGATGTTACCATCGTGGTTCACGTCGAGATAGCGGATGTCACCGGGTTTGTTCGTCTTGCCATTGAAGGTTACCTTGCTCACGCCACACTCAGCGGCATAAGCGTCCAAGGCAGCTTGTGACTCCCACACGCCGATGGCCTTGTACATGTAGAAGGCGTTCACCGGGTGACCTACAGCCAGGATGTTAGATGCGTTGGCGCCGTCACCAACACCATTGAATCCTGAGTGGATAGGCGTATCATCTGTACCCAGGGAGATTACTTCGTTCTCGTTGTAAGAAGCGTTGAAAGAGGTCGTCCACTTGAATTTACCCGTCATGTTGTGGGTAGTCAGCTCGATATCGATACCCTTGTTGGAAATCTCACCGAGGTTACCCCAGATGGTCGTGAAACCAGATGCTCCGGCTACGGGCACCTGATAGAGCAGGTCCTTTGTGGACTTTGTGTACCAGTCGACAGAGAGTTGGATGCGGTTGTCGAGGAAAGCGAAGTCGAGTGCGATGTCCGTAGAGTAGGTCTTCTCCCAACCGAGGTCGGCGTTGCCGAGTGAGTTAGCCGTGTAGCCTGCTGCTCCTGCGTAGGTTACAGAGGTCAGTGTGGCGTATGCTGCTGTATTGGAGATGTTGTTGTTACCTGTCACACCATAGCTGGCGCGCACTTTCAACGTGTTCCACCAGTTGAGGCCGAGCTTCTTCCAGAAAGGTTCACCGCTGACCATCCATCCTACGCTGGCAGCCGGGAACACACCCCACTTGTTGTCGCCACCGAACACTGAACCACCATCGTAACGAAGTGAGGCAGACAGCATGTAGCGTTCGTCGTAGTTGTACTGCACACGACCGAAGGCGGAAACCAGGTTGTCGGGTGTAGCCTCTGTCACGGTATTGGCATTAGGTGTAACCTTGCTACCATCGAACGAACCAGTGATGGCATCGTTGGCAAACGGAGCCTTGTAGGTCTGCGAGGTGCTGAAACCTACATTGCTCTCCTCTCGTGAGGCACCGGCCATCAAGCTGAGTGAGTGTTTGCCGAAGTCCTTGTCGTAGTTGATAAGTCCCTGTAACAGGGTAGACCAAACGCGCGATGTGGTATGTCCACCGCTCGACTGTGTACCTTCGCCCTGTGCCCAGTTGGCATTGGCGCTGGTGAAGTTATAGGTCTGTCCGTCCACGTCGTAATAGTTGGTAGCACCAGACAACTCCACTTTCAGTTCCTTTATAGGAGTGATGCGTATGAAAGCGTTGCCCAGGAAGCGCACACGGTTGCTGCGGTTGATGTTGGTTTCCAGCGCATAGACCGGAGCTGTCACCGAACCGGCCCAGTTGTATCGGGTGTTCGGTTGGGCGTTGATTTGGTACCCCACACCTGCCTCTGACACCGGCACAGCTGTCAAAATGTGGTGGATGCGCGAGTCCTTACCGTTGGCTGAACTAGAACCATTGGCCACGATGTAGGTTGGCGCGAGGTTCAAGCCGACGGTGATGTACTTGTTAATCTTGCTCTCGACGTTGGCACGCAGGTTGATACGCTGGTAGTCAGTACCCTTCACCAGACCTTCCTGCTTCATGTAGCCACCGGAAATCATATACGAGAGGTTATCTGTTCCACCGGACACATTCAAGTCGTAGCTCTGTACCAGTCCTGCGCGGAAGGCATAGTCTTGCCAGTCGAGCAAGTCCAGCTCACCGGCATTGGCGTCGTAGGTGTGAGCGTTCTGGATATCCTTACTCAGGTACTGGAACCAACGGTCGTCGTTGATGATGTTGTAGTTGGGAGATGCCATAGAGCCACCCATGTTTCTCATACGAGTTGCGCTGTCGTCCTTGATACTGGCTGTGGTGATGCCCTTATTGGCCATGTTGGTCATGTAGTTGGCATCGTTCCAGCGCATCTTGAACTCCATCCACTCCTCTGCGGTCATGATGTCGAGCTTCTTCTCGGCGGACTGCCAACCGATGCTGCCGTTGAACGTCACCGTCGGCTTGCCGCTCTTACCGCGCTTTGTGGTGACAATCACCACACCGTTGGATCCGCGTGAACCGTAGATAGCGGCTGAGGCGGCATCCTTCAGTACCTCAATCGACTGGATGTCGTTCGGGTTGATGCTGCTGATGGTTGTCATAGGCACACCGTCCACCACGTAGAGCGGGTCACTGCTGGCATTCACAGAAGCGGCACCACGCACACGAATCTTCGGGTCGGCACCCGGCTCACTACT
>CAYZVH010000044.1:0-10417 GCA_964481755.1 uncultured Bacteroides sp. | reverse complement strand
GAGCCAACGGACGGCCTACGATGCCGCTGGCGTCCATCTTCGCAACGGCGGATGTTAAGTTGCTCTTCTTCACCGAACCATAACCGATGACCACCACGTCCTCGAGTACGGTCTGGTCTTCCACCAATGTCACGTTAATGATCTTACGACCACCAACAGCCACTGTCTGGCTCTTGTAGCCTACGTAGGAGAACACCAGCGTGCCATTCGAAGCGACGCCCTCCAGGGCATAGTTGCCGTCAAGGTCTGTCACGGTACCCTTCGAGGTCCCTTTCACCAAGACACTGGCACCAATGACCGATTCGCCCGTAGCATCCACTACCTTACCCGTCACTTTGATCTGGGCCATAGCTGCTATTGAGCAGAAAGCAAGCAACAGGAATGTTGCGATTCTTAGTCCTTTTTCTTTCATTTCAATTAGATTTAATTAAGTAATTAGTAACTGTATGATTTCTTAGATTATTCTTCGGGGGGATGTGCATAGTTCACCCGCTCGGTTTAATACGGAACATGGGCAAGGGGCAACGTAAGCCTCTCTTTGTTGTTAAGCTATTCGTCATATTAGATTTAAGTTTTTCGGGCAGGCCTTATACCTTATTCCCGCGGCTAAAGTATAGATAATCTCCGATACGGCGGATGGAATAATCGACTTTAACAATGGAAAATTTGTTATGCTTATAATTAACGTTGATTATCAATTATTTAACAGCTTAAGCAAGCCTAATGATAAGCCTTGGCTGGATGAATGTAAGGAAGTTGGCAAACCCGTTCGTGTCCTTAAAGTTGTCGCAATCTTCCTTTTTTATCGAGATTACGACAACTTTGTAGGGTTGAAACCTGTCGCAATCTAGTCCGATTGCTCGACTCCCCGAATGAATATTGTATGAATATCCTGCCTCTATATACCGCAATACTTGGGAAAACGCACCTTTTTGCACCCCTGTTTTATAGGAAAACGCACCTCGAAACTGAATATCAATTGGTTGCTGACATCGTATATTTGATGATAGTATGCAGTTATTATAATGTTAGTATCTTTGCAAGATAAAACGAGACACAATGAAACAGACAATACCCGTCATAGGAATGGCTTGCTCGGCTTGCTCGGCCAATGTGGAGCGGAAGCTCAACTCACTCGATGGTGTCCTCTCGGCATCGGTGTCACTGGCTAGCCGAACTGCACTGGTGGAGTATGACCCGAAGCTGATAACGCTGGAGGAGATGAAGCGGGAAGTGTCCAATGCCGGGTACGACCTCGTAATCGAGACGGACCGGGATGTGGAGGAAATCAACCGTTATGAGTTCACACGGCTGAAACGACGGGCCCTCTTCTCGTGGCTCTTCGCTATACTCGTGATGACGCTCTCCATGAACTGGATTGTGCTGGGCACGGAATCAAGTCCGCAGGGAGCATCGGACGGAACGGCGACCACATCGTTTGCGGTTAACAACTTGGTTTGTCTGGTGCTCTCCTTATTAAATATGGTATATTGCGGTCAGATGTTCTACCGGTCCGCTTGGCGACAACTGCGTCACGCCACTGCCAACATGGACACTTTGGTGGCCCTGAGCACCCTCATAGCTTTCCTCTTCAGCGCCTTCAACACCTTCTTCGGTGACTGGGCGTGGGGCGATAGCGGAATCGCTTGCCACACTTACTTCGACGCTTCGGTGATGATTATCACCTTTGTGCTGACCGGTCGCTGCCTCGAGGAGAAGGCCAAGGACAGCACGGCCAGCAGCATCCGTCAGCTGATGGGCTTGCAACCCAAGACCGCGCGACTGGTGCGCGACGGGAATCTCGAGGAGGTGCCTATCTCCACCATCGAGAAAGGCGACATCATCGAAGTGCGGGCGGGGGAGAAGATTCCCGTGGACGGTGTGGTGACCGCGGCTGAAAGTTTCATGACCGCAGATGCAGCGTACGTGGACGAGGCCATGATAACCGGAGAGCCCACGCCCGCACCCAAACGTACGGGCGACGGAGTGCTAGCGGGGACCATCCCCAGTCAAGGCAAACTGCGATTGAAAGCCAGACAGATAGGTGAGCATACCGCTTTGGCGCACATCATACAGACGGTGCAGGAGGCCCAGGGAAGCAAAGCCCCCGTGCAGCGCCTGGTGGACAAGGTGGCCCGCGTCTTCGTGCCCGTGGTGGCCGGCATCGCGCTGCTTACCTTCCTCGCGTGGTGGTTCATCGGCGACAACGCTTGTCTGTCCCGGGCCATACTGAGCGCCATCGCCGTGCTGGTCATCGCTTGTCCCTGCGCATTGGGACTGGCCACGCCTACCGCACTGATGGTGGGTATCGGCAAGGCTGCGCAGAAGCAGATACTCATCAAGGATGCCTCTGCTCTGGAGAACCTGCGTCGGGTGGACGCGCTCGTTATCGACAAGACCGGCACGCTCACCATTCCCAATCAGCAGGTGGACTTCACTAGGGCCGACGACCTCGACCTGGAGGCACGCGAGACCCTTAAGCCTCATGCCGCCGAGGCCATGACCCGTTTGCAGGCAGCGGGCATCGAGGTCTACATGATGAGTGGCGACAAAGAAGAGGCTGCCCGCTATTGGGCGGAGCGGGCCGGCATCCGTCACTACCGCAGTCAAGTGAAGCCCGACGACAAACTGTCGCTGGTGAGGGCACTGCAGTCCGAAGGTAAGCACGTGCTGATGGTGGGCGACGGCATCAACGACACGCAGGCCTTGGCCCTGGCGGATGTGGGCATGGCCATAGGCAGTGGCACGGACATTGCTATGGACGTGGCGCAGGTGACACTGATGGGCGACGACCTGCGGACCATCCCCGAGGCGGTGAGGCTCAGCCGGCGAACCGTGGCCATGATTCGGCAAAACCTCTTCTGGGCATTCGTTTACAACGTCGTCTGCATCCCCTTGGCAGCCGGCGTGCCATGCCTCTTTGGCGTCGACTTCCAGATTACACCCATGTGGGCCAGTGCCCTGATGGCCTGCTCCAGTGTAAGCGTGGTGCTCAACTCGTTACGACTGAAGTGGGGTCGGTAGGAAATTATTTTCCCAACGAGTCGTCATTATATTTGCATCGAATGAATATTCTATTTATCTTGCGGCCGTTCGGTATCTCTGTACAAAGACACTGAACATGTGTTTAATGACTTTGAACATGTGTTCAGTGACTTTGAACGTCTGTTCAAAGACTTTGAACAGAGATATCGAATAGGTTCACTAGGTCTTTCTGTATACTTCGTGACCTGTTTATGTATAGTTCGAAACACAAACAATTACTGATTATGGCATACTATGAATTAAAGGAAATGCCCGACATGCGTGATGAGGGCAAACGTAGGGTCTATCCCAAATTGAAAAGACAAGAGACTGTCAGCTTCAAGTCGTTTATTCATAAACTGAAAAGATACAACCGGGCGATACCTGAAAGCACGTGGGACAGCTTGATGATGGATGTGTCCAAAGTGTTGGCGGAAGAGCTGGCCAATGGACATACGGTGAAGATTGACGGACTGGGCGTATTCTCCCTGTCGCTGGAGTTCGCGGACGACAAGGCTACCGAGATGACTTCTGACGACGAGAAGCTGAACTATAGGAAAGTGAAGGTGAGGGACATCCTCTACAGACCCGATAAGGAACTGCTGAAGGAGGTGCGCAACGAGGCCAAGTTCGAAAGAGAGACGGGAGGTGTGAAAAAGTTGAAGGTGGTCCCGTTCACATACGAGCAGCGAAGAGACAACGCGATAAATTACATCTGCTCCCATGGCTTTATGAATCTGAGGACGTATGTGGAGATGAACGGGGTGAGCCGCACGCAGGCGTCGCTCGACCTGAAGAAGATAGAGCAAGACCCCGAGTCGCACATCGGTTCCACCGGTAATAGGACCCACAAGATTTGGGTGGAGAAGAAATAGTTTCTTATCTTTGTGGCTCAAAACGTACGTACAATGAACTGCATCAGAAGATTTTGGGCGGCCTGCTGTCGGTTTCGCCACCGTCACGGCTATGGCATCCATTCGCCTTTCGTGTTCGATCTGGTGATGGATGTGCTCTACGACTCGTCCCGTTACTATGACTTCGACCGCCTTGGCAAAGAGCGGAAGTGGCTCGACCGGGCTAAGCCCGGGCACCCGTGTTACCCTCAGTCGTCGGACCGACGGCTGTTCAAGTTGGTCAACCGCTTCCAGCCCGAAGTGGTGGTGGAGGTGGGCACTGGCTCGGGACTGAGCATGCAGTATATGGCTGCGGCAAAGCGGTCGGCGTGGTGTGTCACCTTCGATCGGGAGTTGCTGCCCTATGTGACCGAGCGGCTGAAGCCCAGCGGCATCGAGTACCGTAAGTTGCCCGACGAGCCGGGCACGGTGTTGCAGGGTTTTTCCGAGATAGGTTTGCTCCACATCGCCCATACCGATGCCTATCGGGAGGTGTTCGATGAGGCTTGGGCGCACCTCTCCGCGCGCTCGTTGGTGGTGGTCGAAGGCATCCACGATAGTAAGGAGAAGCTCGCGTGGTGGAAGTCCATCGTGGCCGACGAGCGGGTGGGGATGACTCTCGATCTCTACGATATGGGGGTGGTCTTCTTCGACCTCTCGCGTCCCAAACAACAGTTCAATATATAATAAAAGGTGTAACTAACAGCAAGTGAAGATGAAAAAGAGTGGAATTTATACCAAGACCGGCGATGCCGGCATGACTAGCCTAGTCGGTGGTGTGCGTGTGCCCAAACTGCACGTGCGCCTGGAGGCCTACGGCACAGTGGACGAACTCAATGCCCAGATAGGGTTGCTCATCACCTACGTGAACGATGAGGCAGAGCGGGAGTTGCTGACGCGGGTGCAGAACAATCTCTTCGTCATAGGCGCCTACTTGGCTACGGACCAGAGTCAGCGGCAGCTGCGTGAGGGCAGTCAGATAGACCCCATGGAGGTGGAGACCCTGGAGAGTGCCATCGACCGCATCGATGTCGACCTGCCTCCGTTGAAGCTGTTCGTGCTGCCCGGAGGCTCGCGCGGAGCGGCCCTGTGCCATGTGTGTCGCACGGTCTGCCGTCGGGCAGAACGCCGCATTCTGGCCGTCGCTGCCGAGTCAGAGACTGACCCCAACCTGTTGGCCTATGTCAATCGTTTATCCGATTATCTCTTTGTTCTGTCCAGGAAAATCAATATATTAGATGGAAATGATGAAATAGTATGGCGAAAATGTTGTAAGTGACGGATTTTGTTCTACTTTTGCGCAAAATTTCAGAAGAGGTATTTTTAAAACGATAGAAGATTATGTATTGGACTTTGGAATTGGCATCGAAACTAGAAGATGCTCCTTGGCCAGCCACCAAGGATGAGTTGATTGACTATGCAATACGCTCTGGAGCTCCTCTTGAAGTAATCGAGAACCTGCAGGAGATGGAAGACGAAGGCGAGATATATGAAAGTATTGAGGATATCTGGCCTGACTATCCGAGCAAGGAAGATTTCTTCTTTAACGAGGACGAGTATTAGTACGTCATTCAAATATCATTAAAAACGCTGCGTGCGACAAACAATGGAGAACATTGATTGTCGCACGCAGTCGTTTTTATGAAATCTAGCCTTTCGATGGGAGATGTCTGATATTATTCTTACTTTTGCGAAGTTGGTCGGTTGCTCCATAGTTGCTTCTGGGAGCGACGGACACAGCCTAAAAGAACGACGTATGAATAATTTGACTCTCTCCATAACTACCATAGGTGATTTGCTGTTGAACGAGAAAATCACCAGGGACATGAGGAATGGAAAGCCCATAGAGAATGTTCGGCTTACCATCCCCGAATATCAGCGCCCCTATAAATGGACGGCCCGCAACGCTATACAGCTGCTTGACGACATACTGGAAGCCCGGAACGTCAACAAGGAAGTCTACCGGGTAGGTACACTCATCCTCCATAAGCACATCAATGACGATAAGTCAGAGCAGTACAACATCGTGGACGGTCAGCAGCGGGTCATCACATTCAGCTTGTTGCTCCATGCACTGTATGAATTAGACAGAACTGAGGAAACGGACATAAAGTTCCTTCATCAACAAGTGTTCGATAATCAGTATAGCCGTCACAATATCCCCAACAACTATCATGCATTCCTGCGCAGAACGTGCAAGAGCGCTGATGCCGACGACAATATCGATCACGTCAGAGACATGGAACGCTTGAGGAAATACATCGAACAACGATGTGAGCTGATTGTGGTCATTACCGATGACCTGTCGGAAGCGTTCCAGTTCTTCGACTCACAGAACGCTCGGGGCAAGGCCCTCTATCCCCACGACTTACTGAAAGCCTATCACCTGCGTGAGATGTCGGACATCAATCCCGATGACGTTGAGAAGATAGTGAAGGAGTGGGAGAAGATTCCCCAAAACGAGTTGGACGTATTCTTTAACGACTACCTGTATCGCATCAAGGAATGGACGAATGGGAACTGGGCCTATAAGCTCAGCGAACAAAACATCTACAAGTTTAAGGGCATCAGCAAAGCCGCTCGCACACCCTATGCCCAGTTCTACAAGAGCGCGTACTCTTATGCCGCGTACATCAACGCTTCCGCAATGCCTTTCGTGTCGGGCATAAGGGAAGTGAACGCCTTTCAGCTCAACACGCCCATTGTCGCTGGTAAACCCTTCTTCGACTATACCAAACACTACTACGGCATACTGAAGGACATACAAGATAATAGTCAGTACGAAGGGTTCTACATCAAAGGTAATGTGATAGTGAAGACCCTCGACACCTACTTCAATAGAGGAGTCGGGAACCGGATTACCCGATTGCTGTTCGATACCTCCTTGCTTCTGTATGTCGACCGCTTCTGCCCGGCCACCTATCCAACGAAGGTCGACACGGAACTCTTTGAGCAATTCGTTGTCTATGCTTTCATTTGGGCTTACTCCCTGCGTGCGCAGTATTCCCACCTGGGTTGGCAATCGGCCCAGAACTATGTGCTCGAGAAGGACGATAAGCAAATAAATGCGTTGAACATCTATAAACTCATCTCGGACTCGGACACGCCCGTGTCTCTGTTGAGCGCTTTGGCGGATGTGCTTAGTCCGTTGACTAAGCAATCTATAAGCCATAAGGGGTACGAGGATGAAGCTAAAATGGACCTGAAGGAGGACGATGTCTACGTGAACTATCTTCACTTCTTCAAAGCAAATTCTTTTTATAAATAATGGAGCTATGGACAAGGCAATACCTCTCGAAGAGTGCTCGATAAACCAGATTTATCTGGAGAGTCAGGAACCGAAGACCTATGTGATACCGGTATATCAGCGCAACTATGCCTGGGAAGAAGATGAAATATCGGCGTTGATAAAAGACGTGCACGATTCTTTCCGAAAGGATAAGCGTACACCTTATTATATAGGTACGCTGGTGACCTATAAGCGTGGCGATAGCGAATATGAGGTGATTGACGGGCAACAACGTCTGACTACCATTTACATCATTCTTAAGGTCCTAGGCATAAAGAACTTCCGTAACAAGCTGACCTACAGTGCGCGCAAGGTGTCAGCCTCTACCATCGAGAAGCTCGATAGCTTCCCCGATTTGGGTGAGGCTGTCGACCAAGGCATAAGGAATGGGTATAAGTTCGCCGAAAATGCAATTCGGGAGAAGGTGAGTGAGGAAGAACGTGAGGAGTTCACCCGCTATTTCCTTCATGAGGTGCATCTCATTCACTACCTCGTGCCGAAGGATGTCGACTTGAACCACTACTTCGAGGTGATGAACTCTCGTGGCGAGCAATTGGAGAAGCATGAGATTGTAAAGTCCCTCTTGGGCCAGAATCTGGGTGACGATGAGCTGTTGACATTCAGTCGAATATGGGAGGCTTGCAGTGAGATGAATATCTACATACAGCAAGTCTTCCCAAGTAATGAAGTCTTTGGCCCCGACTTAAGTGGTTTCATGGTACACAGTTTCAATGAGATCCCTCAACAAGGTAAGCAGAAGGAAAAGGGCGAAATACAGGGAGGAAAGGATACCATCCTCAACCTGCTGAGTCGGGCGGTAGAAAAGGAGAAGGAGGACTCTTCCATAGAACAGACCGATAGGTTCCAACCCATCATTGACTTCCCTAATTTCTTGCTGATTGTACTGAAGCTCACGAGGATGGGGTATGAGAAATTCAACCCTGTTGGGTTCGCACTCGACGATAAGGAACTGCTAAATGAGTTTACCAAAGCCTTGGAAGCGGCTGAAGACAAAACCAAGTTCACTAGGAGTTTCACGTTCAATCTGCTGAAGTCGAAGTACCTCTTGGACAATTACGTCGTACACCATGCGCTGAGCGACAAGGAGCTGTCTGGCGACAATCCTTGGAAGTTGCAGTATTACTATCAAGAAACGTCGAAGAAGAAATACCCTAAGAATATAGCAGGCATGACGGAAGTGCAGAAAGAGCTTGTGCATTTGCTATCGATGTTTGAGGTGTCGTTCACTCCCAAACAGAGGAAGAACTATCTGTTTTATTGCCTCATGTACCTATTCGATAATATGGGAGACACAGAAGGCTATCTCGATTTCCTGCGATGGCTCGCCGACAAGTACTTCTTTGATGTCTACCTCAACAAGGAATGTTTGAATGAACGGAACGTGCCTCGCCCCAATGCCTTTGACAATGTCTTGCTGAAGAATCGAAGATTGCAGTTTGAGGAAGTCGGAATGGATGGGATAGATTACAAGGCTGTCTTTAATGAAATATATAGTCCGGGACGGTCGGACATCCCGTTGTTTATATTCAACTATACCGATTATAAGATATGGTCGATGTATTCGGAGGCCTTGAGAGGCAACAGGACGAAGAAAGAATCAGGGGAGCGAAAGGAGTTCTTTGACGCGCTCGGGTGTAGCGACTTTGAGCTCGACCCGTTCAACAACTTCTATTTCTCGCGTACCAGAAAGAGTTTGGAACATTACTATCCACAAGCGAAGGCGGTAAAGGACGAGGAGGCGTCTGAGTGTGCGCTTGGTGTGTCGCAGATAAACTGTTTCGGCAACTTCGCGATGATTGGCTCCGAAGCGAACAGCTCAGGCTCGAACTGGGACCCGAAGGCGAAGCTTGAACACTATGCCGATGGCAAGTCGGACCCTATTAGTGTGGCTTCCCTCAAGTTTAGAATCATGCTACAGACGTGCCGAGATAACTATAAGTCTATGTTGAATGGAGTCCTGGATAGGCCCAAAGGTATGGAATGGAACTACTCGGACATACAACGGCATCAGGAGAAGATGCTGGACATAATCATCGGATAGTCAGTGCTCTGCCGTATGTCTGGTAGGGTGGTTGCCTTTACAGCATCCGATAGGAACACTTTTCCAAAAGTGCTTTTTACCCCGAAAAACACTTTTGGAAAAGTGTTTTTGCTTTAAATCCATTACCTTTGCAGTCTCTAACAGGTATTCACAAAATCACATCGACGAATGATACGATATCTATTGCTCCTCATAACTCTCCTTTGCGTCATCGGGCAGCCTTGCGAGGCCCAACAGAAAAAGAAGGTGAAGACCACGCCCTTCTCTGGCATTGTGGTGGAAGAGCCCGAAGAGACCAATCAGTGCGAGGGAGTGCCAGCCGTGGTGGTGGAACTCATCGTGCCAGGCGACACGTTGCGCGCCATCACCAATGTCAACGGACAGTTCTACTTTAAACGGGTGCCCTTGGGCAAAGCCCACATCAGCCTGTCGCACGTGGCCTACGAGACACTGACCGATGAGGTGAACGTGCGGAGCAATTTTGCGAGCGGCTTCTACAAGATGAAGCCCAAGACCGTGGAACTGAACGACCTGGTGGTGAAAGGCAAAGTGCCACCCTTCACCTTGCATGGCGACACCGTGGTGTTCCATGCCGCAGCCTTCAAGACGCTGATGGGCGACGAGGTGATGAAGATAGTGGAACAGCTACCGGGTGTGCAGATAGACGCGAGCGGCCAAATAAAGGTGTTTGGCAAGTCACTGTCACGTACCTATGTGGACGGTAAGCTGATATTCGGCAACAATGTGAACAATGCCCTGGAGAACCTCTCCGCCGACGATGTGATATCCATCAAGAGCTACGACCAGGTGTCGGCCAAGAACCGGCTGGACGGTAACTATGCGGCTGAGAAAGAGCGCGTGTTCGATATCGAGACGAAAAGCAAGCTTACCAAGGCCGTGGTGGGACATGCGTTGGCCAGCTATGGCAAGAACATAGAGGACAGTCACGACCGCTATGCCGTGGGAGCGACGGCTAACCTCTTCTCGGAAGCCATGCTACTCAACGGCAATGCCTTCGTGAACAACATCAACCGCGAGTCGAACATGATAAGCGACATCCTGAATGTGGGCCGCTCCACCAATCCCGACTCGCGCGACGTCTACGCCGGCTTGGGGATGGAACGCCACTTGGGTGACGTGGAAGTGGGC
>CAYZVH010000043.1:0-19560 GCA_964481755.1 uncultured Bacteroides sp. | reverse complement strand
ATCAAATCCTCTCCAGCACCATCTGGATGAGGCGGGGCATTTCTACCTTGTAGTCGATGTCCATCTTCTGGGCAAGGCGGTTGGCGATGACCATACAGACGGAGGTGGCTTTGTGGCCCATCAAGCGACTCATGCCGGCGAGGGCGGAGCTCTCCATCTCGTAGTTGGTAATGCGGTGGCCGTTGTACTCGAAGGCCTCTATCTTCGCGTTCTGCTGCGGGTCGGCAAGGGGGACGCGCAACACACGGCCTTGCGGACCGAAGAAGCCGTTGGCGGAGATCGTCACACCACGCACCATGTCACTGCCGGCAATGCGGGCAGTCAACTCAGGGTCGGCGTCGATGACGTAAGGATGCGCCGTGCCCACGCATCCCGTCCAACCCATGTGGCGGATGAATGCCTCCTCGAAGGCGAGGTCACACACCTCGTTGCGCCCGGCGTAGAAGTTGAGCAGGCCGTCGAAGCCGATGGACTTGCCCGAGCAGATGAATGTGCCCGTGGGGGTGTAGGGCTGCAGCCCGCCGCAGGTGCCGATGCGCACCAACTCCAGCTGGCGGAACGTGTCGCGCTCGTAGCGAGTGCTGAGGTCGATGTTGGCCAGCGCGTCCAGCTCGTTGATGACGATGTCGATGTTGTCGCAACCCATGCCGGTGGACATGGCCGTGATTCGTTTCCCCTTGTACGAGCCCGTGATGATGCGGAACTCGCGGTTCGACACGTCGCACTCGGTGGACTCAAAGAACTGCGCCACCATAGGCACGCGGCCCGGGTCGCCCACCAGAATCACTTTGTCGGCCAGCTGCTCGGGCCGTAGGTGGAGATGATACACGGAACCGTCACTGTTGATAATCAGTTCCGACTCTTCAAAATGTCTTTTCATGGTTTCTATGCTTTTATGTAGGGGAGGAAAGGAATCCGTTGACCCAACCAAACTCCCGAGTCCGACGGGACGACTGGTGCATTCAGCTGGAGCGCACCGGAGGTCTCCTGGCAACGTACCCGTAGCGGATGTTGCAAGAAAAAAGTCTCGGACGCACTGCATCGCTCCGCACGAGTGACGAAGCTTTCAGCCATCCAAGACTTTCTCCTGTGTCAAGGATAGACTCCCCTCACAGATTATGTTCGTAACCTAGTTACTTCAGCGGCTCCATCGATGACGGACGCTCAGGGCGTGCGATGCTGTCGCGCATGCTGGTATCGGCCTGAATGTTCTTCATCCGATAGTAGTCCATGATGCCCAAGTTGCCGCTACGGAAGGCGTCTGCCATAGCTTTCGGCACTTCTGCCTCGGCCTGTATCACGTTGGCGCGAGCCTCTTCGGCCTTTGCCTTCATCTCCTGCTCGCTGGCAACGGCCATGGCGCGGCGCTCCTCGGCTTTCGCCTGAGCGATGTTCTTGTCCGCATTGGCCTGGTCAATCTGCAGGGCAGCACCGATGTTCTTACCTATGTCGATGTCGGCGATGTCGATGGAGAGAATCTCGAAGGCCGTTCCGGCGTCGAGTCCCTTACGCAACACCAACTTGGAGATGGAGTCGGGGTTCTCCAGCACCGACTTGTGGTTCTCCGATGAACCGATGGACGACACGATGCCTTCGCCTACACGGGCCAACACAGTGTCCTCGCCGGCGCCTCCCACCAACTGGCGGATGTTGGCGCGCACGGTCACACGGGCTTTGGCTATCAGCTGGATACCGTCCTTGGCGACGGCTGTCACAGGCGGTGTGTCAATCACTTTCGGGTTGACGGACATCTGTACGGCTTCGAACACGTCACGTCCGGCAAGGTCGATGGCCGTAGCCATCTGGAACGACAGCTCGATGTTGGCTTTCGATGCCGACACCAGGGCGTGTACCACCTTCTCTACGTGGCCGCCGGCCAGATAGTGCGCTTCCAGCTCGTCGCGCGTGATGTTCTTCAGTCCTGCCTTGTGGGCCTCAATCAAGGCTTGCACGATCACGTAGGGCGGCACGTTACGGATGCGCATCAAGAAGAGTTGCACCAGCGAAATGTTTACACCCGAAACTTTGGCTGAGAGCCAAAGGATAAATGGCACATAGTGGAAGAGGAGAGACAACAGGATGATGACTCCCACGACCAATATGATTGTCAAATAAAACGAATCAAACATGATTTTAAGGGTTTATGATGTTAGTATTAAAGATATTTCTCTGCTTATTTGGGCCGAACCATGATGATGCCCTCTTGGATGCGGTCCACCACGATGGGCGTGCGCTCGTCGATGAAACCTCCGGCGGACTTCACCTCGATGATGTTGCCGTTAATCTCCGCGTTGCCGATGAGGGCTAGGCGGGTGATGGCGATGCCTTCGTCGCCGACCTTCACTGCCGACTGCTCGGGTGTGCCCACCGTGGAGTCGATGTCCTTCTGCAGCGCCAGCTTGTCGATGGACTTGGAACGGATGAACCAAAAGAAGATGAGCAGATAGGCCGCTACAGAGATGAGTAGCGTGATGAATCCGCCTGCCACACCGAGGTGCGCAAAGGCGTAGTAGTTGACAAAGACGAGGCAGCCGGCCGACGCGATGCCTGCCAGGCTCAGTCCGGGAATGAGGAACACTTCGGCAATGAAGAGCACCAGTCCCGCTACGATGGTTGCAATAACGATAATCAAATCCATAGTCTACTATTCTTATATATTATATGTAACTGAGCGCCCGCTTTCCGGGGACGCCGTCTATCTGTTGCAAATGTAGGAATTCTTTTTCTGAAAAGCTCTATTTCGTGATGAAAATCTTTTCGGCGTTGCGTGCTTCCTTCGCCCGCTGTGCTTGTTGAGCCTTCATCGTCTCCAACTTACTCTCCATCTTCAGCAGTTCCGCCGACATGCTTTTGCGTATTGCGGGCTTGCTCTTGTGGTAGGTGTCGCGCTTGTTTTCCAGGGTCTGTTCCAGCGTAGCGAGCTCTTTCTCCGTGGACCTCCACTGACTGAACAGTTGGCGTGCCTTGGTGCTGCGGAACTCCTCCAGGCGGTAGTATGTGGTGTTGTCGTCTATCACGAACTCAAACTCGTGCTGCGGCTCGGTCTGCTCGGTCTGCTGGGCGATGCCGTTGAGGCGCTCGCGGGCCTCCGTCACTATGGCTTCGTCGCCCCAAGTGTCGGCTATGCTGTGCAGCATGGCGGCTTTGCGCACCACCTCTTCATCGGTGCTCTCGTAGTTGTAGGTCACGCGCGACTCGTTGGGCACGAACACGTAGACGCAGACTTTATCCTCCGGCTGATAGCGGTCGGAGGCAAACCACCCGAGGTTGTTGTATTCGTCGATGGCGTACATATAGTCGTTCGCCGGCGAGTTGAACGGCATTCCCAGGTTCTCAGGCCGCAGGTAGCGGTTCGTCTCTTGGTTGTAGCGGGTCACGAAGATGTCGTAGCCGCCCAGGGACTCCTCTCCGTCAGAGGCGTAGTAGAGTGTTACTCCGTCTGCCAACACGAAGGGATAGTTCTGGTTGCCAGTGTCGTCCAGTCCCTGCAGGGCATAGGCTTCGCCCCATCCGTTGCCCAGTCGGTCCATGGCGTAGAGCGTCGTCCCCTCGTCGCCAGCGTGGGCAAAGTAGAGTTTGTTTTTCAGTTCCGTCTCGAACACCGTGCAGCTGTCCTGTCCGTCACCGGTGAAAAAGTCGTCGTAGAAACCTATCCGTCCCGCTTCCTTTCCTATCTTGTAAGCCTCCAGGAAGCGTCCCTTGTCCACCACGAAACTGTCCACCACGACCACTTGCTCCGTGCCTTTCAGCATGCGGTTGGCCTTGCGGGCATACTCCAGTAGGTTGTCTCCTTCCGTCGTGTCGGCGTTCTTCTTCTTGGCCATCAGCTCTTGGTACGATTCCAGGTTCTCCACGGCCTCCTCGTAGCGGTACTCGTCGGTCTGCAGCTTGGCCAGATAGAGGTAGGCGTTGATTACCTTGCGGTCTACTGCTTTCTGCAGATATTTCTCCGCGTCCGCCTGCTCGCCCGTCTCGTAGCAGCAGGCTCCGTACCAGAAGTTATAGAAGGCGTTGCTGGGACTCTGCTTCACCAGTTTCTTGAACACAGGCTTGGCACTCTCGAAGTTGCCGTCCTGAAACCACTGTTTCGCTTGGTTCAGTGTCTGGGCGTTAGCCCACCCTGTGAGAAGTATCAGCAGGGCAAAAATGTATCTTTTCATGCTTCTGTTCTTCAGTTTGTCAAATAATGCGATGTCAAAAGTACAAAGAAAAACCTTATACCCTCTTTTTAGAGAGATACAATTTGTTAATTGACTCGAAATTTCCTTATTTTGCGCCCGATTTCAGAGTAAGTATGACACAGTTGACAGATGAGGAAAAGCTGATTCAGCGGATAGAACGGCGTTTCAACAAGGGTTTGGTGGACTATCGGTTGGTGGAGGACGACGACAAGATTCTGGTGGGACTCTCGGGCGGAAAGGACTCGCTCGCGCTGCTCCATCTGCTTGCCAAACGGTCGCGCATCCTCAAGCCCCGTTTCCAGGTCTATGCTGTCCACGTGGCTCTCACCAACATCCCCTATCAGTCCGACGACAGTTACCTGCGGCGGTTTGCCGAGGAACGCAACGTTCCCTACGTGCGCTACGAAACCTCGTTCGATGCCTCCACCGACACCCGCAAGTCGCCTTGCTTCCTCTGTTCGTGGAACCGACGCAAGGCCCTCTTCACGGTCGCCAAGGAATTGGGCTGCAACAAGATTGCTCTAGGTCATCACATGGACGACATCCTCGAAACGCTCCTCATGAACCTCACCTTCCAAGGGGCTTACAGCACGATGCCGCCCAAGCTGGAGATGAAGAAGTTTCAGATGACCATCATTCGTCCCCTCTGCCTGGTCCACGAGGCCGATCTGGTGCAGATGGCCGCTCAGATGAATTTCCAAAAACAACTGAAGAACTGCCCCTATGAGCACGACTCGCACCGTTCGGACATGAAGGAGGTTCTGCAGCGACTGGAGGCCATGAACCCCGAAGCCCGTTACAGCATGTGGGGCGCGATGACGAACATACAGACAGAACTTCTGCCTACTAAAATAGAAAAGAAATGAAAGCTTTGTACACAGTACTGTTGTTGGTCGTTTCCAACATCTTTATGACCTTCGCTTGGTATGGTCACCTTAAGTTGCAGGAGATGAAGATTTCCTCCAATTGGCCGCTTTGGGTTGTAGTCCTCTTCTCGTGGGGCATCGCCTTGGCCGAGTATTCGTTCCAGGTCCCCGCCAACCGCATCGGCTTCCAAGGCAACGGTGGTCCGTTCAGCCTGATGCAACTGAAGGTGACGCAGGAGGTCATCACGCTCATCATCTTCACGCTCTTCACCACCGTACTCTTCAAGGGTGAGGCGCTCCACTGGAATCACCTGGCCGCCTTCGTGTGCCTGGTGTTGGCCGTCTACTTTGTATTCATGAAGTAGCGGCAGCCTCTTGCCGGGCGTCCGGCGGTTGGTGGTGCGATGTGAAACCATACAAGATAACACTTCATAGGAGGGGTTCTGCATGATGCAAGAACCCCTTTTTCATGATGTAAGAATCCCTGCTATATGATGCAAAATCTTAGCTAAAACGGTGTACGGCAACTGCCATCCACGTGTTTGACAATTGCCATCCATGTGTTTGGCAATTGCCGTACAAGCGTTTGACAATTGTCACGCCATCGTTTTGTTCAGATTTTTGCAGCGTCAACACGGGGGCCTAGCACCTACATGAATAGTTATGAACACGGCTTGATGGCTGTGTGACAGGCCTCTCTATCTGAAAAAGTGGCACATGCGCGGGATGTTTCAGATAAAGATAAAGCGTCCGCCCCGTTCCTCCTGTGGATGGAAACGAAGCGGACGCTTTCGTGTGAGGCTCCTCGGTGAGGGGAGCGGTTATTCGACTATGGTCATCTCGTTGATGAGGCGGGGGCACTCGCCGAACTTCTCTATCATAAAGAGGATGTAGCGGATGTCCACGCAGATGCAACGCTGTAGGTCGGCGTCGAAGTTGATGTCGCCACTCAGCGACTCCCAGTTGCCGTCGAAGGCGCAACCGATGAGCTGGCCTTGCCCGTTGAGGACGGGACTACCGCTGTTGCCTCCCGTGATGTCGTTGTTGGTGAGGAAGCAGGCGGGCAGCTCTCCACTCTTCATGGCGTAGCGGCCGAAGTCTTTCTTCTGGTAGAGTTCCTTCAACTTCTCCGGCACGTTGAACTCAGGGTTCTCGGGATCCTCCTTCTCCATCACTCCCTTCAGTGTGGTGTAGTATTGGTAGAACACACCATCCTTGGGCGAGTAGGGACGGACGTTGCCGTAGGTCATACGCATCGTGAAGTTGGCGTCGGCGGCTTTCGGCGTGGGGGCGTACATCTCGCACAGCCCTCTCACATAAGTCTTGTGCAGGGGAATCAACTGGTTGAGGTACTCATTCATAGCAGTGGTCAGGTACGCGAGCGTCTCATAGATTGAGCGGCTGTAGTTGGTGGAGAGGTCGTTGTCGATGGCCTTCACGGTGGGTTTCTTCAGGAAGGCCTCCAGATTTTTCTCGGACGCGAAGATGGACTTCTCGTACATGTCGTTCACGTAAGAGTCAATAGTGCCTTTGTATTTCTTGTCTATTACCTCATAGAACGCAGGCCACTCGTCGGTCAGTTCTGAGTAGCAGTAGATGAGGTCGAGGGCTACCTTGCGGTCCACTTCGTGGTCGTAGTCCTTGTTGTGGACGGAGGCGTATACCTCGCGCAGCTTGTCGCTTAGCCGTTGGATGCTCTTCTGGTCCTTGTCTTGGATGGCTTGTTTCATTTGGTCCATCAGCATGAACGGTGTGACGAACTCGATGGCTTGGAATGTCTCCGTGAAGGCGGTGTAGGTGGTGCGTACGGAGTCGAGTCCGGCAATCACTTGGTTGATTTTGTCCACCACTTCCATGTATTCCTTATTGCCCTGTTGCTTGGCGAACTCGGCGAAGCGTTTCTCCTGTTCCTGCTTGGTCTCTATCACCTTGTTGTCCACGATGGCCTTGTTCATGCCGATGGCGTTCTTCCAGTAGTTGCTGCTGTTGGCGTACTTCGAGGCATACTGTATGCGCACCTTGTCGCTGGCTGCCATCTCCTCCTTCAGCACATTCTGGCGAGCGGTACGTACCTTGATGCGGGGCACGTTGATGGAGAGCGCGCGACTGGCCACTTCGCTGGCGGTGAGGTATCGTTGGGTGCTGCCGGGGAATCCGATGATCATGGAGAAGTCCTCGTTCTCGATGCCGCGGATGGAGATGGTCAGGTGCTTCTTGCTCTTCAGCGGAACGTTGTTGGGACTGTATTCGGCCGGTTCACCATTGGCGTCGGCATAGATGCGGAAGATGGAGAAGTCGCACGTGTGGCGCGGCCACATCCAGTTGTCCGTCTCGCCGCCGAACTTACCGATGCACTGGGGCGGTGCGGCTACCAGACGAACGTCGGAGTAGACCTTCTGCACGAACAGGTAGTATTTGTTGGCGGCGTAGAAGGGCATCACGTTGAAGGATATTCCCGGTTTGCCTTTCAGCTCGCTCGCGTTCTCCAGTTCCGTTTGCACCTCACTGAGCATGTCGCTCACGTTCATCGTCTCGTCGGTCAGGTTGTGGTCCTTCATGTATTTCTCCACATAGTCCGTCACGTCCTCTATGCTTTCGATGAAGGTGAAGGTCAGCCCCTCGGAGGGAAGTTCCTCGGCCTGGCTCATGGACCAGAATCCGTTCTTCAGATAGTCGTGCTCCACGGAGCTGTGCTGCTGTATGGCGTCGAATCCGCAGTGGTGGTTGGTCAGCACCAGTCCGTCGGCGGAGATCACCTCGCCTGTGCAACCCCGTCCGAAGATGCCCACGGCATCCTTCAGCGACACGTGGTCGGTGGAGTAGATGTCCTGCGCCTCCAGTGTCAGTCCCTGTTTCTTCATCTGGTCAATCAGATGCTGCTCTTTCATCAATTGTAGCATCCACATACCCTCGTCGGCTCGTGCCACGAGACAACTTATGACCACCAAGGCCGTAAGTATCAGTCTGTTTCTTCTCATAGTCTTTCGCAATGGTTTTAGTTATGGCGCAAAGGTAGGACAAAAATCGTAGCCACTCCTCTTTCGGGCCGAAAAGAATCTTATTAAATACCTATAAATGCCCCGTTAAAGAATTAAAGATTAATAAAATAGAATTACTTGTATCTGTATGCTTAGTACTTTTGCACCGTAATCAATGTTACGGAGATTTCAGCGTATGAAGAAAACGTTACTTTTCGCACCTTTATTGATGCTGGCGCTTACGGCCTGCAACAATTACAGGATAGAAGGCACCTCGTCTATCTCGCGTTTGGATGGAAAGATGTTGTTCTTGAAGGTATGGAGCACGGATCAGATGAAGGACATCGACTCGTGCGAAATCGTTCACGGCAAGTTCCAGATGAAGGGCAAGGTGGACTCCGTAGTGATGGCGACCCTCTATATGGACGACGAGGCGATGTTCCCCGTAGTCATCGAGAACGGTAGCATCAAGATTACCATCGACGACCTGAAGCAGACGGTGACGGGAACGAAGCTCAACGACAAGTTGGCCGAGTTCATCGACCGACGCCAGGAACTGATAACCCGCTTCGAAGACCTCTCGCACAAGGAGAGCCAGATGATTATGGACGGCAAGGACTCGCAGGAAGTGCAGGAGACCATCAACAAGGAGGGCGAGGCCCTCTCCGATGAGATGACGAAGCTGGTGAAGGACTTCATCCAAGGTAACTACGAGAATGCCCTTGGCGTGGGAGTCTTCATGATATTGAGCAGCAACATGCCTTACCCGGTGATGACTCCTCAGATAGAGACCCTGCTCGACAGTGCACCGGACAAATTCCGCAATCACCCCTACATCAAAGAGTTTACCGAGACGGCGAAGGAGAACATGCGCCGCATGAATCAGAACCGGTAGAGTTTAGTTGGCTCTGCATGGTGCCGTCAAGATGACGGTGGCTGGTTGGCAAGTAGCTGGTCGGCGGGGTGTGGAGTGTCAGCTATTAGGCCGTGGCTCTTTGTTTGGCATAATCCGGATAATAATAGAACCAGTCGTAAGCAAGAAGAAGTTTCCAATAAGTATCTTGGTCGCTCGTATCAAGCACGCTGCTGTATCTCTTCACCTCGTCAGGTAGGGCAGAAAAGTCGTCCGTGCCGTAAGCCTCCTTAAACCATTTCACCCTTTCCGCTTTGGATAGTGTTTCTGCTTGTGCCATATTTATCGCGACGCGGCTCAGATGAAACCATACGGAACGGATTTCCTTGAGTGTCTCCGCATTTAGTTCGTCGATGATTGCGTTGAGGTTGCCGTCGTTGCAAGAAATGGTGAGTATACCGTTGGCATCGTATTTCACATCGGTGTCGGCTTCTCTCATCAACATGATGGGCATGATGATTGTGTTGTCATGGGTAGCATTGCAGCAGCAACCTACCGAACGGAATGTGTCTCTTGTCCCGTTGCAGGCAACGAGCAAGTTAGACAATGCGGTGGTGTGCGGCATACGCTTCTCATGGTCGAGGTCTTCAACCGTGGTAAAACTCCTCTGTACAAACTCGTCGGCCATCATCACATGGTCGCGAAGAGCAGGAGCACAAGAAGCATAATAAGCATATTGCGCTTGCCCTTCCGGTCCGCTCAATGATTTCGGAATTATATGTTCAATGTTGGTCATTCCCTTCGTTTCGTTGAGTCTGCGCATGCAATAACAACAGCGGCTTGCCCCCTCAAACATCTGCTCCTCCAAAAGAAGAGGTTTCCAGTCATCTTTATATCGTTTGAACGACTTGAAGGTACGCTCCGCCTCGGCGGGTGAAGGGTCGGGATGGCTGAGATTGCGCCTATACACCGACTTCAGATAGCGGACATTCATCGCACGAGCTTCTTCATGCTTTCTGTATTTGTCAATGTATCTCATAAGCCTTTGCCTTTTTCTTGAGTTCCTTCACATATCCATGCTCCGCTCCAAGTTCTTCAGTCATCTTTGAAATGACTGACTGAGCCTCTTTCTCCATGCCTAAAGAGCAATAGGTGAGATACTCATCGCCCCGCTTCTTCATCTCCGCGTTCCGTGAGTCGCTTCCCATGAAGTCTCTGAGTGCGGCATTGTAGTCAAGGCCATAGATTACAGGCAAAACATCGGCTTCGGTTTGCCCGTCTTGCATAAATACCACTTGATTCGCGGGAACGCGTTCGCCTGTTTCTGCATCCGTTACCTTCTCTGTTGTGTCGAGATTGGCAATGACGGCAGCCGAATGTGAAGTCAAGATGAACTGCACCTGTGGGAATATCTCGCGAAGGCATTGCACCACATCCTGCTCTAGTGACGGATGCAGGTGCAAATCTATCTCGTCAATGAGTACAATGCCGTTTGGCTCCTTGTCACCATTGAGAATATAAGCGCGGTAAGCCAATTCAAGAACAATGGAATACAGACGCCGGTAACCAGCCGGAAGGTCGTTAAGCAATTTGCTTTTGCCGTTTTTGAATACTATACTTAGTTCATAGCCCAAGCCCGTGTTGACAGCTACCAGATAGTCGATGTCATACTGCTCATCGGTAAGTTTCGGCAATCGTTGCGACATGCGCACCAAGCGGCTCTGTACGTATTCAATCTCTTCGTGCAGCGTGGCGAAAGTCGCGGAATTCGACCCGCGCGCGTACAATGGAGAGATATGGGCCAACTGGTTACACAATCGAGTCTCCCAGATAGAGGTGCAGGCTGTATCCAGATTCCACTGGTAATATCCGAAGTTACGTTGTATCCTATCCTTCAATATATTGTTGATGGCAAAGGGTGTTTGCTTAGTGGCTTTGTGGGGGAAAGAGTCTGAGAAGCAGGCTATGAGTGGCAAGTCTGCCCCGTTGTTTTTCCATTCGTTCATGAAAGCATTGAAGGCTTCCTGGTATTTGGTGGTGTAGAGTGAGGCATTGGAGGTAGAACGCTTATAGAGTTCCCAATCAAGAGAGGTGCCATTGTAGCGAGCAACCCCCTTCACGCTGGCATCGGGTGCGGTAGTGCCCTGCTCAGCATTAAACCGGAAGTCAGTATCAGCAAAGGAGTTGACATTCAGAGACGGATTGCCTGCCGACAGAAAGTCGTTCCCCAACTTCTTGTTGTTGGAGAAGACAAAACTGATAGCTATCTTTATGGCATCTATAAGAGTTGACTTTCCTGCACCATTGCGACCGATAATGATGGTCGTCTTGGGCGTAAAGTCTATCTTGTAGGTCTCGAAACATCTCAGGTTCTTTATTTCCAATGATTTGAGTATCATAACTCCTATATTTATTCGTCAAACTTAAGAATGAATTGTACTGCCAACCATTCCGCTCAACCCTCTTTCCCTTTGTATTCCTCGGGGAGGCTTTCGTTGATGGCTTGGTAGGCTTTCTCCATGGTGACGCGGATGTTCTCGTGCCCTTGGCCTTGCGGGTAGATGGGCTCGTGCAGGGTGAGTATCATGCGGTGGCGCTTGATGAAGCCGCCGGAGCGGGGCAACACTTCGTAGGAGCCGTTGATGCTCATCGGCACGATGGGCAGCTGCAACTCGTCCGCCAACTGGAAAGCTCCCTTCTTGAAATCGCCCATGTGGCCGGTGGAGGTGCGTCGCCCTTCGGGGAACACCACCAGCGACATACCGTCCTGCAACGTGTGGCGGGCGTGGTCGATGGTCTCCTGCACCTTCTTCGGTCCGGACTTGTCCACAAAGATGTGGCCGGCGGCTTCACAGGCTTTGCCTACGAAGGGGATGTTGCGGAGCGACTTCTTCATCATCCATTTGAAGTTGCGCCCTAGGAACCCGTAAATCAAGAAGATGTCGAACGCCCCCTGATGGTTAGCCACAAAGATGTAGGAGGTCTTCCAGTGAATGTCGGCGTGTCCGTTTACCGTGATGGGTAACAACAGGATGAAGCAAGTGAGCTTGGACCATATCTTGCCGGGGTAATAGCCCCACGTGCTGGCCTTCCCGAGGAAAGAGCCGATGATGGTAACAAGCGCGGTTAGCAACGTCAGCACCAAGAAGATGGGAGCTGCGATGCATACTTGATAGATTCGGTAAACAATGGTGCCCATATAGGTAATACTTTTGTTGCCGACAAAGATAAATATTTATTTCAATTCCGATGTAAGGTAAAGAGAGTTATTTCTGGCCAAGCCCCAAAACGGAAGGGAAGCATCACTTCTCCGGTGCCCGCGTTGACGTAAAGTGCCCGTTCGCCTTCGGTGTAGAGCCCTTGGTTCTCGCGGTAGAACCACGAGGCGGGGGTGAAGCCGAACAGCTGGAACTGCATGGCGTGGGTGTGACCCGCCAGTGTCAGTTGGACGTCGGAGTGGGGGAGCACCTCGCGACGCCAGTGTGTGGGGTCGTGACTCAGCAGTATCTTGAACAGCCCGTTGGTGCCTTGCATGGCTCGAGGCAGGTCGCCCTTGCTAGGAAAGGGAGGCTCTCCGTCGTTCTCCACGCCAATGAGCGCGATGGCGGCACTGTCACGCCGCAGGATGACGTGGTCGTTGTTGAGCAGGTGCCAACCCATGGCGGCCTCCCGCTGCTTCAGGTCCTCGAGGTTGGCGGCTTGCGCCTCCTCAGTCGCCCAATGGTAGTAGAGGCTGTAGTCGTGGTTGCCCAGCACGGAGTAGACACCGTCCGGTGCCTGCAGCCCGGCGAGGATGGTCTGCACACTGTCCAGTTCCGTGGCGACGTGGTTCACCAGGTCGCCCGTGAAGACAATCAGGTCCGGGTGTTGGTCGTTGACGAGCCGCACCAGCTTGCGCACCACGCTAGGGTAGCCGGCTATGGTGCCTATGTGGAGGTCCGAGATTTGCAACACGCGGTAACCGTCGAACTCCCGGGGCAGGTCGTTGGAGGCGAACGGCACTTCCTTCACGGTGAAGTGTCGCCAACCGGCCGTGCTGCCATAGACCACCATGTACATCACCGCCAGGCTGACCGCCAGGGCCAACCAGTTGACCATCCTCTCCACCTTCTTGCCGCACCATCGCAACAGGAGCGCCAGTAGTGAGATGATGGTGAAGAGTCCTTTGGGTATGGTAATGGCCATGTAGACCAGCAGGTAGATGCCGACGAGTTGGTTGCTCCGGGGCGTGAAGTCGTCGTTGAGCGTGAGCAACACGAGTCCGAGGGCCAGCACGACGGAGGGCAACCAGTAGAGACTCTTGAGCCATCTGCTCCAACAACGTTTCTGCACGAAGCGTAGATAGATGTAGCTGTCGGTGGCCACCAACAGAAACAGCAGGAAGAGGAAAATCCGGTGTAGCATATCTGTGAGTTCTGTTTATCGGTCGAATGACAAGGCTTCGCCCCGGCAATTGTCGTTCACGCAGCCGTTGGCGTAGGCCGTGGTGCCGTTGACGAAGGTGCGCTTCACCCTCCACTGGAAGGTGTGTCCCTCCATGGGGCTCCACCCACACTTGCTGAGGATGTTGTCGGTGCTCACCGTCCAAGGGTCGTGGGGCGCGAGCAGCACCAGGTCCGCCTTGTAGCCCTTGCGGAGGTAGCCGCGGCGGGCAACGTCGAACAGACGGGCGGGTGCGTGGCACATCTTCTCCACCACCTGTCCGATGGTGAGCACGCCTTCGTCCGCCAGCTCCAGCATGGTGACCAGCGAGAACTGCACCATAGGCATCCCGGAAGCGGCCTTCAGACAGCCGCCCTGTTTCTCGCTGAGCAGATGGGGCGCATGGTCGGTACCAACGACGTCGATGCGTCCGTCGGTCAGCGCCTGTCGCAGCGCGGCGCGGTCCTGCTCCGTCTTGATGGCGGGGTTGCACTTGATGCGGGTGCCCAGCCGCTCATAGTCCCGGTCGCAGAAGTAGAGGTGGCTGATGCAAGCCTCGGCGGTGATGTGTTTCTGCTCCAACGGCGCGTGCGAGAGGAGTTCCAGCTCGCGGGCCGTGCTCACGTGGGCAATGTGCAGACGGGCGCCGGTGCGCCGGGCCAGCTCCACTGCGAGGGCCGAGGAGCGGTAGCAAGCCTCCTCGCTACGGATGGCGGGGTGGTACTTCACGTCGGGGTCGTCGCCATAGAGCGACTTATAGTGTGCGGTGTTGGCCGCTATCAGTGCCGAATCCTCGCAGTGCGACATGATGATCATCCGCGCCTCGGAGAAGAGTTTCTGTAAGGCCTCCTCGCTGTCGACCAACATGTTGCCTGTGCTGGAGCCCATGAACAGCTTGATGCCACACACGCGTTGTCTAGGCAGTTGCGCCAGTAGGTCGCTGTTGTCGTTGGTGGCGCCGAAGAAGAAGGAGTAGTTGACGCAGCTCTTCTGTGCGGCCTCGGCGAACTTGTCCTCCAGCGCCTCCAATGTGGTGGTCTGTGGTTTGGTGTTGGGCATGTCCATGTAGGAGGTCACGCCGCCGGCTGCTGCCGCGCGGCTCTCGCTCTCCATGTCCGCCTTGTGGGTGAGGCCCGGGTCGCGGAAATGCACGTGGTCGTCGATGATGCCCGGCAGCAGGTAGAGTCCGTCGGCATCGATGACCTCGGCGAACTGACCTTGCGGCTCCACGCCTTGCGGCAGGATGTCCGCTATCGTGTCGCCTTCAATTATCAGCGAACCTTTCTGCTCGGTCCCCTCGTTGACGAGGATGGCATTCTGGATGAGTGTGCGGGTCATACTCGAGTGTCTTATATATAATAGGTATACGTTCTTATTTTCGGGAGTAGTTCTTGAACCATCCGTCCCAGCGGAGACGCATCACGCCGAAGATGGCCTCGCCGAAGATGCTGCTGTTCATCTTGGAGGTGCCCAGCTCGCGGTTGATGAATATCACGGGCACCTCTTTAATCTTGAACCCATACTTGTAGGCCGTGTACTTCATCTCTATCTGGAAGGCGTAGCCCTTGAAGCGAATCTCGTCCAGATGGATGGTCTCGAGCACCTCGCGGCGGTAGCAGACGAATCCGGCGGTGGTGTCGTGGATGTTGAGCCGTGTGACGATGCGCACGTATTTGGATGCGAAGTACGACATCAGCACCCGTCCCATGGGCCAGTTCACCACGTTCACGCCACTGACGTAGCGCGAGCCGATGGCCACGTCGTTGCCTTCATCGGCACAGGCGGCGTAGAGGCGCGGCAGGTCGTTGGGGTTGTGCGAGAAGTCGGCGTCCATCTCGAAGACGTAGTCGTACTTCCGCTCGATGGCCCACTTGAAGCCAACGATGTAGGCCGTGCCCAGTCCGAGCTTCCCGCGGCGCTCTATCATGAAGAGTCGGTCGGGGAATTCCGTTTGCATGGACTTCACGATGGCTGCCGTTCCATCGGGCGAACCGTCGTCGATGACCAACACGTGGAAACACTTCTCGAGACCGAAGACCGCCCGAATGATGTTACTGATGTTCTCCTTTTCGTTATAAGTCGGGATAATAACAATGCTGTCAGATGCTTGCATACTTATTATTTGCTAAAACAGTGACAAATGTAGCGATAATAAGTGACGTGACACTATCCGTCCTATATTTTTAATCAGTTTTCACCATTTTCCACGGGGCTCTCGCCCTTGTAGTCCTTGGGCGACACTCCGTAGACCTGCTTGAAGCACTTGCTGAAGTAGTGCTGGTCCTTGAATCCGCAGATGAAAGCCACCTCGCTCACGCTCAGCTCACTCTTCTCCTTCAGCAGCTCGGCGGCCCTGTTCACGCGCACGTTCTTGATGAAGTCGTTGGTGGTCATTCCGGTGATGAACTTTATCTTACGCAGTACGGTGGAGCTGCTCAGCCCCGTGGCCTGCTTTATCTCCTCGTGGATGGAGTCCTGCTCGGAGTCGTGGCTGTTGATGATCTTGACGATTTCCTTCAGCAGCGAGCGGTCTTCCTTGGAGATGGACTCGGAGTACTTCCCGTCCAGGGTGAAGGTGTCGTCCGCCTTGTCGCCCGAGGCGATGAGTTGCGAGCAGTAGAGCGCCTGTATGCGTTTGCGGGTCTCGAAGATGTTGATGATGCGCGCCTTCAGCAGGCTGGCGCTGAAGGGCTTGGTGATGTAGTCGTCGATGCCCAGCTTCAGTCCTTCTATCTCGCTCTCCACGGCCGATTTGCTGGTGAGCAGGATGATGGGTGTGTGGCTTATCTCCTTGTTGGCGCGTATTTGGCGGACCATTGTCAGTCCGTCCATCTCGGGCATCATCACGTCGCTGACTATCATGTCGGGGTAGTAGAGGCGCGCTTTCTTCAGTCCCTCCTTGCCGTCGGCGGCGGCGATGACGCGGAACTGCTCGGAGAGTATGCTCTGCAGGAAGTTGCGCAACTCGTTGTTGTCCTCCACCACCAGGATGGTCTCGATGTTCTCGTCGGCCTCCTTGTTCTCGGCGTCCTCCAGCGTGTCCTCTATCGTTGCCTGTTGCTGCTCCGTGGACGACTCGTAGTTGTCGAGCACAAACTCGGTGTTCTTGTCGAAGTGGTCCTTCCCTTTGGGCAGGTGGATGGTGAAGGTGGAGCCTTCGTTGACGGTGCTCTGCAGGTCGATGGAGCCTTTGTGCAGCTCCACCACCTCTTTCACCACCGCCAGCCCGATGCCGGTGCTGGGCTGCTTCAGGGCTTCGTTGTGGATGATGTTCTCGAAGCGCGAGAACACCAGCGCCTGCTTCTCCGAGGGAATGCCGTAGCCCTGGTCGCTCACGGTGATGGTCACCTCGGCGGCGGCCTCGCTCACGGAGACGGTTATGGCCCGTCCCTTGGGCGAGTACTTGAAGGCGTTGGAGATGAGGTTGAACATCACGTTCTCCATCTTGTTGGAGTCTATCCACAGGGCGACGGGATGATCAGGCAGGTTGAGCTTGATGTCCGTGCCCTGCTCGGTGGCCAGGCTGCGGAAGTTGCCGGCTATCTGCTTGACGAACGAGGTGACCTCCACCTGCTGCACGTAGAGGTGCATCTTGTCGCTCTGTATCTTTTGGAAGTCGAGAATCTGGTTGATGAGCTTCACCGTCCGCTTGGTGTTGTTCTGTATCAGCTTCAAGTCCTGGTACACATTGTCGGGCAGTTGCTCGGTGTCCTTCGAGAGGATGTGTTCCAGCGGGGCGATGATGAGGGTAAACGGCGTGCGCAGCTCGTGCACCACGTCGGTGAAGAACTTGGTACGTATCTCGTTGAGTCGCTGCTCGAAGGAAATCTTCGACCGCAGTTTGTAGAACAGCAGGAAGATGTAGGTGGTGAGCAGCGAGACGGCGACGAAGATGACCACCAGCAGGATGATGCCCCAGGTGGATTCCCAGAACGAGGGCTTCACGGTGATTTGTATGCTCCGCTCGTTGTTCACCCACTCGCCGTCGCTGTTGGTGGAGCGCACGCGGAAGGTGTAGGTGCCCTTGGGAATGTTGGTGTAGGTGGCCGTCCGGGCGGTGTGCGCGTTGTTCCAGTGGTCGAACCCTTCGAGCATGTAGGCATATTGTATCTTCTCGGGGTACTTCATGTCCAGCGTGGCGAAGCGGAAGGTGAAGGAGTTGTCGCGGTGCGACAGGGTGATGGAGGTGGTCTTGTCGATGTCGTCGTGCAGGATGCCGCTGCCGTCGGGCTTTATCTCCTTCTCCTTGATGAAGAAGTGGCTGAACGCTAACCGGTAGGCGGTGGAGTCCTTGTGGATGTCCTGCGGGCGGAAGGTCAGCAGACCGCGGTCGGTGGGGAACATCATGATGCTGTCGCCGGTGCACACGCCTCGCTCGTCCATGAACTGGATGTCCGAGGGGAAGAAGCGGCTGTCGTAGGTCTCGAAGTTCTTTGTGGTGGCCGTGTAGTGGCACAGGCCGTCCTCGGTGGCTATCCAGAGGTCGCCGTTGGGTGCCTCCAGGATGCTCTTCAGCACGTCGGAGGGCAGACCTTCCGCTTTGGTGAAGTTCTTGAACACGGGCTGTCGGCCTTCGTACGACTGCAGTTGGCAGAGTCCTCCGCCGAAGGTGGCGAAGTAGAGCTCGCCACCGCGGGTGAAGTGAATGTCGAACACGTCGTTGTTGCTGAGGCTCTTGGCGTTGCCCGGAACGCGTCGTATGGTGGTGAACTCCATCTGCTCGGGCTTCGTCTGTCGCAGGTCGCCGCGCACCACTCCCGAGGCCGTGCCTATCCACAGGTTCCCGTGGCTGTCCGTCTCGATGCAACGGACACGGTTGCCCGTGGCGGGGTAGTGCTTCAGCAGGTTGCCTTGGTGGATGAACCGCACGTTGCCTTGCGCGTCGGTCTCCATGTAGTTCACGCCTTGCTCGAAGGTGCCCACCCATATCCGGTCGTTGGCGTCGCGGTGGAGCACCTGCACGATGTTGCTGCTCAGACTGTAGGGGTTCTGGTCGTCGTGGCGGTGGTGGACGATGCGGTAAGTGGTGCCGGAGGCTGTCGTGATGGGGAGTATCTGCATCAGTCCGTCGTCGGCGGTTCCCAGCCAGATGTTGCCTTGGCGGTCCTGCACGGCGGAGGTAATGACGCTCATCGCCACGGCCGTGGACGACAGTTTGCCGTCGGGCGAGAGGTAACCTTTAAACCGCCTGGCCGGGTCGTAGAGCATGGTGTTACCATCTCCGTTGGCCACCCACAGGTTGTGCGCATAGTCCTCGAACACGCAACTCAACTTGTTTTCCGAGGCGTAGATGTCCTGCTCGTTGGGGCTGCGCAGGCTGAAGAGGTTCTTCTTGAACGAGACCTTGATGAGGCCTTGGCTCTGCTTGGTGAGCCACAGGTTCTTCTGCTTGTCCAGCTCCACCTGGTCCGGCTCGTTGAAGCTGATAATCTCCGGGTTGGAGGAGAGGAACAGCGGGCGCAGGTCGTTCTTCTCCGCGTCGTAATAGTTGATGATGTTCTTGTCGGTGTGGAACAGTATCAGTTCGTCGAATCCCTCGAGGATGCGTATGGGCTTGCGGGTCCTGACGGGGACGTTGTTCTTGTCCTTCATCGTGTAGTGGCTCGTCTTCAGCTCGGCGCGGTTGATGTGCGAGATGGTGTTGAGGCTCTCGTAGGTAATCCAGAAGTCGTTCAGCTGGTCCACGAAGAACATTCGGATGGTGTTGCTCGCCAGTCCCAGGTTCTGGGTGGTGTAGTGCTGGTAGGCTCTCGTCTTCATGTTGTAGATGAAGAAGCCGTCGTCCCGGGTGATGACGATAATCTCGTCCCTGCTGAATCCCTTCAGGTTGCGGATGGGCGACGGGGTGGGGAGCTCGATGACCGAGTAGCGCCGGTTCCTCGGGTCGAACCGGTAGATGCGTCCGTTGTCGGAGCCCAGCAGGAAGTCGTTGACGTAGCGCCGTTGGCAGTAGAAGTTCTTCTCGCGGTTGCCAATGAGGTGGTAGGTGAACTTCCGGGTGACGGTGTTGTACTGGTAGAGCTCCTTGGCGGTGAGAAACCACACGTTGCTGCTCTTGTCCTTGTCCACGTGGGTGAAGGTGGAGAGTATCGGTGTCTCGATGTGGGCGATGCGGCGTACTACCAGCTGCTTGGGGTCGTCCGTGCAGATGCGGTAGAGGTCGCCGCCTTCGATGTGCACCCACACGTCGCCGTTGGCCAGCACCTTCATGGTGGTCACCTTGCGCTTGTTGTCGCTGAAGATGCGTTGGAACACGCCGT